>JBKQVS010000150.1:0-28994 GCA_052139855.1 Desulfobaccales bacterium
GTGAGGGTTTGGGGGAGGGGGTAAGGGCTCTTGCCCTTAGCCCCCTTCCCCAAAACATATCTCACACCCGTTCAAACACCGGCCGGCCCAGGATGCCGGTGGGTTTAAAGATCAGCAGCACCAGGAGCAGGGAAAAGGCCACGAAGTCCCGGTAGGTGGAAGACGGCAGCACCAGTGGGGTAAAAATCTCCACCGCGCCCAGGATAAAGCCTCCCAGCATAGCCCCCCGGATATTGCCGATCCCCCCCACCACCGCGGCGATGAAGGCCCACCAGCCGATGCGCACCCCCATCAGGGGGTCCAGCACCGGATAGGCCAGGCCGTACAGGAGGCCCCCGGCCGCGGCGATGGCCGAGCCGATGGCAAAGGTCAGCGAAATGACGTGGTCCACCGGCACCCCCATGAGGGGGACAATGGGCCGGTTGTAGGAAATAGCCCGCATGGCCATGCCCAACAGCGTCCGCCGCACCAACAGGTCCAACAGAACCATGAGCACCGCGGCCACGACGATAATGAGGACCTGCAACGGCGTGATGGTGAGGCCGGCCACCTCCCAGCGGCTCAGGGGGATGAGGTCCGGAAAGTGCCGGGGCTGTGGCCCCAGGATTCCCAGGGTGATATTTTCCAGGAAGAGTCCCACGCCCAGGGCGGTGATCACCGCCGAGACCCGGGGCGCTTGGCGCAGGGGGCGGTAGGCCAGGCGCTCGATCGTCACGCCCAAAAGCGCGGTCAGCAGCATACTAAAGCTCATGGCCCCCAGAAAGACCACCACCATGGGCAGGTGCAAGGGCAGGCCCAGCAGGAATGCGGCCCCGGCCAGGCTCAGGTAGGTCCCCACCATGAAGATGTCCCCGTGGGCGAAGTTGATCATGGTGAGGATGCCATACACCATGGTGTAGCCCAGGGCGATGAGGGCGTAGACGCTCCCCAATTGCAGGGCGTTCAGGACATTTTGGGCCAGGAGCTGGAACATGGGCTTATTTCCCGGGCTTCGAGGGCGGGGTTCGGAAAAGGTGACGCAGGCGACAGGCCCGCGCCACCACAAAAAACTAAAAACGCAAAACCAAAAACCGTCATTTAAGGCTGCACGGAGGCGAAGTACTTGAATTTCCCATCCTTAATCTGGAGAATGACCGCGCTCTTGACGGGGTCGCAGAGATTCTTAAAATTCATCTGGCCGGTGACCCCTTCGAATTTCTGAATGGTCGCCAGGGCCTCCCGCACCTTTTTCCGGTCCAGGGTGCCGGCCCGGGTAATGGCGGCGCACAGCAGCAGGCCGCTGTCGTAGGTTAAAGCCGCCACGTCATCGGGTTTTTTACCGTATTTTGCTTCATAGTCCTGGATGAATTTTTGGGCCTTGGGGGTGGCGATATCCGGGGCGTAATGGGTGCTGAAAAAGGCACCCTCCAGGTCCTTGGCCCCCAGGCGCAAAAGTTCCTCGCTCCCCCAGGAATCGGAGCCGATATAAGGGCAGGCAAGCCCCAGCCGCCGGCCCTGTTGGGCCTGCAAAGGCACCTCGTTGTAATAGTTGGGCAGGAATAAAACGTCGGGGTTGGCCGCCTTGATGATGGTGAGTTGCGAAGAGAAATCCTTGTCGTCCTTGGTATAGGACTCAAAAGCCACCACCTTGCCGCCGGCCGCCTCGAAGAATTTTTTGAAGAACTCGGCAATGCCTTTGTTGTACTCCGACGCCACGTCATAGAGCACCGCCGCGGTCTGGGCCTTGAGGTTCTCCCGGGCGAACTTGGCCATCACCTGCCCCTGAAAATCGTCGATGAAGCAGGCCCGAAAGACAAATTTCTTCCCTTCCGTGGTCTTGGGGTTGGTGGACCAGGGACTGATCATGATCACCCCGGCGTCTTCGCAGATCCGCGCCGCGGGGATGGCGTTGCCCGAGGCGTTGGGACCGATAATCGCCAGGACATTGTTTTGGCTGATGAGCTTCTGAGCCGCCGCCGCCGCGGATTCGGCCTTGTCTTCGTTATCCTCGATAAACAGCTTAATGGGGTACTTCCGGTCCCCCACCGTGAGACCGCCGGCCTGATTCTCCTGGGCCACCAGCAGTTCCACCGCCTTTTGGCACGAATCCCCCACCGTGGGTTTGCTGCCGGTCAGTTCGGCGTTGACGCCGATCCGAATCTCTTTGGTCTCCTGGGAGCCGCAGCCCCAGGTTAATCCAAGGCTCATCAACAAGATGGCCGCGGTCCACCGATACCGGATCATGGGTCACTCCTTGCAGTGCTGAGATGCAGCCAGGGCAGCAGGTCTCCCTGAGCGGTGTCGGTAAGCAATCTACCAAAGGCACCGTTGTCCCGTCAACTGCAAAGAACCCGAGTTTTTCGTAGGGTGCGTTCCACGCACCAATTAATCAGATGATCAGAAAAATTGGTGCGTAGTTCCCACTCTCCATATCTTTTCATCATTTACGGGTGAGCCGATGGCTCATAGACGACCGCAAAGAACCGGAGTTAGGGCCGACGCCGCCCGACCCGTGGCTCAAGCCCCCGGCCGCCTCTCTTTCGGCGCCGAATCTCATTGTCAGAATGTCGGTTTCATCCTAAAATGGCCCAGTTAATATCCATCCGAACATGCTTACCAGACAAAATGGCAGTCAAAGTCCCCCTTTGAAAAAGGGGGATTTAGGGGGATTTTAAGAAAGTTATGAGATCCCCCCTGGCCTTCCTTTGGTAAAGGCCGGAATTTTAAGCGGTTTCCGGATGAGAACCAGTTAAGCAGTTCGGGGGGACCATTGTCCCGCCTTAAACTATCATCCTGATTACTACACGCCAGGGGGGCCCAAATGGACCGCACCGCCAGGGAAGACACGGGTGTCAAACAGCAAATCTTACGGCGCATTTATCTCTTTTCCGGGATTGCCGAGGCCGACCTTGCCACCCTGGCCCGCATGGCGGTCAAGAAAACCTTCCCCCGGCAGGCCACCATCTTCGGGGAGGGCAAAGAGGCCCAGGGGTTTTATCTGCTCGTCACCGGCCAGATCAAACTCGTCAAAAGTTCCCTGGAAGGCAAGGAATACATTATCCGCCTGGTGGGGCCGGGAGAGACCTTCGCCGAGGCCGCGGTCTTCGGAGACATTCCCTATCCGGCCACGGCCATCGCCCTGGAGGACTGCCACACCTTATTCTTTCCCAAAGGGCCGTTTCTCCAGCATCTGGCCGACTCCCCGGCCCTGGCCCGCAACATGCTGGCCACCTTGAGCCGCTTGATGTTCCACCTGACCAAACAACTGGAGGACCTCTCTCTGAAAGAAGTATCGGCCCGGCTGGCCCGGTATATCCTGGAGAGATGCCATCATACGCACGGTGAAATCGCCCCCGGACTGCACTGCGATTTACCCACCACCAAAACGCAGCTGGCCGCTTATCTGGGTACTATCAGCGAAACATTGTCTCGAACCTTATCTCGATTTAAGAGTTTGGGCTTAATAGAAATGGATAAGGGTAAAATAACCATCGTTGACCCCGTCGCATTACAAAAGATGGCTGGGGGAACTAAATCTTGAGTTGTCCCATTCAATGTGTGATCGATTAATTAATGAAAAAATCGATCGGGTACACAAAAAAAGTTAAGTTGGACAAAAAATCCCTTGACAAAAGAAATGACACTTACATATAACCCTTTATACAGCTTGCATCAAAATAAACCCACCCGCAGTAACTAAAAAAGACTCGGAGAGGAATGACGTTTATGGCGACTGAGGCACTCAAATTAACGGCCCAGATTGTAATTTCCCACGCGTCAATGAGCGAACTCACCCCTAAAGAATTAGTCGATGAGATTAAAGGCATCTATAACGTTTTAGCCGCTCTTGAAAGCCGCGAGGCCTTGCTCGAGATCGCCGGCGGGGTTGCCGAGCCGGGACCCCAGGCGGAAGTAGTAAAGAAACCTTCCATTCCGCTGGATGAAATTGTCAAAGAAAAGTATGTCGTCTGTCTCGAATGCGGCAAGAAGATGCGGACTCTCAAAGCGCATCTGCGCAAAGCCCATCACTTGGCCCCGGCTGACTATTTCCGCCGCTATGGCCTCGAACCCAAAAAGTATCCCCTGGTGTGCAAAGAATACTCGGAACAGCGGCGTAAACTGGCCAAAGAAAAAGGCCTGGGCGAACGCGGCTTCCGGCGCAAAAAAGCCGCCAAGTAAAAGGCCAGGCCGCAAGCCTGCATCGCTTCGCCAACCCGGTCCCGGGGCAACCTCCGCCCCCAGGTCCGGGTTATCAGGACGAGGCTCCAAAGGGACCGTGCGCGGTCCCTTTTCATTTGCCCACCGCCCGTTTGAAGGGATCAAGGTTCTTGAGTTTTGCGCCCAAGAGGGTTAAATTAATTTATTATGCGATTGTCTCTCAACTGGCTGGCTGATTTTGTGGACCTCACCCTTGAGGCTCAGGCCCTGGCGGATCGACTCACCATGGCCGGCTTTGAAGTCGAGGCCGTGGAACGAGTGGCCCCGGAATTTTCCGGGGTGGTCGTGGGCAAAGTTTTGAACGTCGAACGCCACCCCCAGGCGGACCGGTTGCAAGTGGCCGAGGTGACCACCGGCAGTCAGACCTATCGGGTGGTCTGCGGCGCCCCTAACGTCGCCCCCGGGGTTCTCTACCCCTTTGCCCCTCCCGGGGCCGTCCTGGCCGGCGGTCACAAGCTCAAGGCCGCCAAACTCCGGGGCGTCCTCTCCGAAGGAATGCTCCTGGCCGAAGATGAGCTGGGCCTGTCCGCCGATCACGTGGGTCTCATGGAGATTCCCCAGGACCTGGCCCTGGGCCGGGATTTCGCCGAGGCCCTGGGCCTGGCCGACACGGTCCTGGAAGTGGCCGTCACCGCCAACCGCCCGGACTGCCTCAGCGTCCTGGGCCTGGCCCGAGAAGTGGCGGCTCTCCTGGACCAGCCCCTGCGCCATCCCGAAGTCAATGTCGCCGCGGCCGCCGCGGCCGGAATCCAGGCCCGGGTGACCATCCTGGACCCCATCCACTGCCCCCGGTACGCCGCCCGCCTCATGACCGGGCTGACCGTGGCGCCCTCGCCCTTCTGGATGCGCCGCCGCCTCCAACTGGCGGGCTTGCGGGCCATCAACAACCTGGTGGATGTCACCAACTACGTCCTCATGGAATTCGGCCAGCCCCTCCATGCCTTCGACTTTGAGCGCCTCCGGGGCGGCGAAATTATTGTGCGCCTGCCCAAGCGCGGCGAGCGCAGTTTCACCACCCTGGATGGCGCCGAGCGCCCCCTCGATCCCGAAACCCTGCTCATTTGCGATGCCGAAGGCCCTGTGGCCCTGGCCGGGATCATGGGCGGCCTCGATTCCGAGGTCACCGGGTCCACCACCCAGGTCTTGCTGGAGAGCGCCTATTTCAATCCCCGCACCATCCGCCGCACCGCCAAGCGCCTGGGGCTCAGCACCGAAGCCTCCTACCGCTTCGAGCGCGGCGTAGACCCCGACGGGGTGATCCATGCCCTCGAGCGGGCCACCCAGCTCATGTGCCAGATGGGCGAAGGCCGCGTGGGCGCGGCCCGCCTGGATGAGTATCCCGCCCCCATCCAACACCCCCGGCTCAACCTCCGGGTTTCCCGGGCCAACCAGGTGCTGGGCACCGACCTCACCGCGGAGCAGATGCTGCACCTGCTCCGGCGTCTCCATCTGCCCGCCCTGGCCGTGGATACCGAAAACCTGGTGTTGCAGGTGCCCCCCTTCCGGGGCGACCTGGAGCGGGAGGTGGACCTCATCGAGGAGATCGCCCGCCTGGCCGGCTTTGACGCCATCCCGGTGACCCTGCCCCGGGGCGTGGTGGCCACCCCCCGGCCCGGCCCCGAAATGCGCCTCTTGGCCGCGGCCCGGCAACTCCTCGAGGGCCTCAGCTTCTTCGAGGTGATCACCTATTCCTTCCAGCCGGACCGTCTCGGGAGCCTGCTCACTCCAGGGGGAGATACCGCCGCCGCCCTGCGCCTGGCCAACCCCTTGAGCGAAGAGCAGGCCATGATGCGCACCTCGCTCCTGCCCGGGTTGCTGGACACCCTGCGCCGCAACACCTTGAAGCAGAGCCTGGATGTGCGCCTCTTCGAGATCTCCAAAGTCTTTGCGCCCCGGGCCGGCCAGGACCTGCCCCAGGAAGAGCACTGGCTCACCGGCCTGATGTACGGCGCCCGGGAGGCGGCAGCCTGGAACGCCACCCCGGACCCGGTCAATTTCTTCGACCTCAAGGGCATCGTGGAGACCTTGTTGGACGGCCTCCTGATCCCCGACGTCACCTTTGCTGCCGATGGCCTGCCCGGCTACCTGCGCTATGGGGCCCGGGTGTTGTCGGGCAGCCGGGAACTGGGAGTCCTGGGGGAACTCCGGCCGGACATCGCCGAGCGCCTCGACCTGGAGGGTGACATCTTCGCGTTCAATCTCAATTTCGCCGCCCTGTGCCAGGCCTCCCTGCCTCCCCGCTTCACGCCCTTGCCCCGCTATCCCGCGGTCTACCGGGACATCGCCCTGGTGCTGGGCGACCGCATCCCCGCCGCCCGGGTGGCCCAGGCCCTCTATCAGTATGGCCGTCCCTGGCTGGTGGACGCGGTCCTCTTTGATGTCTACGCCGGCGACCCCGTACCCGCCGGCAAGCGCAGCCTGGCCTTCCGCCTCTCTTATCGCGACCCGGAGCGCACCCTGACCGATGATCTGGTGAATACCCACCACCAAGCCCTGGTCGCGGCCCTGGCTAAAGATCTGGGCGCGGAACTGCGGTAGGAAGAGTGCGGTGAAGAGACGAGAGACCATCGGGCCTCTCCGGATGATGCCCGGCTTTTTTATAATTTTTTATGATTTAGGTGATATTTTCGTAGGGGCGCCATGCATTGCGCCCTCAAGGACTGGTTAAACCAACCCCCTACAGGTCATGCATCGAGGGCTTGTTAAGAAAAACGTGGAAGAGGATATCCCCCGCAAAGCTTTCTATACCATCGGTGAAGTCAGCCGCATCACCGGAGTCAACACCCATGTGCTGCGCTACTGGGAAACCCAGGGCAAGCTCCTGAAACCCACCCGCCGCAGCTCCCGGCACCGCCTCTACCGCCCCGCCGATATCCAGCTCATCCTGGAAATCAAGCGCCTCCGAGAAGAAGAAAAGCTCTCTCTGACGGCCATGCGCCGCCAGATGCACCATAAGCCCGAGCAGCATCAATTGCCGCCATCCCGGCCCCCGGCCCAATCCCCCGTGGACCACCAGGTCATGACCCTGCTCAAAACCATCCGGGACGAGCTCCTGGCCCTGAAAGAACTCCTGGATTAGTGGCACAGGCGTCTCGCCTGTGCAGCCGCAATGATAGGGCGGCCTATGGCCGCCGTCCCCGGCGGGCACGGCGCCCCTAAAATCCCGCCCCTCGTTTCCAGGCTCGGTGTGGAAACCCCAAAAAACCACTTGTTCTCCTGCCCTCAACAAAAATCGCGCCTTCCGCACGCCCACTTTCCCTAAAAAAATCGCCGCAGCATGGTTTTCTTTAAAAGGATGCCTATCTTTGCATTAACAATTTTGTGAACCATCTTCCGAGACGCGCCATCGCATCCTGTCGGGGGCCGGTGCCGCCCCCAGGTTCTTCCCATAATTCCACCCGGGAGACAATTTTCCCGCAGCTTCAAGAATTTCTGCAATTTTTGTCTTAAGTCAAGGCGGCCCGGCGCCACCGGAAGTAGATTAAAGCCAACCATGGTTTTGGCAAGCTAAACCACCAGGTTTGAGAAATACAAAATTTAGGAGGTTATCAATGTTTTGTTATCAGTGCGAACAAGCGGCCAAAGGGGAAGGATGCACGGTTCTGGGCGTCTGCGGCAAGAATGCCGAAGTGGCGGCCCTCCAGGATTTATTGATCTACAGCCTCCAGGGCCTCTCCCTGGTGGCCGTGGCCGGACGCACCGTCGGCCTCAGCGACCGGGACGTCAACGCCTTTACCCTGGAAGCGGCGTTTTCCACCTTGACCAACGTGGACTTCGACCCCGACCGCCTGGTTCAGCTTATCCGGAAGAGCATCCAACTCCGGGACCAGCTCCAGGCCAAAGTCGCCAAGGCCGGAGGCAAGGTCGATTCCGGCGCCGGCCCCGTCGCCTTTGCCCCCGCCGCCACTCTGGACGGCCTGGTCAAGCAGGCTGAAGGGGTAGGCCTCAAATCCTATCCCGCCACCGATGCCGATATCATGGCCCTCAAGCATACCCTGCTCTTCGGCATCAAGGGGGTCTGCGCCTATGCCGACCACGCCCGCATCCTGGGGCAGGAAGACGAAAAGGTCTATGCCTTCGTCCACGAGGGTCTGGCCGCCATCACCCGCCAGGACCTGGGCCTGAACGACCTCCTGGGCCTGGTGCTCAAGTGCGGCGAGATCAACCTCCGGGCCATGGAACTGCTGGACGCGGCCAACACCGGCCGCTACGGCCACCCGGTGCCCACCCAGGTGCCCCTGGGCCATAAAAAAGGCAAGGCCATCCTGGTTTCCGGCCACGATCTCCTGGACCTGGAAGAGATTCTGAAACAGAGCGAAGGCAAAGGCATCTATGTCTACACCCACGGCGAGATGCTCCCCACCCACGGCTACCCCGGCCTCAAGAAATACCCGCATTTCTATGGCCACTACGGTACCGCCTGGCAGAACCAGGCCAAGGAATTCGCCCAGTTCCCCGGGGCCATCGTCATGACCACCAACTGCATCCAGCGGCCCCAGGAGGTCTATGCCCCCAATCTCTTCACCCGGGGCCTGGTGGGCTGGCCCGGCATCACCCACATCCGGGATCTCAACTTCAAGCCGGTGATCGACAAGGCCCTGGCCCTGCCGGGCTTTATCGAAGACAGCAATGGCAAATCCGTCATGACCGGTTTCGCCCGTAACGCCGTGCTCAACGTGGCCGGAGCGGTCATCGAGGCCGTCAAAAATAAGCAGCTCCGCCACTTCTTCCTGGTGGGCGGCTGCGACGGCGCCAAACCCACCCGCAACTACTACACCGAGTTCGTCGAGAAGGTCCCCAAGGATTGCGTGGTCCTGACCCTGGCCTGCGGCAAGTTCCGCTTCTTTGACAAAGAAATGGGCGATATCGGCGGCATCCCCCGGCTTCTGGACGTGGGCCAGTGCAACGATGCCTACTCCGCCGTCCAGATCGCCGTGGCCCTGGCCAACGCCTTCGGGGTGGGCGTCAACGACCTGCCCCTGTCCATCATCTGTTCCTGGTACGAACAGAAGGCCGTGGCCATCCTGCTGACGCTCCTTTACCTGGGCATCAAGAACATCCGCCTGGGGCCGAGCCTGCCCGCTTTCATCACCCCCAACGTCCTGGACGTGCTGGTGAAGAACTTCGACCTCAAACCCATCACCACCCCGGATGCGGACCTGAAAGCCATCCTGGGCTAACCGGATACGACGCCAACCGCAGGGGGTCTGCTCTTATGCGGACCCCCTGCCCCACCGCCACGGTTCCCCCCTATCTTGGCGATCCTGACTCCGGCGTCCCTGCGCCGATTCGGCGGCGGTTCGCCAATTTTTTTTCCTCCGGGGCCCGCCAAAAAGCTTGCCGGCATGACAAGCCCCAATCGATGCTTATATTTAAACCAGCGCCGTCCGGCAGTTGACCCTGACCCGGAACTCCGGTCTTGTTAAAAAGGATAAAACCCGCACCGGTCTTGCCATGAAACCGCCCTCTGCCGCCACCTCGCCCTGGACTCCCTTGCAGCATCCGGTATTCCGGGCCTTGTGGCTGGCCACTCTGGTTTCCAATATAGGCACCTTCATGCAAAGCGTGGGGGCCGCCTGGCTCATGACCTCCCTTTCCACCTCCCCGGTGATGGTGGCCCTGGTGCAAGCCGCCAGCATTTTCCCCATGTTCCTGTTATCGCTGCCGGCCGGGGCCTTGGCCGACATCATCGACCGGCGCCTGCTCTTGCTGGCTACCCAAACCTGGATGATGGTGGCCGCGGCCCTCCTGGCGGCCCTGACTCTTTCGGGGGCCGCCTCGCCCCGGATGCTCTTGGGTTTCACCTTTCTGCTGGGCCTGGGCGCTGCCATGAATGCGCCCGCCTGGCAGGCCATCGTTCCCGAACTGGTGCCGCGGCCGGAACTGGCCCAGGCGATTTCTCTGAATAGCGCCGGGTTTAACCTCTCCCGGGCCGTGGGTCCGGCCCTGGGCGGCGCCATCGTTGCCGCGGCCGGGGCCGGGTTCACCTTTATCCTGAATGCGGTTTCCTTCCTGGGCGTGATGATTGTCCTGTACCGGTGGCCGCGGCCCGCCACCGACGCCGCCTTGCCGGCCGAACGCATGGTCGCCGCCATCCACACCGGCCTGCGTTACGTGCGTCATTCCCGGGGGTTACAGGCCATCCTCTGGCGGACCGGCATTTTCATCTTATTTTCCAGCTCTCTCTGGGCCCTTTTGCCCCTGGTGGTCCGCTACGAAATGGGCGGCAGCTCCGCCGACTACGGCATCCTCTTGGGATGCTTCGGCGCCGGGGCGGTGGCCGGGGCCGGGCTTTTGCCCCGAATGCAGCGCCATCTCCCCGTCGAGGCCCTGTTGGCCAGCTTCACCCTGATGGCCGCCGTCATGATTGCGGTCACGGCCCTGGTGCCCCACATGGCGGCCCTGGTGGCGGCCATGGTCCTCAGTGGGGCCGCCTGGCTGGTGATAGTCTCCATCTTCAATGTGGCCATCCAGATTGCGGTCCCGGCCTGGGTCCGGGCCCGGGTCCTGGCGGTGTACATGCTCGTTTTTGCCGGTGGTTTCAGCGCCGGCAGCGCCGTCTGGGGAATGGTCGCCACCCATCAGAGCCTGAAGGCGGCCCTGCTCTGCTCCGCCGGCGGCCTGGGGCTGGGACTCCTGGCCGCCATCCGCTATCGGGTCAACCTGGACGACGAATCGGACCTGACCCCGTCTCTTCACTGGCCCGAACCCCACCTGATTCTCGAGCCCCGGCCGGAGCAGGGGCCGGTGTTGGTAACCATGGAGTACCTCATTGACCCGCCGCAGTCAGGCCAGTTCGCCCAGGCCATGCGGGCTTTAGGCGTCATCCGGCGCCGGGACGGCGCCATCCGGTGGGGCTTGTTTCAGGATACGGCCAACCCGGGCCGCTTCCTCGAAACCTTTATCGTGGAGACCTGGATTGAGCACCTGCGCCAGCACGAAAGGATGACGGTGGCCGACCGCAGCCTCGAAGAAAAGGCCTTCTCCTTTCACTTAGGCGTTGAGCGGCCTCAGGCCCGGCATTTGATCTATGCCTATGGCCGGCGGCGCCGGGACCGGAAAAAGTTTATCGGAAGCCTCAAATGACCGGGCCAGGTTGGCAGCAGAAGCCCCTGACGGCCGGCCGAACTCCGGCGGGCATCTATCGGGCGCACCTATTTTCTTTAAGGAGAATGCCGTGGACCTGAATATGCGCAACCTCTCCCTGGTTTTCGTGGCCGGATGTTGGGGGGCCTTGTTAAACGGCCTGGCGGTATGGTCATTCGGCGCCCTGGGGATCGCCCCGGCCCTCGGGGTCCACATCGCCCCCGCCCTCACCCCGGCCTTTCTCTATCCCAAACTGGTCTGGGGCGGCCTCTGGGGTTTCCTCTTCCTGATCCCCCTGGGCCGGCGGTCGTTTCCGGCCCGGGGCCTCTTCTTCAGCCTGGGCCCCACCCTGGTGCAGCTCTTCGTGGTCTTCCCTCACGTCCATAAAGGCGTTATGGGCCTGCAACTGGGCTATCTCACCCCCCTCATGGTCGTGTTCTACAATGCCGTCTGGGGCCTGGGGGCTGGCCTGTGGCTGAAATGGACCCGCCCTCACTAAAGGCTGCGGGGCCCCGGTTGGGGCCGGGTTTCCGGCTCCCTCCCCTGCCCTTTGGAAATATTTGGCTCCCGAGCCTAAAACTCTTTGGAGCTTGGCAAAAAATATTTTAAACTGTGCCTCGGTCGACGTCGCGTGGTGACCCGGCAATCCCCGGGGAATCATCGTTGCCGACCCTAACCCTGAATCCCGGAGATCGACCTGCTCC
This sequence comes from Desulfobaccales bacterium, assembly GCA_052139855.1. Lineage (GTDB taxonomy): Bacteria > Desulfobacterota > Desulfobaccia > Desulfobaccales > 0-14-0-80-60-11 > 0-14-0-80-60-11. The sequence continues at coordinate 11,988 of JBKQVS010000150.1, forward strand.
TATGAACAAATTTTATCGGAACCTGAGCCTGATCTTCGCCGCCGGCGCCTTCGGCGGTCTGGTCAAGGCCTTGGTGGCCTGGAGCTTCGGCGCCGCCGGCCTCAACGCCCTCCTGGGATTCAAGATGGCCCCGGCCTTGACCCCCATGTGGATCTATCAGCACCTGGTGTGGGGCGGCATCTGGGCGCTCTTGTTTTTCCTGCCCCTGCGAGGCTCTTACTACGCCAGGGGCGCCCTCTACAGCCTGGCCCAAACCCTGATCCAGCTGCTCATCATTTTCCCGAAAATGGGCCAAGGCATGTTGGGCCTGGAGTTGGGTTATATGGCCCCGGTCCTGGTTACCTGCTTCGGGGTGATCTGGGGTCTGGCCACGGCCTTCTGGTTGAAATTTTCCCGGGAGGGTGCATAAAATCCGGGAATTTTAGCCCAAAAGACGTCTTTACTTTTTGCCGGTCGCGCCTGTCCCTCTGGCCCACCCTTAACGCCTGCCCCCTGGCGGGCTTTTGATCAAGCTGCGCCGCCCGCATTCTTGATGAACCGAACCTTGAACTTTGAACTTTTCTATCCAGCGGAGATCGCCATGTCTGGGCATCGCGCCAAAAGAGCCAGGTGGAGGCTGGCAACCCTCCTGGGTTTGTCATGGATAATCTTCGCTCTGGTTACCCCGGCGGGGGCGGAAGTGGTCAATTTCAAAGAATTGTTGCCCTTTGTGGATCTGAAGATCCCCGGCTGGACCATGGAAGGTGCGCCCTGCGGCGCCACCCTGCAACAAGGCACCGTCATGGTCAGTGAAGTCAGGGTCTCGTTTAAGGCCGGTGACCAGACCCTCGAGGTTACCATCATGGATTTCCTGGGGAAGACCATCCCCTTCCTGGCCGGGCAGCAGTTGCAACTAGAGACCGGCGAAGAGACCGCGCGCTCCACCGAGGTCCAGGGTTTCAAGGCCTTTGAAACCTTTCGTCGCCAGGACAAGCAGGGCGAGTTGGACATCAGCGTCGCAGACCGGTTCTGGGTGAAACTCGATGGTGAGGGCATCGATAATCTCGACGTGCTAAAAAAAGTCGCTCAACAGATGGATTTGAAAAAGTTGGCCACCCTGGCCAGGTAGGCTGGCGGCCAGGGCCAAAGGGCCTGCCGCTGGCTCTTCTATGCTGCCAGGTTCAGGCCTGGGGCGTTCAAGGAGTTCTCCCTTTCCCCCCAACGGAGCAAAGGGTTGGGGTGAGGGGGAAGATAACCGTGACCCCGGTGGCCGCCAAAAGTCGAAATTTCCGCTTGGCCCGCTCATCGGGGGAGCCGCAACGGCTCTTCCCGGGCCGGGCCCAGGCCGGATAACCAACATGTTGCGCACCCTGGAAATCTGGGGCGGCCCTCAGGAGCGGGGACGCCGCCACGGACAAACCCTGGGCTCCGATATCCGCCTGCTGCACCGGGCGATCCTCACCTACCTGGCCCGGATCAGCCTCTATGCCGGGGGCCTGCCCCTGTACGGCCTGCTCCGCTGGCTGGCCCGGGGGTTCTGGCCCTATACCCCGCCCCACCTGCGGGAGGAGATGGTCGCCCTCGCCGCCGGGGCCGAAGTGAGTCTGGGCAGTATCCTGCTCCTCAATGTGGTGGATGACCTGGCCAGTAACAGCCCCCGGTGCTCCGCCCTGGCGGTGGGGGACCGCCGCACCGCCCGGGGCGACTACCTCATGGGCCGCAACCTGGATTATCCCGTGTTCACCGAGTACCTGTCGCGCCTCCAGACCCTCTTTCTCCTGTCGCCTCATCAGGGTCAGCCCCTGGCCTCCCTGGCCTGGCCGGGATATGTGGGAGTATGCACCGGTATCAACGCCTCCGGCGTAGCCCTGGCCCAGCTCTCCGCCATGAGTCGGGACCGCACCCGCCAGGGCACCCCCGCGGCCCTCCGCTTCCGGCAGGCCCTGGAAGACGGGCACACGGTGGCCGGGGTGGCCGCCCGCGTCCTGGCCGCCCCCGGCACCATCGGCAACAATCTCATGCTCTGCGGACCACGAGAAGCCCTGGTCCTGGAGCTCTCGGCCCGCCAGGCCGCAGCGCGCCGTCCCCACCGCGGCCTGCTCACCGCCACCAACCACTTTCAAAGCCCGGCCATGCAGGCGCTGAAAGGCCGCTTTCCCCCCCGCCCCCCCTATTCCGTGCTCTCCGCCTATCATTTCACCGAGGCTTACAGCCGGGCCCGCAACAAGCGGATCCGGGAGCTAGCCGCGGACCGCCTCCTGGGTCCCGGCGACCTGGGAAAAATCCTCGCCGATCCCGGCATCGCCAACGCCGGCACCGCGGTCTGCACCGTCTTTCACCCCGCTGACCGGCTCTTGTGGGTCGCCCGGGGCCAGACCCCCCCGGTGAACCGGGGACCCTTTGTGGCCATTAAATTATGGGAGTGACCGGGCCGGGGGGTGGCAGCCGCCTGACCGGCTCTGACTGGTGCCTGCCCCGGCCGCCTTGACAGCGTGCTTGAATCTGATATGATTTTTGCGCGGGCGATTAGCTCAGGTGGATAGAGCGTTGGTCTCCGGAACCAAAGGCCGGGCGTTCGAGTCGCCCATCGCCCACCAAATTAATTCAAGGGGTTAGCTCAAAAAGCCGGCCCCTTTTCTTTTGCTTAAAAATTCATTCCCACACTATTCCCCCCAAGAAAAGCCAAGCTACAGGTAAAATAAGGAGCGTCAAGTAAGAAAGTTTGTGCATTCCATTTTCTATCAAAAAAACGTAGAGTTAGGTTATTCTTGTACCCGCTGCATCGAACCTCAGGGGAGCTGCTGAATTCACTATGGAGCCCTGTCTCTCGGTACTGATCATCGATGATGAACCGAGCATCCGCAAGACCCTGTCCATGGTTCTGGAGGCAGAGGGTCATCGCGCTGTCGCCGTCAGCAATGCTAAAGACGCGATAGCCGAAGCCTCCCGCCGGTTTTTTGACATGGCGCTGGTGGATTTGCGCCTGGGAACCGAATCGGGCCTGGAATTGATTCCAGCCCTGCGGACCAATTGCCCCTGGATCAAGATCGTGGTGATCACGGCCTATGCCTCCATCGATACGGCCGTCGAAGCCATGCGCCGGGGCGCCTTTGACTACCTGCCCAAACCCTTCACCCCTGATCAGCTCACCCTCCTAATCCGCCAGATCGGCGAGGTGCGGACCCTGGAACAGAAGGTGGCTGCCTTGCAGGAAGCCCTCAACGAAGCCGCGCCCGAGGCCGACCTCACCAGCCGCAGCGCCGCCATGCAAAAGACCCTGGCCCTGGCGCAGCGCGTGGCGGACAGCGACACCACCCTCTTGATTCGCGGCGAGAGCGGCACCGGTAAGACCATTCTGGCCCGGGCCATCCACTCCTGGGGACGTCGAGCCGCCAGGAATTTTGGGGTCGTCTCCTGCCCTTCTCTGTCCCTCGAGCTTTTGGAAAGCGAACTTTTCGGCCATGTCAAAGGGGCCTTCACCGGCGCCCTGCGGGATCATCTCGGGCGGATTGCCGCCTGTGAGGGCGGCACCCTCTTTCTCGATGAAATCGGGGACCTGCCTCTGCCGTTGCAGGCTAAGCTGCTGCGGGTGCTCCAGGATAAAGAATACGAGCCGGTCGGCGCCGTGGAAACCCGCAAGGCCGACGTGCGGATCATCACCGCCACCAGCGTGGACCTGGCCGCCGCGGTCAAAGCCAATCGCTTCCGGGAAGATCTCTTCTATCGCTTAAACGTGGTGGATATTGTCGTTCCCCCCTTGCGGGACCGGCGGGAGGATATTCTGCCTCTGGCCGAGCGCCTCCTCGTCTTCTTTGCCCGGCAGAATCATCGCAGCCTCCTGGGTTTCACCCCCGAGGCCCGGGAGACGCTCCAGCATTACCCGTGGCCCGGCAATGTCCGGGAGTTGCGCAATGTCATCGAACGTGCCGCCTTGCTCTGCACCGGTGAGACCGTGGGCGCGGAGTCTCTGCCGCTGCACCTGACCCCGTCGCCCCCCGCCCTGAAAGTGGGCGACCCGGTTCCCCTGGAAATCATCGAGGAGATGCACATCCGGCAGGTGCTGGCGGCCACCCGCTCCCTGGAAGAGGCAGCCAGGGTCTTGGGCATGGACCCGGTCACCCTCTGGCGCCGGCGCAAAAAATACGGCGTCTAACCTCCCCTTTCATTTTGCAATCTCTAAACCGGCCTTGTCCTGCATCCTGCAATCCCATCCGCCGCTCTCACCCGGGTGAATTGCAAATAAGGCCAATATTCCATCTAGTTATAAAATGTCAGTCACCGGCATGGAGATTGCAATCTTTCATCCGGGGAGCGCAATCCTATGGGTATCCGGACCAAACTGGTGATAGCCTTCGCCGGCCTCTTGCTCATCGTGGCCGTCGTGGGCGTGGTGAGCATTCATACCCTCAACGAATCCAGCCGGGCCATCCAGCGTATCCTGCGAGAGAACTACGATAGCGTGGCGGCCTGTGACCACCTGAAGGTCGCCCTGGACAAACTGGATCGCCAGGCGGAGCTGTGTTGGTTGGAAGACCGGCCCGACCTCTGCCGGCAAAGCGAGCCGATCCTGAGTGATTTCGAAAAGAATCTCCGGATCCAGCGCGGCAACGTCACCCTTCCCGGCGAGCAGGAGTTGACCGATAAGCTCACAGACGCCTGGAAAGGCTACCGGCAAAATCTGGAAAATTTCTACAAGCTGGCTAATTTAGCCCAGCGCCGGGAATTTTATCTCCGCCAACTCTTGCCGCCATCCCAGACCGTCCGAGAGGCGTCCCAAAAAATCATTACTTTGAACCTGAACAACATGGTGGCCGCCGACGGCCAGGCCCAACTGCGGGTGGCCCAGACCAGAAAGGCCATGCTCTTCCTGCTGTGCATCGCCATGGCCATGGGCGCCGGATTCACCCTGCTGGCGGGACCGGCGATCCTGAAGCCCATTGCCAGTCTCACGAGGTCGGTGCGGGAAATCCAGAAAGGCAATCTGGATCTGGTGGTCAACATCCACTCCCAGGACGAAATCGGCCAATTGGGGGAGGCCTTCAACCAGATGGCCGCGAGTCTGCGGGAGTTCCGGCGCAGCGACCGGGCCCATTTATTGCGGGCCCAGCGTTCGACCCAGTTGGCCCTGGATAGCCTGAGCGACGCCGTGGCCATCTGTAATCCCGATGGCAAGATCGAGTTAGCCAATGATGCGGCCCAGCGCCTCTTTGGCTTGGTGCCGGAATCGACGGTGAGCCAGGCGGGAAATGAAAAAATCACCCGGATGTTTGTGCGGGTCTGCCAGGAAGAACGACCTTTGCAACCCCGGGGTTATGATAAAGCAATCCAGATCTTTATCGGGGAGGCGGAACATTTCTTTCTGCCCCAGGCGATTCCCATTTTTGACCAGCCGCGCCAACTGGTGGGCGTCACCCTGATGCTTACGGATGTAACCCGTTTGCGCCGTCTCGATGAGGTCAAAAACGGCTTGATTTCCACGGTCTCCCACGAGTTGAAAACCCCGTTGACCTCCATCCGCCTGGCAATTCACGTGCTTCTGGGTGAGAAACTGGGGCCGTTATCCCCCCCGCAGACCGAGCTCCTGGCCACGGCGCGCCAGGATAGTGATCGACTCTATCAAGTCATTGAAGATCTGCTGGATATCAGCCGCATCGAGTCGGGGCGGGTTGAGCTCAAGCTGCAGCCGGTCAACTTGGAAGACCTGGTTTTGCAGGTGACGGATAAGGTAAGATCAGATTTTGTCAACCATCGGATCACCTTGGACATTCAGGTGGCGACCGACGCGCCCCGGGTGCTCATCGACCCGGGCCGGTTGCAGCTGGTGTTCGATAATCTTCTCAATAACGCCCTGAAATACACGCCAGCCGGGGGCAAGGTGAGAGTAACGGCCCGGCCTGAGGACAGCATGGTTCGTTTGGCGGTGGAGGATACCGGCATCGGGATTGCGCCGGAGCACCTGCCCCGCGTCTTCGAAAAATTCTTTCGGGTCCCGGGCCAGGAGCACATCAGCTCGGGTTTGGGACTCACCATCGCCAAAGAAATCGTTGAGGCCCACGGCGGCGCCATCGAGGTCGCCAGCCGGCCGGGCCAGGGCACCACATTTACCTTCACCGTCAAGGCGGCTCAAGATCGGCGGGCCGATTTAATCTAAACCACAGTGAAAGGAGTCTTTTCCGTATGGACGTCATCTGGATAGCTATCCCGCTCATTTTCTTCGCTGTATGCCTGGCTTACGTCGGCTTTCTGGCCAAGGAGGGCAAGACATGGAAAACCTGATCGTCGGCCTGGTGGCCGTGGCGCTGATCATCTATCTGTTCGTGGTCTTGCTTAGGCCGCACAAGTTTTAACAGGAGAGAATCTTAAAATGAATACCAGTGGTTGGTTGCAGTTGGCTTTTTTTAGCCTCGTCCTGTTGGCCCTCACCAAACCCGTGGGTCTCTACCTCGTGCGGGTGCTGGATGCCCAGGGTCGAACTTTTCTCGACCCGGCCTTGAAGCCGGTGGAGTGCCTGATCTATCGTCTCACTGGGATCGATCCGGCCAAAGAGCAGGGCTGGAAAGGTTACGCCGTCTCCGTCCTGATCTTCAGCCTGGTCACCCTGCTGCTGACCTATCTCATTCTGCGGCTGCAGTACTTCCTGCCCCTCAATCCCCAGGGCTTCAGCGGGGTGGCCGGGGATCTTTCTTTTAATACCGCCGCCAGCTTCACCACCAACACCAACTGGCAGAACTACACCGGCGAAAGCACCCTGTCTTACCTCTCCCAGATGGTGGCCTTGGCCTCCCACAATTTCTTCTCGGCCGCCGCCGGGATCGCCATTGCCGCGGCCCTGGTGCGGGGCATCGCCCGGGATAAGGCCGCCACCCTGGGCAACTTCTGGACCGATTTGGTCCGCACCTGTCTCTACCTGCTGCTGCCCATCTGTCTGGTGTTTGCCGTGTTTTTGGTCTCCCAGGGGATGATCCAGAACTTCAGCGGCTACCGGACCGCCAAGGTGCTCGATCCTTATACCGCCCAGGTGGCCAAGAAGGACGCCGGCGGCCAGGAAATCAAGGACGCCCAAGGCAACACCGTAATGGAGGATGTCAAGGTAGAGACCCAGACGATTCCCCAGGGTCCCGTTGCCTCCCAGGTGGCCGTCAAGATGTTGGGCACCAACGGCGGCGGCTTCTTCAACGCCAATGCCGCCCATCCCTTTGAAAATCCTACCCCGCTGTCGAACTTTATCCAGATGTTATCCATCTTCCTGATTCCCGCCGGCCTGACCTATTACTTGGGCCGCATGGTGGGCAACCAGAAACACGGCTGGTCGGTATGGGCCGCCATGTTTCTCCTCTTCCTGGTGGGGGTCCTGGTCTGCTGGCATGCCGAGGCCCAGGGCAACCCGCGTCTTGCCGCCTTAGGCATTGATCAATCCTGCGGTAATATGGAAGGCAAGGAAGTCCGCTTCGGCCTCTTTAATTCCGCCCTGTTTGCCACGGTGACCACGGATGCCTCCTGCGGCGCGGTCAACTCCATGCACGATTCCTTCACGCCCCTGGGCGGCCTGGTGCCCATGTTCAACATCCATCTGGGCGAGGTCATCTTCGGCGGCGTGGGCGCCGGCCTCTTCGGGATACTGGTCTTTGTGGTCCTGGCCATCTTCCTGGCCGGCCTCATGGTGGGCCGCACCCCGGAATACCTGGGGAAAAAGATCGAGTCCTTCGACGTCCAGGTCGCGGCCCTGGCCATCCTGGTGCCCATCGTCTTTTTGCTGGGTTTCACCGCCCTGGCCGCCTCCACCGAGTGGGGCGTCAAGGCCCTGAACAATGCCGGACCTCATGGCTTCAGCGAAATGCTCTATGCCTTTACTTCCTGCATCGGCAACAACGGCAGCGCCTTTGCGGGCCTGTCGGGTAACACTCCCTGGTACAACCTGACCCTGGGCCTGGCCACCCTCATCGGGCGCTTCTTGCTCATCGTGCCGGTGCTGGCCCTGGCTGGCAGCCTGGCGGCCAAAAAGACCATCCCGGTGAGCGCCGGCAGTTTTCCGGTTTCAGGGGTCACCTTCACGCTCCTGCTTATCGGCACCGTGCTCATCGTCGGGGCGTTGACCTTCTTCCCGGCCATCAGCCTGGGTCCCATTGTGGAGCACTTCGTCATGATCAACTCCAACAAACTTTTTTAAGGAATCTGAATTATGGCTGCCAACATAAAATCACGCTCATTGTTTGATAAGACGATCCTGATCCCCGCGATCTGGGATTCCTTTCGCAAGCTGGACCCCCGCCTGATGGTCCGCAACCCGGTAATGTTTGTGGCTATGGTGGGGGCCATGGTGACCACCGCCAAGCTTTTCTATACCCCGGTACACGGCAGGTCCTTCGGCTTCTTTATCCAGATCGCCCTGTGGCTCTGGTTCACGGTGCTGTTCGCCAACTTTGCCGAGGCCATGGCCGAAGGCCGTGGCAAGGCCCAGGCGGCCACCCTGCGCAAGTCTCGCACCCAAACCATGGCGAATCGCCGTCTTCCCAATGGCGTCGTCGAGACCATTGCCGCGGAGTCCTTGCGCAAAGATGATATCTTTGTGGTCAAGGCCGGGGAGGCGATTCCGGCCGACGGCGAGGTCATTGAAGGCGCCGCCACCGTGGATGAGTCGGCCATCACCGGCGAATCCGCCCCGGTCATCCGCGAGGCCGGCGGCGACCGCAGCGCCGTCACCGGCGGCACCCGCGTGCTCTCCGATGAAATCGTGGTGCGGGTCACCGCCAACCCGGGGGAGAGTTTTATGGACCGCATGATCGGGCTCATCGAGGGCGCCAGCCGCCAGAAGACCCCCAACGAAATCGCCTTGACCATCCTCCTCGCGGCCCTGACCATCATCTTTCTGGTGGTCATCATCACCCTGAAGCCCTTCGGCTCTTATGGGCAGGTGGACTTTTCCGTCCCGGTGCTGGCCTCCTTGCTGGTCTGCCTGATTCCCACCACCATCGGCGGTCTCTTAAGCGCCATCGGCATTGCCGGCATTGACCGGCTGGTGCAGAAAAACGTCCTGGCCATGAGCGGCCGCGCCGCCGAGGCCGCCGGCGATGTGGATGTGCTCCTGCTGGACAAGACCGGCACCATCACCCTGGGCAACCGTCAGGCGGTGGAATTCTTCCCGGCCCCGGGCGTCGACGTGAAGGAACTGGCCAGCGTGGCCCAGCTCGCCTCCCTGGCGGATGAAACCCCGGAGGGCCGCAGTATCGTGGTCCTGGCCAAGGAATACGGCCTCCGGGGCCGGGAGTTGCACGAATTCCCTAACGCCGTGTTTGTCCCCTTTAGCGCCAAGACCCGCATGAGCGGCGTCAACCACAATGGCGACCAGTACCGTAAGGGCGCCGCGGATGCGGTGCAGGAGTTTGTCGGCCAACCGCTGCCTCCGGAGGTAGATGCCGAAATCCAGCGCATCGGCTTCCTGGGCGGCACGCCCCTGGTGGTGGCCAGCGCCGAAAAAGTTTACGGGGTGGTCTATCTTAAGGATATCGTCAAAGGTGGCCTGCCGGATCGCTTTGAACGCTTCCGGGCCATGGGCATCACCACGATCATGATCACCGGGGACAATCCCTTGACCGCCGCGGCCATCGCCAAGGAGGCCGGAGTGGATGATTTTCTGGCCCAGGCCAAGCCCGAGGACAAGATGGCCCTGATTCGCCGCCAGCAGGCAGCCGGGCACTTGGTGGCCATGACCGGCGACGGCACCAACGACGCCCCGGCCCTGGCCCAGGCCGACGTCGGGGTGGCCATGAATACCGGCACCCAGGCGGCCAAAGAGGCCGGCAACATGGTGGACCTGGACTCGAACCCTACCAAGCTCATCGAGATCGTGGAAATCGGCAAACAACTCCTCATGACCCGGGGGGCCCTCACCACCTTCAGCGTGGCCAACGACGTGGCCAAATACTTTGCCATCATCCCGGCCATGCTGGTGGCGACTTTCCCGCAAATCGCCCCCTTCAACGTCATGAAACTGGCCTCACCCGAAAGCGCCATCCTCAGCGCGGTTATTTTCAACGCCCTGATTATCATCGCCCTGGTGCCCCTGGCCTTAAAAGGCATCAAATTCCGGCCCCTGGGGGCCGCGGCGGTGCTGCGGCGCAATCTGTTGATCTATGGCCTGGGCGGCGTTACTGTGCCGTTCATCGGCATCAAGCTCATCGACGTGATCATCGTCGCTTTTCATCTTGCCTGAGAGAGATAAATCATGAAGACCCGGGAAATCTTACAAGAAATCAAAGTGGCGGGGCTGGCCACGGTGGCCCTGATCATCATTTTATGCGGTATCTATCCACTGGTGGTTTGGGGTATCGCCCAGATAGCCTTCCCCTTTCAAGCTAACGGCTCCTTGGTGGAACGGCAGGGTCAGATAAAGGGCAGCGATCTCATGGCCCAAGCTTTCAGCAGTCCCCGGTATTTTCACCCGCGGCCCTCGGCCGCCGGCGACACCGGTTATGACGGCGCCAGCTCCGGTGGCAGCAACTTGGGGCCTCTGTCCCAAAAACTCGTTGATCAAGTCAAGGAGCGCCTTGCCGGTTATCGCACGGAAAATAACCTTCCCGCCGGGACCCTTATTCCCGCGGACGCGGTGACCACCTCCGGCAGCGGCCTGGACCCCCACATCAGCCTGAAGAATGCCGAGCTTCAGACGCCCCGGGTCGCGAACGCCCGGGGCCTCAGCCCGGACCGGATAACCCGCCTGCTTGAGCTCTGCATTGATGCCCCCGGTTTGGGTTTTCTGGGCGAGCCCGGGGTAAATGTCCTGAGGCTCAACCTGGCCCTGGAGGCGCTGACCAGTGAGTCCCATGGCCGATGACAAAGCCCTGAGCTTCCTGCGCCTGATCCGCCGCTCCCAGCGCGGCAAACTCAAGATCTACCTGGGGTACGGGGCGGGGGTGGGAAAGACCTGGCAGATGCTCCAGGAAGGCCACCGCCTGCAAAAAGAGAAGATTGATGTGGTCGTGGGGCTGGTGGAGACCCATGGACGCGAAGAAACCGCCCAACTCAGCCAAGGCCTGGAAGTCGTCCCCCGCCGCCAGGTGCAGTATCGCGGCATCACCATCGAGGAGATGGACCTGGAAGCGGTCCTGGCCCGCCGGCCCGAAGTCGCGCTGGTGGATGAACTGGCCCACACCAATGTCCCGGGCAGCAAAAACGTCAAACGCTATCAGGATATCCAGGATCTCCTGGCGGCCGGTATTCACGTCATCAGCACCCTCAATGTCCAGCACCTCGAAAGCCTCTATGACACGGTGGAGGCCCAGATCGGGGTGAAAGTCCATGAGCGGGTTCCCGATTCCGTCCTGGCCGATGCCGATGAGATTGTCAACGTGGACCTGGCCCCGGAGGATTTGCAGCAGCGGCTGCGGGAGGGCCGGATTTACCCGCACGAGCGCATCTCCACGGCCCTGGAGAACTTTTTTAAGCGAGCCAACCTCGATCAATTACGGGAATTGACCCTGCGGGAAATTGCCTCGCAGATTGATCTCAAACGCCGGGCCGAACCGGAAGAGGACCATGATACCGCGCCCGATCAGGTCATGGTCTGCCTCAGCTCCCGGGGCCCCAACCGCGCCGCCCTGCTGCGCTACGGCTCCCGGTTGGCCGGCCGTTTGAACCGGAATTGGTATGCGGTCTATGTGCAAACCCCTCGGGAAGAACCCACCGTTATCGACTCGGCCACCCAGCGCCAGATCTCCGATACCCTCACCCTGGCCAAGCAGCTGGGCGCCCAGGTCTTCCCCTACAAAGGCCAGGACGTGGCGGAGACCATTCTGCATTTTGCCAGGGAATACCGGGTGGGACACATCGTCATCGGCAAACCGGGTCCCCTCCCCGCCTGGAAACGCTGGTTGGGCCGCAAAACGATTGTGGAACAATTGATCCGCCGGGCCCAGGGGATTACCGTTGTGGTGGTGGATACCGGCTCAAAACCAGAAAAAGAAGCCTCCCAAGAAGGGCAAAATGGTTATGCTTAGTACTCCTCTCGAATTTGCCCGGAAGCGGAAAAATCGCAGGTAACCGCTATCTCTCCGCTCCTTTGATTCCTGCCCCCATGCCGCGCACCTTCTCTTGGGATAAGGTATAGCCTTTTTCGGTGAAGAGCCTCACACAAGCCTCCACCACCTCGGGGTCATAAAGGGTTCCCTTGTTCCGCACAATCTCCTCCAGGGCCTTATCAATGCCCAAGGCTGGCCGGTAAGGCCGATGCGAGGCCATGGCCTCCACCACGTCAGCCACCATCAGGATTCTCGCCTCCGGGATAATATCCCCATCTTTGATTCCCAACGGGTAGCCCGAACCGTCCAGGCGCTCATGGTGTTGCAGGACCGTCTGGGCCACCGGCCAGGGGAATTCAATGGCCTTCAGGATATTATGGCCCTCCTGGGCGTGGCCTTTGATCAGATTGAACTCCATGGCGTTGATATTCCCGGGCTTACTGAGGATCTCCGCCGGGATGGCGATCTTGCCGATATCGTGGAGCGATCCGGTGACCCGCATCCCTTCCACCGCCTCGGGAGTTAGCCCCATTTCCTGGGCAATGGCTGAGGCCAGGCTGGCCACCCCCCGCTGGTGGCCGGAGGTATAAGGATCCCGGGTTTCCACCGTGGAGGCCAGGGCCGAGACCGTCCCGGCCAAAGTGCGGCGCAGCTTCTCCAGGCTGTTTCTCAGGTCTGACTCGGCCCGCACGCTGTCGGTAATGTCGATGACGGTGTGCACCGCCGCGGTTATTTCTCCCGCTTCATCGGAGATGGGGTCCACTGCCGCCTTGAGCCAGCGCTCACCCACGGGTAAAACCGACACTTCCCGCCGGCGGCTCTTCCACATGCGCACCACGGGACAGTCGACAATGGGGCGGGGCTTATCGTGCACCACTTCCCAGCAAGGGTGGCCGATAATCTGGCTCAAGGGCTTCTTGACCAGGTCCACCAAAGCCTGGTTGGCCTGGATGATCCGGCCCTTCCGGTCCAGCAGGAAGACCGAGTCTTTGATCGCGTCAAAGGTTATCCGCCATTTCTGGGCCGCCATGATCAGGGCCGCCGCCGCCGCCCGGCGCTCGCTGATGTCCCGGGACACGCTCAGGATCGAGGTGCCGCCATTGATCCCCAGGAGCCGGGCATGCACCTCCACGGGCAATATCGACCCATCGCTCCGCCGGCATTCGCTTTCAAAGGTCGCCTCGCCCTTTTCCTGCAAGACCTTGACGCGATCCTTGAACCGCCGTCTATACTCCGGCGTCAGTATGTCCGGGATCTTCTTGCTCATCAAGACATCCCGGCCATAACCCAATTGAGTGTACATCGATTCATTGCAGTAAATGATGCTGCCGTCCAATTCACACAAAGAGATGAGGTCGGTGGCTCTGTCCAGCAGGCGGCCTTTCAGTTCCACTTGCTCTTCCATCTGCCGCCGGGCGCTGATGTCCGTGGCATAAAGACGCGCCCCCGGAAACTGCTCCGGGAAGGTGATATCTTCGCCGTACAGCACGTCGTTTATTCTCACCTCTCGGTAGCAATGCCTTGCCCCACCCGCGTTGGCGGCCTCCATGAGTTCCTTCAGATCCGGGGGCAGCAACGCCTCCGGCTGCGAAATGCCGGCGGCGAAGGTGGCCGGGTTGGCATAGGTGATGGACCCGGAGGCATCCACCTCCATGACAGGGTTCGGATTCAATTCCGGGAACGAAGCCAGGCGCTGGACTTCCCTCTCCGCTTCCTGGCGCTTCGAGATGTCCCGGACGATGGAGAGCACCATGGGCCGCCCGTGATAGTTAAACAGGCGGGCATTGATCTCCACCGGGATGCGGCTCCCGTCTTTGGCCACCTGCACCGCTTCAAAGAGCACCTGCTTTGCCGCGGCCAGCTCTTTCCGGATGGCGTTGAACTGGCCCCGCAGTTCAGGATCGCCCAGGTCCAGAGGGGACAGGTGGAGTAACTCTTCCCGGGTATAGCCCAGGGTTTGGCAGGCCTTTTCGTTGACCTCCACGAAGGTCCCGTCCTCGTCCTCGGTCACCGGCGGATGGACAAAAACCGCATCATTGCTGTTATGGAACAGCAAACGGTACCGTTCTTCGCTCTCCCCCAGGGCCTCGACTACCCCCTGGCGCTCGGTCAAATCGTTGAGAATGACGACGGTCCCCTGGAATTTTTGGCTGATATCCAAACTGCGCTGCAAGGTGACCTGGAAATAGCCCGGGCCGTTAAGCGTGGGAATCCGCTTCTCGAAAATGCCTTCCGGCTCTTGGCCCGCCAGAAAACCTTTCAGTTCGTCGGCCAGAAAAGCCATGGTCTCTACCGGGCCGCGACCCTCGGCCCCAGAGGAAACCCCTCCTGGGACCCCGAAACCCTTGAGCAACTCCGCCGCCGCCTGGTTCAGGTTGCTGACCCGGTTATCCAGGTCCAACAACAGCACCGGGGTGGGCAGGCTTTCAAAAATCGTCAGGTACTTGTCCTTTTCAGTGGTCATGGCCAGGTTGGCCGCTTGCATTTCCTCATCCCGCGCCACTCGGCCCAAACCGGTCCATTCCGTGCAAAAGCCTATCTCCATCCGGTCAAAGAACCGGTCAAGAAAGAGTCGGCAGCGCTCCCCCAACCCCTTGTCGAAACCGGCCTGCCCCACCAGGTCCTGGCAACTCTGGCGGTAGTATTTCATCAGGCCCAGAAACATCCCCAGGGACACTCCCCTGGCCCGGTGCTTCTGGGCTTCCAGCATACCGAACGCCGCGATGGGGTCCCGATGGTAATCGTCATGCGGTCCCAATTCCGGCGGCTGATCCGAGCGCTGCCAGGCCTTGAGCAACGGTGCCGACAAACCGGCAATGGAGAGGCGCCAGGCTTCTGCCAGGGTGGAGGTGTACCGGACATAATCTCGTTTTCTAGCGTAGTCCAGGACCCGGCGCATGAGCCAGTCCTCACTGCCGGCAATGAGATCAATGAATCGCTGCTTGTCCGGCAGTTTTCCCCCACGGCGGGGCCTTACCGCCATCATGGGGCGGCCGCTCAGGGGCGTTGCCCCCTCAGCCTGCCGTTTGGGTGTTTCCATGGGGCACTCCTCAGTTGCTAAAGGACAGTGGGACCGCGCTGATTATCCTGCATCTCTCAGGCCTTACCGGCATCAAGTGCCACTCCTCCCCCAGACGCGCTTGGAAAATATGGCCGTCGATCGAAAATCCTGGTGCAACCGGCCGCCTCAGGCAGGCCCCGCGGCCCCCGGCTGGCTCCCGGCATCTGGCGGGAATCGATGCAGCGGCTTATGACCGGCAGGATATTGTCTCTATTCATCGGCAGGTTTCCATGAATCTTGAAAAAACCTCACCTCCCCGGCCGCTCTTCCCGCATGTTCCACCGGCCCGCGCCCGGCCCCCCGACGCTAACGTTCTGCTATCAATCAACTATTCCCTGTACGCCGGCATCTTTCCCTATCCAGGTCATATCGCTTCAGACAAAACCTGGGGGCCCCCTGGCCCAACCTTGAATTAACCACCGTGAGATTTTTCAAAAATATTTGCCTTGGGGGGTTGACAATTTATAATTTTCTGGTATAATATTTTTCAAGTTTTTAAGCCCCGCCCGCGGTCGGGGTTTTTTTGTGCCTCAAGCCATCCGGCTCCTGCCGGTCTCCCGCACCGTGATCCCCGTGCGGGGATGCCCCGGGAGATAAAATCACCTTCCCATTTGCCCTTCCCTGCTTTATCATCCATGCATCACCACTCATGCATTATCCTCAGGAGGCCCCATGGATATCCTTGCCAGCCTGACCCCCATCTTCAAGCCCAAAAGCGTTGCGGTCATCGGCGCTTCCACCGCCCCCGGCAAACTGGGCCACGACATCCTGGCCAATCTCAAAAACGGCGGCTTCCCCGGGGCCCTCTACCCCATCAACCCCAAGGCCGAAGAGATTTTAGGCCTCCAGGTCTATAAAAGCATCAGCGACACCCCCGCCGCCCCGGATCTGGCCGTGGTGGTGATTCCCGCCCGCATCGTCGCCGCCACCCTCGAGCAGTGCGCCGCCAAAGGCGTCAAGGCCGCCATCGTCATCACCGGCGGCTTTGCCGAGGCCGGCCCCGACGGCCAGCGCCTCCAGGACGAACTGGCCCAGGTTATTCGTACCACCGGCCTCCGGGTCATCGGCCCCAACTGCCAGGGCGTCAATATGCCCCATGAACTCATGTGCGCCTCCTGGCCCCTCATTACCACCCGAGGCCGCATCGCCTTCGCGTCGCAGTCCGGCACCGTGGGCGCCGCCTTCCTGGATATGGCCGCCGCCGAACACCTGGGCGTCAGCGGCTTCGTCTCCCTCGGCAACCGCGTCGACGTAGATGAAGCCGAGGTCCTCATGTACTTCAACCAGGACCCCCACACCCAGGTCATCGCCCTCTATCTCGAAGGGGTCAAGCGGGCCTCCTACTTCCTCGACGCCCTCCGGGAGACGAAAAAACCCGTGGTCATCCTCAAGGCCGGCCGCACCCGGGAGGGCAGCCGCGCCGCCGAGTCCCACACCAAGTCCATGGCCGGCACCGATGCCATCTATGACTCCCTCTTCCGCAAATACCGCGTCCACCGGGCCGACACCCTCGAGGAACTCTTCGACTTCGCCAAGGCCCTGGCCTATCTCCCCAAGCCTGCCGGCAAAAAACTCATGATCACCACCTCCTCCGGCGGCGCCGCCATCCTGGCCATCGACCAGGCCGAGAAAGCCGGTCTCACGGTCCCGGAGCCCAATCCCCCCCTTAAAGAAAAACTGCGGGAGATGCTCCCGGCCCACTGCGCCGTGGGCAACCCCGTGGATCTGACCGGCGACGCCATCAGCGCCCCGAACCTCTACAAGCAGGTCATGGACCAAACCCGGGCAGACTTCGACACCCAGGTGGTCATCTTCGGCGACCCCATCCCCGGGGCCTCCCGGCAGGTCACTCCCGGCGCCTCCGAGGTGGTGGTCTTCCTGGGCGGCGCCGACGTCGAGCAAAACGAGGCACTTTGAACGCCTTGTCGACGATCGCGTTGGGATCGCGGCCTG
>JBKQVS010000151.1:0-10110 GCA_052139855.1 Desulfobaccales bacterium
TGTTCCCCTTAAGGGAAAAACCCTGGCCATGATCTTCGACAAGCCCTCCACCCGCACCCGGGTCTCCTTTGAGGCCGGCATTGCCCAACTGGGGGGCGCCAGCATCTACCTGGCCCCGGGCCAGACCCAGATGTCCCGGAACGAGCCCGTGGCCGACACCGCCCGGGTCCTGTCCCGCTACGTCGACGGCGTGGTGGTGCGGACCTTCGCCCAGGAGACCGTGGCCGAACTGGCCCGCCACAGCACCATCCCGGTGATCAACGGCCTCACCGACACCCACCACCCCTGCCAGGTCTTGAGCGACCTCATGACCATGCAGGAGCGCTTCGGCAACCTCACCGGCCTCAAGGTGGCCTGGGTGGGCGACGGCAACAACATGGCCAACTCCTGGATCACCGCCGCCATGCACCTGGATTTTCCCCTGCACCTGGCCTGCCCGCCGGGCTACGAGCCCGACGCCGCCCTGCTGGCCCAGGCCAGACAGCAAGGCGCCCGGGTCTACCTGGGCCATGACCCGGCAGCCGCCGTGGCCGATGCCCGGGTGATCAACACCGACGTCTGGGCCAGCATGGGCCAGGAAGATGAGGCCGCGGCCCGGCTTCAGGCCTTTCAACCATTTCAGGTGAATAGCCAGCTTATGAAAAAAGCTGACCCCGAGGCCATCGTGCTCCACTGCCTGCCGGCCCACCGGGGCGAAGAAATCACCGCCGCAGTCCTGGACGGCCCCCAATCCGCCGTCTGGGACCAGGCCGAAAACCGCCTCCACTTCCAGAAGGCCCTCCTGGAATGGCTGCTGGGGTAAGAACCAGGGATCAGATATAGGGCGGCCTGTGGCCGCCAAATGCCCGGGCGGGCGTCCCGCCTGTGCGTAGGGCGGGCGTCTCGCCCGCCGTGTAGGGTGCGTCTCACGCACCAATAATAAAAGGCTGGCGGTGTGTGGAACGCACCCTCCAACTCGTGAACATGTTACCCGGGAGAAACGCCCCTCATGAAAACCTTCACCAAGATCATTATTCTCCCTTTAGGCTTCAGTCTGCTTCTCTGGGCCGCCGCGGCCCTGGCCGGTGAAGCCGGCGCCGTCTCCTGCTCCACCCCCGATTGCGGTTATCACTACGATCTGAAAATCGGCGGCGCTAAGAAATCACCCTCGCTGACCGGCTACTGCCGCTCCACCAAACAATTTGTGCGCCTCCAATTGAAAAGCTGGGAGGGTTACCGGGAAGCTACTCCGGCTTGCCCCGAATGTCCGGAACCGATCCTGCCCATTTACGACGGTTCCCAAATTTCCGAAATTCCCTGTCCCAAATGCGGCCATCTCACGCTACACTATAAAAGAATGCTGATGTTTGACTAAGGCCGGCAATATCTGCCCCCAGCAGCCCTGACCCGGCCAACTCAGGATGGCATACCATGAGTGCAATCAAAAAAATCGTCCTGGCCTACTCCGGCGGCCTCGACACCTCGGTCATTCTCAAGTGGCTCAAAGAAACCTATAAGTGCCCGGTGGTGGCCTTTGCCGCCGACCTGGGCCAGGGCGAGGAACTGGCCGACGTGGCCGCCAAGGCCAAAGCCACCGGCGCCGACGAAGTCTTCATCGAGGACTTGAAGGAAGAGTTCGTCCGGGACTTCGTCTGGCCCATGTTCCGGGCCAACGCCCTCTATGAGAGCGCCTATCTCTTGGGCACCTCCATCGCCCGGCCCTTGATCGCCAAGGCCCAGGTGGACGTGGCCCTAAGAACCGGCGCCGACGCCGTCAGTCACGGCGCCACCGGCAAGGGCAACGACCAGGTGCGCTTCGAGCTCACCTACATGGCCCTTGCCCCGGACCTCAAAATTATCGTGCCCTGGCGGGAATGGGACCTGGCCGGCCGCGCCGAATGCCTGGCCTACGCCCAGGCGCACGGCATCCCGGTGCCCGTGACCAAAGCCAAACCCTATTCCAGCGACCGCAACCTCTTGCATATCAGCTTCGAAGGCGGCATCCTGGAAGACCCCTGGGCCGAGCCCCCCGCCGATATGTTCGTGCTCACCCAATCCCCGGAAACCGCCCCGGATCAGCCGCACTACCTGGAAATCGACTTTGAGCGCGGCGACCCCGTGGCCGTGGACCGCGTCGGCTTAAGCCCCGCCAATCTCCTGGCCCGGCTCAACGATCTCGGCGGCGAACACGCCATCGGCCGCGTCGACCTGGTGGAAAACCGTTACGTCGGCCTCAAATCCCGGGGCGTGTACGAAACTCCGGGCGGCACCATCCTCCGGGCCGCGCATCTGGCCGTGGAATCCCTCACCCTGGACCGGGAAGTGATGCACTTGCGCGATTCCCTCATGCCCCGGTACGCCGAACTCGTCTATTACGGCTACTGGTACGCCCCGGAGCGCCTGGCCCTCCAAAAGCTCATCGACGCGGCCCAACAGCCCGTCACCGGCACCGCCCGGCTGAAGCTCTATAAAGGCAACGTCACCGTGGTGGGCCGCAAGGCCCCCAAATCCCTCTACCAGCCCTCCCTGGTCACCTTTGAGGCCGGCGGCGATTACCAGCAGGCCGACGCCACCGGCTTCATCCGCTTAAACGCCTTGCGCCTGAAAATCCGCGCCCGGCTGGAGGGGAAGTAGAGGGAAAGGTTCAAGGTCTTAACTCTCAACTTTGAACCTTGAACTTTGAACTTTGAACTTTGAACTTTGAACTAACTACTGACAAAGGAGCCGTGATTTCTGCAATATTCCCACTACCTGGTTTCGGCGCTCTGTTGGGCCGTGGGTCTGCTCATGGTCTTCTGGCGGCCCGGCCCCAACCTCTGGTTCGGAGTGCGGCTACCCTGGACCTTGGCGGACCCCTACATTTGGAAAAAATCCTGGCGCCTGGCGTCCCGCCTCCTCATGGTCATGGGCGTCACCGCCCTGATTTCCTGGCGGGCTTTTTGGATCTCCACCGCGCACCTGGTGGGCCTGAGCTGCCTTTACACCGCCATCCTCTACCGCTGGAAGTACGGCACCTGGCGCTTCTGGAAGGAGGCCGGCTGGATCGCTTACCGCCCGGTGACGCGTTGCCCCGGCTGCGGCCATCTCCAAAAGCTGGCCAGCCACGCCGGCCTGGGCCGGGACGTCTGCGAGGCCTGCGGCGCCGAACTTCCGGAGCCCGGGCCGGGGCCTTTCGGACTCCGCCCGCCAGGGGTTAATAAAGCCAAAACTTCATGAAATGAGGTAATTATGAGAACCACGGGTATCGTTGCCGCCTTGCTGTTAGCCTTATCCCTTCTGACCCCCGGCCTTGGCCGGTGCGACGAACTGAGCGAGTCCTATTTCCCCCTCAGACCAGGCATGCGCTGGGAATACACCGTCACCTCGGACCAGGGCCAAACCCAAAAATTAATCATTACCAATCTTGCCCAACGGGACGTAAACGGCGTCAAAGTGACGCCGCGCAAATGGGAGTTGGGCAAATCGACTTTTTTCGAGTTGATGAAACAGGATGATACCGGCATCTACCGCTACGCCGAACAGCAAGGCGAAACTGCCCCGCTAGCTCTGGTCACCCCCATGGAATGCCATCTTAAATTTCCCGTCGCCCTGGACAATAACTGGACCATGGCCACCAAGGTGGGAAACGGCACGGTGAACGTCAGCCTGACCATTGAAAGTGTCTCAGACGAGGTCAAGGTGCCGGCCGGCACCTTTAAGGATTGTCTGAAACTCAAGCAGGTGGGCGAGAATGACGCCGGCACTTCCGTCATGGGCTACGAATGGTATGCCCCCAAGGTCGGCGTGGTCAAGAGCATGGTCACCATCAAGCAAAAAACCAAAGAAGGGGCCAAATCTGAACACCGGGTCTATCAGTTGCAATCCTTTAAGCCCTGAGGCCCCGGGCCGGCTGACCCGGCCAGGTGCAGGCCGAAAAGCGCGGATTCATAAGTCTTTCTTACAGAACCTCATAAGGAAAATCCAATGGCGCCAAAACCCTGGAGCGGACGTTTCGAGGGCGAAACCGACAAGTCGGTGGAGGATTTCACCACATCCCTGAGCTTTGACCAGCGCCTGGCCCGCCAGGATATCGCCGGCTCCATGGCTCACGCCCGCATGCTGGCCCGGCAGGGCATCATCACCCCCGCCGAAGCCGAGCAGATCGTGGCCGGACTCACGGAAATCGGCCGCGAGATCGAGGCCGGCGAGTTCCAGTTCGACCCGGCCCTGGAAGACATCCACATGGCCATCGAGTCCCGCCTCATCGCCCGCACCGGCGAGGAAGGCAAAAAGCTCCACACCGCCAGGAGCAGGAACGACCAGGTGGCCCTGGACGTGCGCCTCTACCTGGCCGAGGCGGTGGAGGGCCTCATGGCCGATCTCGCCGGCCTGCGCCTGGCCGGGGTGCGCCTGGCCCACCTCCACCCGGGCGTCATCATGCCCGGCTACACCCACATGCAGCGGGCCCAGCCCATCCTCTTCGCCCACCATCTCCTGGCCTATGACGAGATGTGGCGCCGGGACCTCCAGCGCCTGCATGAATCCCTGGGCCGCATCAAGGTCTCGCCCCTGGGCGCCGCGGCCCTGGCCGGCACCACCTTTCCCATCGACCCCCAGATGGTGGCCGCCCAGCTCGGTTTTCCCCAGGTCTTCCGAAACAGCCTGGACGCGGTCAGCGACCGGGATTTTATCTTGGAATTTGCCGCCCATGCCAGTATCATCATGGTGCATCTGAGCCGCCTGGCCGAGGAACTCATCCTCTGGTCCGCCTCGGAGTTCGGGTTCGTGGCCCTGCCCGACGCCTATGCCACCGGGTCCTCCATCATGCCCCAGAAAAAGAACCCCGACGTCCCGGAGCTGATCCGGGGCAAAAGCGGCCGGGTAGCGGGGCGTCTCATGGGCCTGCTCATGACCCTGAAGGGCCTGCCCCTGGCCTACAACCGCGACCTCCAGGAAGACAAGGAGCCGCTGTTCGATACCGTGGACACCGTCAGGGCCTCGGTGCAATTGATGGCCGGCCTGGTGGAAAATCTGACCGTGCGCCCCGAAAAGATGGCCGCGGCCCTCCGCGGGGGCTTTCTCACCGCCACCGACCTGGCCGACTACCTGGTGACCAAAGGCGCGGCCTTCCGCACCGCTCACGAACAGGTGGGCAATACCGTGCGCTACGCCGAAACCCAGGGCAAGGAACTGTGGGAACTCAGCCTCACCGAAATCCGGCAGTTCGCCCCCGGAGCCGGACCCGACGTCTTTGACTGGCTCAGCATCGAAAACTCCGTGAACCGCCGCCGCTCCCCGGGCGGCACCGCCCCGGAACGGGTAGCCGAGGCCCTGGAACGGGCCGAAGCCGAAATAGGACTGAACCTCCATGAGCAAGAGATTTGACCGGGATCAGGGGCCAGGGGTCAGGGCTCAGGGCTCAGGGCTGCTTACAAGCCCTCTTCCAAACCCCCATTCCCAAACCCTTATAGGGGGTTGGGAGGGGAGTTTGAGGGGAGGGCGGGGGACCCCTTACGAAAAACGTCCCTGGCCCTCCCCCACAATCCTGCTTTTCTTCCTCCTCTGCCTCCTGCTCCTAACGGCCGCCTGCGGCAAGAAGATGGCGCCGTATGCCCCGGATCGCGTCTTGCCGGCCTCGGTGCGGAATTTCCAGGTGGTCCAGGAAGGCAACGCCCTGGTGGTTAGCTGGCTGCTGCCCCGGGAAAACCTCCTGGGCCAGCCTCTGACCCAGGTCCAGGGTTGCCGGGTCTATCGCGCCGCCACGCCCAGGCTGTTGCCCGAAGCCCTGGCGTCCGCGGATTTCGTCCTCTATGCCGATATTGACCTGGCCTACCCCCAGCGGGGCGAGGTGCAGGGCGAAGCCATGCTCTTCCGGGACCGGGAGTTGGCCCCGGACCACCGCTATTACTACCGGGTGGCGGCCTATGACCAGGATGGCTACCTGGGCGCTTGGTCCAGGACCCTGAGCCACACCTGGGGTTGGCTGCCCCGGGCCCCCCAGGAGCTCAAGGCCGTCCCCGGGGATAAGATCGTCTCCCTCTCCTGGACCCCCGTCACCGCCCTCCAGGACGGCTCTCCCGCCCGCGACCTCATGGGCTATCTCATCCACCGCCTCTCCGGCGCCGGGGCCTGGATTCGCCTCACCCCCGCCCCCATTCAGGCAAATAGTTTTCAAGACCTGGCGGTGCTCAACGATGTGGAATATACTTATAAAGTTCAGGCGGTGCGCCGGGTGGGAGACGATCTCCTGGCCAGCCTCGATTCCCCCACCCAAATCGCCATGCCCGAGAAGCGCACTCCGCCGCCGCCCGTCCAAAATGTCCTGGTGGTGGCCACCGACCAGGGGGTGGAACTCAGGTGGGAGACCAGCCCGGTCCCGGATGTGGCCGGCTATTACGTTTACCGCCGCACCGCCGGCCAGGAGCAATACACCCGGCTCACCCCGGAGCTGCTCAAGAAGCCCTATTTCGTGGATGCCCGGGTGAACCGGGGCCAGACGTACCATTACTACGTCACCGCGGTGGACGACTCTCCCCGGGCCAACGAGAGCCTGCCCTCGGAGACCACCCCGATAACGTTTTAGCTGTCAGCGGTCAGCCTTCAGCTGTCAGCCAAAGCCAAAATCGGCCACCACTCCTGGTAGCCGCAGGCTTTACCGTGAAAGTCCACCCGTAGGGGCGGTTCGCCAACCGCCCCTACAAAGAATTTCATGATTGGGGGTGACCCCAAGCGGCCATGATGGTTTAGCCTGCGCTCTATCGGGCCAGGGGAATCTAAAGGTTCTTCCGGTTCCCAAACTGCCCCTGGAGACAGGATGAAATGGGGCGATGTACCTTACGCTAATTTTTGCCAGCAGTCATGCATGGGCCTTTGGCCCACCCGTAAATTATGAACCATCCATGCTGGGCATATCCTAAACTTTGAACTTTGAACCTTGAACTTTGAACTTTTCGAAACTTTAACTCGGAAACGAGCCAGGACCTGACTTCTGACTGCTAACCGCTAACCGCTAAAAGGTTTAACGAATGCATCACTTCCACTACCAATCCGGTGAACTCTACTGCGAAAACGTGCCGGTGCGAAAAATCGCCGCCGCGGTGGGCACCCCCTTTTACCTTTACAGCGCCGGCACCCTGACCCATCACTTCCGGGTCTTCAACGCCGCCTTCGCCGACTTTCCCCATATCGTCTGCTTCGCGGTAAAGGCCAACGCCAACCTGGCCATCCTGCGCCTCTTCGCCCGGCTGGGCTCCGGCGCCGACATCGTCTCCGGCGGCGAACTCCACCGTGCCCTGGCCGCCGGGGTGGACCCGGCCAAAATCGTCTATTCCGGGGTGGGCAAAAAGCCCGAGGAGATCAAGGCGGCCCTCAAGGCGGGCATCTTGCTGTTCAACCTCGAGTCCTCCCAGGAGCTGGAGGCCATCAACCGCCTCGCCGGCCGCCTCAGGCTCAAGGCCCGGGTGGCCCTGCGCATCAATCCCGACATCGACGCCCGAACCCATCCCTACATCTCCACCGGGCTCAAGAAAAACAAGTTCGGCATCGACATCGAACAGGCCCTGGTGGACTATGGCCGGGCCCGGGACCTGCCCCACCTCGACGTGGTGGGGGTGTCCTGCCACATCGGCTCCCAGATCACCCAGGTGTCGCCCTTTGTGGACGCCCTTGAGCGCCTCAAAGAGTTGATCGACCGCCTCCGGGCCCTGGACATCCACATCCGCTACCTCGACCTGGGCGGCGGCCTGGGGATTCAGTACCACGACGAGGCGCCGCCCCACCCGGACGAGTACGGCCAGCAAATTCTCGAACACTTGAAGGGCCTCAAGTGCACCCTCATCCTGGAGCCCGGGCGGGTGCTGGTGGGCAACGCCGGCATCCTGGTGACCAAGGTGCTCTACACCAAGCCCGGCGGCGCCAAGCATTTCATCATCGTCGACGCCGGCATGAACGACCTGGCCCGCCCCTCCCTCTACGGCTCCTATCACGGCCTCTGGCCGGTGGTGGAGGGGACCCGGTCCCAGGTAAAGGCCTCCATCGTCGGGCCCATCTGCGAGACCGGCGATTTCCTGGCCAAGGACCGCCTCATGCCCGATTTTCAACCCGGGGAGATGGTGGCGGTCTTAAGCGCCGGGGCCTACGGCTTTTCCATGAGTTCCAACTATAACGCCCGCCCCCGGGTGGCCGAAATCTTGGTGCAGGATGACCATTTTTATGTTATCAGAAAGCGGGAGACCTACCGCCAGCTTACCTGGGGCGAATCCATCCCGGAATTTTTGAAATAGCCAAAAAATGTGGAACAGCCGCCTTCGGCTGTTTTATAGTGGCACAGGCTTCCAGCCTGTGTTTTCCCTGACTGGTTCCCCAGCAGGAGCTTGGGAACAAGTAAAAAAATTAATGAAAAACCGCATCCCCTTTTATAAAATGCACGGCAGCGGCAACGACTTCGTGCTCATCGACCACCGGGCCCGCTTCATCCCCGAGGCCGAACAGCCCCGGTTCGCCCGCCGCGTCTGCCACCGCCAGCTGGGCGTGGGGGCTGACGGCCTGATTTTTATCGAGACCTCCCTTACGGAAAATTTTCGCTGGCGCTTCTATAACGCCGACGGCTCCGAGCCCGAGATGTGCGGCAACGGCGGCCGCTGCGCCGCCCGTTTTGCGGTTATAACCGGCATCGCCCCGGCCATCCTCACCTTTGACACCCTGGCCGGCCCCATTCAGGCCGAAGTCAAGGGCCGCCTGGTCAAACTCCTCATGGCCGGCGTCGGGGATATGCACCTGAATCAAACCATCCCCCTGGATGAAGCCAATGTCCAGGCCCACTTCGTGCGGGTGGGGGTGCCCCACCTGGTGGTGCCGGTGGACGACCTGGAGGCCGCCCCGGTAACCGAGTGGGGCCGGCTGCTCCGCTTCCATCAGATGTTCGCCCCCGCCGGCACCAACGTCAATTTCATCCGGGTGGCAGGCCCCCAAACCTTAAAAATTCGCACCTATGAGCGGGGGGTGGAGGACGAAACCCTGGCCTGCGGCACCGGCGCCGTGGCCTCGGCCCTCATCGCCGCCCGCTTGGGCCAGGTCGTCTCCCCGGTAACCGTCCACACCCGGGGCGGCGAAGCCCTGACCATATATTTTACGCCCCCGGGCGAGACCTTCACCCAGGTCTTCCTCGAAGGCGACGCCCTGGTCTCCTACCAGGGAGAACTGTGGGTCGACGAACTCAAGTAAGGAGGTACCACCATGTTCAAGGGAGCCTTCACCGCCATCGTCACTCCCTTCAAGAACGGCCAGTTCGATGAAGCGGCCTACCGGGAGCTCATCGAGTTCCAGGTTAAGGGAGGCATTCAAGGCATCGTGCCCTGCGGCACCACCGGCGAATCCCCCACCCTGTCCCACGCCGAGCACAAGCGCGTGGTGGAGACCTGCATCGACCAGGTGAAAAAACGCGTGGTGGTGATCGCCGGGTCCGGCTCCAACAATACCGCCGAAGCCCTGGAGCTGACCCAGCATGCCCAGCAGGCGGGGGCCGACGGCGCCCTGATGATCACTCCTTACTACAACAAGCCCACCCAGGAAGGGCTCTTTCAGCACTATAAAACCGTGGCCTCCCGGACCAAGATTCCCATCGTGGTCTATAACGTGCCGGGCCGCACCAGCCTTAACCTGCTGCCCGAAACCATGGCCCGCCTGGCGGGGCTCCCCAATATCGTGGGCCTCAAGGACGCCACCGGCGACCTCAAGCAGGGGTCCAAGACCCTGGAGCTCTGCGGCGACAAGATTACCGTGCTCTCCGGCGACGATTTCACCACCTTGCCGCTCCTGTGCCTGGGCGGCAACGGGGTGATCTCCGTGGTCTCCAACGCCGTCCCCGCCGACATGGCCGGCATGTGCAACGCCTTCTTTGCCGGGGACCTGGCTAAGGCCAGGGCGCTCCACTACAAGATGTGGCCCCTGACCGAGGCCATGTTCTTCGAGACCAACCCCGTCCCGGTCAAAACCGCCCTCAAACTGATGGGCAAAATCACCGGCGAAGTGCGGCAGCCCCTCTGCCCCATGTCCAACGCCAACGAATATAAACTGCGCCTGGTGATGCAAAAGTACGGGCTGATTAAGTAGAAACGGCATTGTAGGGGCGGGTTTTAAACCCGCCCCTACAGG
>JBKQVS010000152.1:0-9748 GCA_052139855.1 Desulfobaccales bacterium
GCCGACATGACCCGCACCTTTATTATCGGTCCGGCGGATGAGCATTTCCGGAAGATCTACGCGCTGGTGCGCCGGGCCCAGGCCCGGGCGGAGGCCGGACTCAAGGCCGGCATGGACAGCCTGGAGGGCGATGGACTGGCCCGGGAGATGATTGCGGCGGGGGGCTATGGCGAGGCTTTTGGCCACTCCCTGGGGCACGGGGTGGGGCTGGCGGTGCATGAGACCCCCAACTTGAGCCCGTCCGAGGCCAGGCGCGGCGTGCTGCCGGCCGGGAGCGTGGTGACGGTGGAGCCGGGCATCTACCTCACCGGTTGGGGGGGCGTCCGCCTGGAGGACATGGTGCTGCTCCACCCGGAGGGGGCCGAGGTGTTGAATAAACCGGGATATTTTTATGAGTGGGATGAATAAAAAGGGGGAAGAGGGGAAAAGGCGAAAAGGGGAAAAACCGGGGCTTGCTTTTGCACCCAATTTCCCCGGCGCGATGCAAGGGGCAATGGCGTTGAAGGCTTTATAGGAGAGGAGGCGATCTTCCCCATCCTTTTCCCCGCTTCGCCTTTTCCCCTTTTTCCCTCTTATTTATCCCGGGCCTGGACGTCGCAGACCATGACCACCAGGTCGCTGCTGTTGCCGGCCGGGTCCTTGACCAGGTCCTCGAAGACCGCCTTGACGGAAAAGCCGGCCTTTTTGAAGGCGTTGAAGGCGCCCTGGGCCTGGAGGTGAATCTCGGCGATGAGCTTTTCCAGGCCGAATTCCCCGGCCAGTTCGACGATCTCATTGATCAGCAGGGTGCCTAGGCCGCGGCCCTGAAAGTCTTTGGCCACCACCACCCGCACATTGCCCAGGTGGCGTTTCCACCCCTTCTGGCGCATGTGGAGAGTGACGTCTCCCACAATCCGGCCGTCGGCTTCCGCCACCAGGGGAAAGACGCGGCGATAGTCGATGTGGTTGACCCAGTGATCGATGACGGCCGGGTCCCGCACGTCGCTGCGCAGGAAGCTCAATTCCTTCTCATCGAGACCCTGGAAGAATTTCAGCAGCATCTCCCGGTCTTCCTTGACCAAGGGCCGCAGCTTGACCCGGGTGCCGTCTTTCAGCACGCCCTCTTTTTGGTAAGCCATTCTCTCGTCTCCCTGTGTAGCTATTAGCTGTTAGCTATTAGCAGTTAGCTATTAGCCAAAAACCAAAAACCAAAAACCAAAACCAAAACCAAAACCAAAAACCAAAAACCAAAACCAAAAAAAACAAAAAACCAAAAACTAACTGCTAAAAGCTAACTGCTGCCTGGTTCCTTCTACGCTCCCAGGGCCAGGCGTTCGGCCAGATAAGGCGGCAGCCCGGCGGCCAGGATGCGGCGTTGCGCCCCGCTCACATCATACGGGGCGGACTTGTAATGAATGGAGAACTCCTGATCGTCGAAGATGGCATAGGCCGCTTCGGGGTTGCCGTCCCGGGGCTGGCCGACGCTGCCGGGATTGATGAGATAGTGTTCCTCCGGGGATAACTGCATGGGGGTGGGGGCAATGGGGCGCAGGGCCACCTTGCCCCGAATATCGCGGTACCACAGCGCCCGCCGGTGGGTGTGGCCGAATAAGCAGACCCGGAGATCAGAGTGTTTGAACAGATCCTTGAGGACGCGTTTGCCCTGGAAGTGGTAGGCGATGTAGGTATCGGGGTTGGCCGGGGTGCCATGGCAGGCCAGAAATGAGCCCGGCTGCTCCCGCAGCAGGGGCAGACCCTGGAGAAATTTTAGGAACTCCGGGCGGAGCTGCTGCCGGCACCACATCAGGGCCTGATAGGCGATGATATTAAAATTTTGGGCCCGTTCAGGATCGAGCAGAGCCAGGTCGTGGTTTCCGGCCAGATTCCAGACGTTGCGGCCCTGGAGCAGCTCCAGGCACTCATTGGGGCTGGCATTGTAGCCCACCAGGTCGCCCAGGTTCAGTATGGCATCCACCCCCTCCTGGTCGATGCGGGCCAAGACGCTGTCCAGAGCTTCCCGATTACTATGAATATCAGCGATAACCGCGAGCCGCATAAGAGGTTTCCGGTTGTGGAAGCAGTGCGGGTTGGCGCCGAGGTTGCCGCGGCAGCCCCCGTGCCGATTATTTTTGCTCAAAAAACGAGATATTTAAAGAGATTTTATACCATACTGACCTCAATGTAACGACAAGGGCCTCAAAAGATTATTTATTACCCGAAAACCGGAAACCGCCGGCTGAGGACCCGGCCTGGGGCGTTCCTTGACTTTTGCGGGGATTTTGTTACGTTTTGGCCACCATGGAACCCGGCGATATTGTCGAATTTTTCGAAGAAAAGCGCATTTTCTGCGGCGTCGTCCTGGAACTGAAGGGCGAGCGGCTGCATGTGCTTACCCAGACCAGCCGGGAGATGACCCTGACGCCCAAACGGGTCCTCCACGTGGGTCCCCGCCTGCCCATAGCCAGCCTGTCCCGCCAGGAGCTGTTACGGCACCTGGAAGCCACTGCCGGAAAACGAGAGGCTTTAAAGGACGCCATCAACCTGGAAGATCTGTGGGAGCTGTTGGCGGCCGAGGATCAGACGGTGTCGGTGGCTGAGATGGCTGACCTGTGGTTCGGCCAGATAACCCCCGACCAGGTGGCCGCCACGGGCCAGAGGCTCAGGGAGGACCGGTTCCTCTTTAAGCAGAAAGACGGTCTGGTCAGCCCCAATCCCCCGGAAGTGGTGGAGCAGTTGAAAGAGCAGCAATTCCGGGAGGTTTTGCGCCAGCGGGAAATGGAGGAGATCTCCGCCTGGCTGGAGAAGGTCTGGGCCGGGCAGGCGACGGCGGCCGGGCCCTGGAGAGACCGGGTGGTGGAACTGCTGCGGCGGATGGCGGTGTGGGGGGCCGAAGCCCCCGATTACGCCCTGGGGAAGGCTTACCTGGACAAGGCCCGGCTCAACCCGGTGGAGGCCCCTTTTCGCCTGCTGGTGCGGCTGGGGGTGTTCCAGGAGGATGAAGACCTGGACCTCCATCGACTGGAGGTCCCCCTGGCATTCTCTCCGGAGGCCCTGGCCCAGGCGCGGCAGCCGGCCCAGAGTCCGCCCCCGGATCGTTATGCGGCCCAACGGCAGGACCTGACGCAGCTTAATATCATAACCATAGACGGGGAGCGCACCCGGGACTTCGACGACGCCCTGAGTCTGGAAGAAGTGCCGGAGGGCTGGCGCCTGGGGATTCATATCGCGGACGTCTCGGCGCACGTGGCCCCCCAAACCCGCCTGGACCTGGAGGCGCAGGAGCGGGGGACCTCCATTTACCTGCCGGAGCGGCGGCTGCCCATGCTGCCGGAAGAACTCTCGGAAGATACCGTGAGCCTACTGGCCCACCGGGAGCGCCTGGCCCTGAGCTTTTTGGTGACCCTGAGCGCCGACGCCGAGATTAAGGACTGGGTGATCGTCCCCAGCCGGATTACGGTGCAGCGGCGGCTAACCTATCATGAGGTGGACGCGCTTCTGACCCAGGACCGGCAGCTCGCCGCCCTGTCCCGCTTGACCCGCCGCCTCAAGGAACGGCGGCTGGCCCGGGGCGGCTACGAGCTGAAGCTGCCGGAGGTGTGGGTCACTTTCACGCCCCAAGGCGAGGTCCAGGTCGTGGTGGAAGACCAGGAGACCGCCAGCCACCAACTGGTGGGCGAAGCCATGGTGCTGGCCAATTCCCTGGCATCCCAGTTCCTGGCCGAAGAAGGGATTGCGGCCATCTACCGAGGGCAACCCGACCCCCGGGAACCCATCCAACCGTCGTCGGACAAGAACCTGCTGGAGCTCTGGCAGGACCGGCGCCGCCTGAGCCGGGTGGTGATGGAGCTGTCGCCGTCGCCCCACTGGGGTCTGGGGCTGCCCTACTACACCTTTGCCACGTCGCCCATCCGCCGCTACCTGGACCTGGTGATCCACCGGCAGCTCCTGGCGGTGGTGAGCGGGCATGCGCCGGTTTACCAGCCGGATGAGTTGGAGCAGATCCTGGCCACCATCGAGCCGGCCATGCGGCGGGCCGGGCAACTGAAGACCCGGCGTCTGCGTTATTGGCTTCTGAAGCACCTGACGACCCGGGTGGGCCAGAAGCTGGAGGCCCTGGTACTGGAGAGCCTGCCCCACCGCTACCGCCTCATCCTGCCCGACATCCTGCTGGAGCTCTTCATGACGGCCCCGGTCACCGTGAAGTTGTCCCCGGGAGATACCGTTCTGGTGCGTTTGGATCGGGTCAACCCCCGGGCAGACCAGATCAAGGTGTCGCTGGCCTAAGCCGCGGCCAGGAGTCAATCCAGGCTGAACTGATGGTCAAAAGATTTCTTGACCACCCCGCCAGCGCGGATTCATTGCCTACGGTTACATCCCAGAAATAATTTGAAGAAATTTGGAGAGGCGAACCGGCGTTGGCACCCTCACGGCAGGGTGGAGACAGAGGTTCGCCGACAGGGAAGATGTCAATTATTATGTAAAGACATTTTGGGAACACAACACCAGCATAAGGATTATGCCGGCATGTGCAGGAAGGACAAGGATGCCGTCCAGATGCCGGGCTTTTTCCCGGAGGTGTGTTCCCGGAGAAGTTGCTCTAATCTTCGGGAGCTACCCAGGAAATATTTGATTTATTGATGATAAATACGTCGGTATCTTGCCATTCAGCAGTCGCGTCGAAGACCACTATAAAAGGGTTTCGACCAACCGTAAAGAGATCGCTTACCCTTTGATAAAAGGTTCCCATCTCATTATCATGTTTATCAATCATCCCAAAATCCTGTGGAGATTCGGCGAGTAAATTAATCTTACCCTTTACCATGGCCCCATCCATCAGTTTTATCGTAACATTTCTGGGTTCAACTTTTTTATAAAACAAATTATGGACATTGTTTAGTGGCTGAGCGGTTTCCATAATCTTGCCCTCCTGGCATGGATGTTAAATTGGTTATGTGTTTATTTTTATTATAGCTTAATTGGTATTGCCAAATTTTGTTGATAAAC
Source organism: Desulfobaccales bacterium (assembly GCA_052139855.1). Classification (GTDB taxonomy): domain Bacteria; phylum Desulfobacterota; class Desulfobaccia; order Desulfobaccales; family 0-14-0-80-60-11; genus 0-14-0-80-60-11. Next base: position 4,984 of record JBKQVS010000152.1, read on the forward strand.
TTTTTTGATAGATTTTTTCATATAATTGATTGGGCCAGCGGTTAACTTGGGCAATCACCCAATTCCATAACCCTTATCGTTGATATGGATTATAATGGCGCTCCATCGGGGGCACTATACGGAAATCCACTGATTTTCGCGGATGAAAAATACTGATTAATGAAAGGGTGGATAGAGGATGATTTTTTGTGAATCCGGCTTAATTGGTTGGGAATTCATGGTTTTTCCCTAGCGGCCGGGACGCTAACGCTCCTTTGCGCTGGAAAAAAGGGGGCAGTCCGCAGTCCGCCCCTTTGTATGACTCCTGGAAACTGGCTACTGACTAATCCCCCCGCCGAACACCCGGGTGAAAATCGTATCGACGTGGCGGAAATAACGGTTGAGATCGAAAATCGCCTCAATCTCGACCGGGGTCAGGTGTTGGCTGATCTCGGCGTCGGCCTTGACCCGTTGGGCGAATTCGCCCCCCTCCTCCCAGACCTGCATGGCCGGGCGCTGCACCAGCCGGTAGGCCGCGTCCCGGGGCAGGCCCTTGTCGATCAAGGCCAGGAGGAGCGTCTGGGAAAAGACCAGGCCCCGGGTCAATTTGAGATTGGCGGCCATGTTCTCGGGGTAGATGTGAAGATTTTTGAGGAGCCGGGTGAGCCGGGCCAGCATAAAATCCAGGAGCACGGTGGAATCCGGGGCGATGAGGCGCTCCACCGACGAATGGCTGATGTCCCGCTCGTGCCACAGGGCGACATTTTCCAGGGCCGCCAGGGCGTTGCCCCGGAGCACCCGGGCCAGGCCGCAGAGGTTTTCCGAGAGGATGGGGTTGCGCTTGTGGGGCATGGCCGAAGACCCCTTCTGGCCCGCGGCGAAGAGCTCTTCGGCTTCGCGGACCTCGGTGCGCTGCAGGTGGCGGATCTCCAGGGCCACTTTTTCGACGCTGGCGCCGATCAGGGCCAGGGTGAGGAAGAATTCGGCATGGCGGTCCCGCTGGAGGATCTGGGTGGAAATGGCCGCAGGTTTCAGTTTTAGACGTTTGCAGACTCCGGCCTCCACTTCCGGGGGAAGGTGGGCGAAGGTGCCCACCGCGCCGGAGATTTTGCCCACCGCGATGGCCTTCTTAGCCGCGGTGAGGCGGGCCCGCTGCCGCTGAAACTCAGCGTACCACAGAGCGAATTTCAGACCCAGGGTAATGGGCTCGGCGTGGACCCCGTGGGTGCGCCCCACCATAGGCTGGTGCTTGAAGGCGGAGGCTTTTTCCTTGAGCACGGCCAAAAGATCATCCAGATCGGCCAGCAAGAGGTCGGCGGCCTCGGTGAGGCGTAGACCCAGGGCGGTGTCCAGGACGTCGGAGGAGGTGAGGCCGAAGTGGAAGTAGCGGCCGTCCTCGGCCAGGCCGGCGGCCACTTGGTCCACGAAGGCGGCCACGTCGTGGTGGGTTTTGGCCTCGATCTCGAGGATGCGAGCCACGTCGATTTTGGCTTTACGCGCGGCCCGTTTCGGCACTTCCGGCGGGATGAGGCCGCACTTGGCCATGGCTCGCATGGCGGCCAGCTCCACTTTGAGCCAGGAGGCAAACTTGTTCTCTTCGGTCCAAATCCGGGCCATGACTTTGCGGCTGTATCGGGGGATCATGCTTCACCTCATGTAAAGAGTTCAAAGTTCAAGGTTCAAGGTTCAAGGTTCAAGGTTAAAGTTGGGGGCGGAGCGCGCCGCCTGAACTAAAGGAGAATTGCGGCGGGCACGGGGACTCCCGCCACTGACCCGTCCCAGGCTGACGCGCCTGGCGCAAGGCCGACGCCTGATTATAATCAGAAAATCGCCGTGGGCGGTAAGAGAATCTGGCCAAAAAGCAAATAATGCCGCCCCTCCAGCCGGGAGAGTTGACGCCGGCCCCGGGAGAATATACTTTTCACGGTAAATGAGATAGGGTAACCACGTTGAGCATCAGGCGGGAAGTGTGGGATTCGCCTTTATGTCGCTGGAAGAAAGTTTGAGGTGGCCATGCCCGGTTGGGGAGAAATATTTGCCGATCCGGCGATGCAGAGCCGGGAACCCGAACCCGAACTGATAGCCCTGATCCCGGAGGTTAAGGCGACGGGCTGCCGCCGGGTTCTGGACGCGGGCTGCGGCGTCGGGCGCCACTTGCTGCCCCTGCATGCCGCCGGGTTTGAGGTCGGGGGGGTGGACTGTGATCCCGAGGTGCTGCGACTCTTGAGAACCCGCCTGAATAACGCGGGTCTGACCGGGGCCCGGCCTTATCTGGCCCAGGCGGATCTCAAGGTCCTGCCGTTCCGCTCCGGAACCTTCGACCTGGCGGTGAGCATCAAGGTCATCAACCACGGCGATGCCGCCAGCTTTAGGGATTATTGCCGGGAGCTGGACCGGGTCCTGAGGCCCGGCGGGCGTTTGTTTATCATGGTTTCCCCCTTTGAATTCGCCGAGAAGGTCAAGCTGCCCCAGACCCGGGAATTGGAGCCCGGCACCCTGGTGGACATCGCCACCCCGGACGGCACCATGGTGCATCATTTTCCCACCCCGGCAGAACTCCGGGAGCAGTTTCCCCGGTTTAAAGCGCACCGCTGGGAGACCGTCCAGGCCCCCATTGCGTTTATGGGGAACGTGGAGATGCCCCAACTGGTTTTTTGGGGAGAGAAGGGGAAGCAGTAGTCAGTAGTCAGTGGCCAGTTGTCAGTATTTAAAGATTGGCCCCCCGGATAATACCGGTAACTGGCTACTAACCACTGGCACCTAATAATATGGCTCATCAAACCGAATCCCCCGTCCTGGTGCAACGCACTCCGGGCCTGATGGGCCTGGTCCTGAACCGGCCCCGGGTCCTCAACACCCTCAATCAGGAGATGATCGGGCTGCTGAGCCGGGGGCTGGAGGAGGCCCTGGCCGCGGCCGACGTGCGCCTGGTGGTGATTTGCGGGGCCGGGGACCGGGGCTTCTGCGCCGGAGGCGACCTCAAAGAGCTGACCGGGGCGGTTCAGGCGGGGGCGGTGCATCGGGCCGACCAGTTCTTTCAGGATGAGTATGCCCTGGACCTGATGCTGCACCAGTGCCCCAAGCCGGTGGTGGTCCTGGCGCAAGGCATCACCATGGGCGGCGGCCTGGGCCTGGCGGCCGGGGCGGATATCGTCGTCGCCACCGAGACCACGCGCATGGCCATGCCCGAGACCCGCATCGGCTTCTTTCCGGACGTGGGGGGAACGGGCTGGCTCTTTACCAAGTGTCCTCCGGGCTACCCCGAGTACCTGGCCCTGACGGGCTACGAACTGGTGGGGGCCGAATGCGTGCGGCTGGGGCTGGCCACCCACCTGGTGGACTCGGGGAGATTGCCCGAACTGCGGCAGGCGCTGAAAAATTGCGCCGGGGAACTTCCCGTCGATAAACAGGCCGCGGTGGAGAAACTGGAACAGGTGCTGGCGCGGTTTACCCGCCGGGATATCCCGCCCAACCCGGAGCTGGACGCCTGGGTGGCGGAACATTTTGCCGGCAAGGCTTCCCTGGGGGAGATCATGGCCGGGCTCCATCAGTGCAGCCTGGAGCTTAACCTGTGCCAGGAGGTGTTCCGGCGGCTGGGGGAGCGCTCCCCCACGGCCCTGGCCGTGACGTTGCAACTGCTCCGGGCCAATGAGGGACGGCCCTTACGAGAAGTTTTCCACCGGGAGGCCCTGGCGGCCCACTTTATGATCACCCACCCCGATTACCTGGAGGGCATCCGGGCCCGGATCATCGACAAGGATGATCAGCCCCGGTGGCAGCCGGACAGCATTGCGGCGGTGGGAGCCATGGCCGAAGGTTTTTGAGGGAGTGGAGGCCTCCGGCCGGTGAAACCAGGCTGATTTGCAAAGGAGATTTTATGTCGTATCAGACCATTTTGTTTGACCACGAGGCGGGCGTCGCCACCATCACCTTCAACCGCCCGGACAAGCTCAATGCCCTGAACCACGAGATGCTCTCGGAGTTTAAGGAGGCCCTGGAGCGGGTGCGCCGGGACCCCGAGATTCGAGTGCTGCTGCTCACCGGGGCCGGCCGGTCTTTCATCGCCGGGGCGGATATTCAGGTCTTTCTGGAGTTTGATCCCCTGGCGGCCCGGGCCTTCGCGGCCTCGGCCCATGAGACCGGCTTTAAACTTGAGGCCATGGAGATTCCGGTGATCGCCTGCGTCAACGGCTTTGCCCTGGGGGGCGGGCTGGAGATGGCCATGGCCTGCGATTTCATCTACGCCGCGGACACCGCCAGGCTGGGCCAGCCGGAGATCAACCTGGGAATCATCCCGGGCTTCGGCGGCACCCAACGCCTGTCCCGCCTGGTGGGGAAGGGCGTGGCCAAGGAGATGGTTCTCACCGGGCGCCTGCTGGACGCGGCGGAGGCCAAGACCGTGGGACTGGTGGCCCAGGTCTTCCCCACCGACACCTTCATGGAGTCATGCCGGAAAGTGGCCCGGTCGATGGCCGCCAAAGGCCGGGTGTCGCTCAGGGCCGCCAAGGGCGCTATCGACCGGGGTTTCGACCTGGACCTCAGGAATGGCTGCCTCCTGGAAGTGGACGCCTTCGCCCTGTGCTTTGCCTCCCCGGACGCGCACGAGGGGGCCAGGGCCTTTCTGGAAAAGCGCTCGCCGAAGTTTTTGTGAGGGATTTGAGGGGAGGGCTGGGGGAAGTCAATTCCCCCACCCTCCCCTCAAACTCCCCTCCCAGCCCCCTGTATGAGGGGTAGGGGGAGGGATTGTAAATGGCCGGCAGCCTTTGGCCTATTCTCCCAACTCTCC
>JBKQVS010000153.1:0-21859 GCA_052139855.1 Desulfobaccales bacterium
CAACCTCATGCAGAAAAAGGCCGAGCAGTTCGGCGACGTTGCCACCTGCGCCAAGGATTTCAAAGCCACCGCCTCCATGCGGGGCATCGGGTGGGTGATCATGTACCAGGATATCGAGTCCGGCCTCCTCTTTAATCAGTGGATCAATGAGCACGATGGCGGGCACCCCGCCGGGGGTAATCCCATCCTGGTCCTGGACGTTTTCGAGCACGCCTTTATCACCGACTACGGGCTGAAACGGGCCGATTACCTTGAGGCCTTCTTTAAAAACGTCAGGTGGGACCTGGTGGAAAAACGCCTGCGCTAAATCGAAGCCTTCCCGCCTCAACCAGGGGTCAGGGGCCGCCCCCTGATCCCTGGCGCCAAATTTGCTTTACAACGGCTGCTGCTTCGGGTTAGCCTCAGGGGGGCCGTTGTGCGGGCCCTCCAGTAAACTGTAAGGAGTAACCGATGCGCCGTACCGGTTATGTCTTTGCCCAACGCTACCTGTTGCATGATCCGGGCTCCTGGCACCCCGAACGCCCCGATCGGCTCAAAGCCATTCATAATGCCCTTAAGGAGGCCGACCTCCTGGAACTGATGGTGCGCCTCAGGCCCGATTACGCCCCCCTCGAATGGGTAGAGCGCCTCCATGACCCAGACTACATCAAAAGTTTCAAAGCGGCCTGCGAGCAAGGGCGTCAGATCTTTATGGTGCAGGACTGCGGCATCTGCCGGGAATCCTATCAGACGGCCTTGCTGGCCGTGGGCGGGGTCATGCTGGCCGTGGAGGCCGTCATGACGGACCAGGTGGATAACGCCTTCTGCGCCGTAAGGCCGCCGGGGCATCACGCCGAGCACGACCGGGCCATGGGTTTCTGCTTTTTCAATAACGTGGCCCTGGGCGCGATTTACGCCCTGGAAAACTTCGGTTTAGAGCGGGTGGCCATCATCGACTGGGACGTCCATCACGGCAACGGCACCCAGCACCTGTTCGAGGCCGACCCCCGGGTTTTCTACGTGTCATTGCACGAAGATCCCCAGCATTGCTACCCCGGCACCGGCTACCGCCGGGAAGAGGGGAAAGGCGCCGGCCAGGGTTTCACCCTGAACCTGCCTTTGCCGCCCCACAGCGATGACCATGAGTACCTGACGGCCCTGAAAAAGGAGGCGCTGCCCCGCCTCCAGGCCTTCGCCCCCCAGTTCGTGTTTATTTCCGCGGGGTTCGACGCCCACGTCAACGACCCCCTGGCGCATATGAACCTGAGCCGGGAGGGGTACCGGGAGATGGGCCAGTTGTTATTGGATTTGGCCCAGGAGAGCGCCCAGGGACGCCTGGTCACGGTGCTGGAAGGAGGCTATAACCTCGAGGTCCTGGAAGAGTGCGTCGAGGATCACGTCAGGCTGTTGATGGGCATACCCTACGACCACTTTTAAGCGGCCGGCGGTCTTAAAAATACCCTGAGGGTCCGGGAAGGCGGCGGGGTGAACGCCTGATTCTTCTCCGCGGCTATGCCGCCTGCCAATTGCCCACCTGGCCGCCCTTCGGCAAACAATTTTCTTGACAATATCGTGCACCTGTGCTACCGGCTGATTATCCTAATAGTCGGGCGAATATGCGGTGACCAGGGCGACACAGGAGTAACATGACGGTAAGGCGGCAGCCGGCCGTTTTTTTTTTGCACTGCCCCGAGGCTAAGGGTGGGCAAAGGAATTAAGCTTTTAAGGAGTTGCAGGTTATGGTTTTCACCGGCACAGTCAAATGGTTCAACGAAGCCAAGGGGTTTGGTTTCATTCGGCGCGAAGACGGCGACGAACTGTTTGTGCACTACACCAACATCGTGGGCACCGGGTTCCGTACCCTCAAAGAGGATGACCAGGTGGAGTTCGAGGTGAGCGAAGGCCCTAAAGGACTCCAGGCCGTCAACGTGACCAAGATTTAACTCGCCGCGCCGGGGGGTTGTCTGAACGGGGGTAAGGCCCCCGCCCGGTTCTCAGTTCCCGTCCAGGTCTTTTGCCCGGGAGCCGGGAAAGCCCCGGACTTTTTCTCTCACCTCACCATTTTGTGGCCGCGATTTCGGGGGCCGCTTCTCTCCTCCTTTTCCATCATTCCCTTTTTTCCACCTTTTCGAACTTTTCGAAAATCGCAACCCGGTGGTCCTACAGCCCGAACAGGCATAATGTCGGCTTGAACGGCCCTGCCGACCCCTTGTGAAGCAGTCAGGTATTCAGGAAAACCAGAGGTCTCCCGGCAGGCCCGGGCGCAAACCTTCAGATCACCGCATGGGCGGCTAAAGTTTTTGGCAGAAGAAATTCAGGGATTTCTTACCTCGAGATTCAGGGAATTCCTAATTCCCTTTTCGCCTCAAAATGGCACATTTGAGGTGCAGATAAGGAAGGACAGGGTAAGCAAAGGGTATACCAACCAGAAAGGACGGTAATCCATGGATCATTCGAAACCTTATCAGGGTGAGATAGTTGCCGCTCTCCCCATGGAAGCTTCACCGAAAGACGACAGCACGGTCAATGTCTGGGTTACCCGGGTGATTATGGTCACGCTGCAGGTAATCGTGACCGTCTCCATATTCCAGTTATTCAGGGAATTGATTTTTACTCAAAGCAGCTCGGCCAACTCGAACATCTACCTGAGCATCATGGGTTGCACCCTGGCGACCGTCTGCGCCTACCTGATTTTGATGAAGTACCAAAAGCTTATTCAACAATTCAGCCGCGACAACGTCGAGTTGGGAGAGAGGCTCGGGGCCCGGAGCTATGCCCTGGAAAAGGCCAACGAAGAGATGCGTCTGGAAATTGCCGAGAGAGGGCGGGTGGAAAAAGCCTTGATAGAAAGTGAGTCCCGGTTCCGCACGATCATTCGGGAAGCCGCGCTCGGCATTGCCCTCATTGACAAACGCGGTCACGTGATGGAGGGCAACCCGGCGCTCCTGGCTATGCTGGGTTATAGTCCCGAAGAATTGCGGGGTCTGGACTTCACCCGGATCAACCATCCGGAGAATGCCGAATCGAGTTGGGAAAATTTTCAGAAATTGCTCTCGGGCCAGCAGGATGTCTGTAGGGTGGAAACCCGCTATATCCGCAAAGACGGTTGGATCGGCTGGGGCCGGCAATCCATCTCCCTGGTGCGCGAAACCGGGGGCAAACCCCAATTTGCCATCGCCCTGTTTGAGGATATTACCGAACGACGGGAGAGCGAGGAAAAGATCCGCACCTACCAGGAACAACTGCAATCCCTGGCCTCAGAGCTGTCCTTAACCGAAGAACGGGAACGGCGCCGTTTGGCCACCGTGCTCCACGATCATATCGCCCAGCTGCTGGTGGTGGCCAAGGCCAAGTTCGAGAAAATCCAGGAATCGACGCTCTATCGCAGCTTTGCCAAACCCATGGAAGAAATCCGCCGGCTGATTGATGAATCGATACGCTACACCCGGTCGTTGGTCTTCGAACTCAGTCCTCCCATCCTCTATGACCTGGGGTTCGAGCCCGCCATGGATTGGCTGGCGGAGCATATGCAGCAGCAGTATGGCCTCGATGTGGTAGTGGAGGATGACGATCAGCCCAAACCGCTGGATAATGAAGCCCGGGTCCTCCTCTTCCGGGCGGTGCGCGAGTTGCTGTTCAACGTGCTCAAGCATGCCCAGACGAACCGCGCCAAAGTCTGCCTGATAGGGGAAGGGGACCACCTGCGGGTAATCGTCGAAGATAACGGTGTCGGCTTCACCCCGGACCAGCTCTGCGCCGCGTCCGGCAAAATAGAAGGTTTTGGCCTATTCAGCATCCGGGAGCGCCTGAACTATTTCGGCGGCCACATGGAAATCGAGTCGATCCCCGGAGAGGTCACCCGGGTCATTCTGACCGTACCCATAGAGATGGACATGCTCAAGCGGAACACCCGCTTGGCGGCCCCGGCCCCCACCCGGGTCCCTCTGCCGGCAGCCTCCCGGAAGGTGGTTTCCCGACCCTCGTCAAAATCGCCGCCTTCCTCCAGGGCCGCGCTCACTTAGCAGCTCTAGGCCGGCAAGCCCGTTTGCATCGAGGCGGAGCCGGCCTCCCGCTTTTCTGCCGCGCCGGGCCGACCGGCCAGAAGCGCTACCGCACCGCTCCTGCCAAAGATCAGGTTGCCGGCGCCGCGGCTCTCTTGCCACTCGTTCCTTCCCCGCCGTTCAATTTTGTCATTTGCCCCAAAATATAGTATCATAATTTCCCAAGCCAAAAGAGCTTTGGAGATGCGGTTGCCTGGTGCAATATTTTTAAATAATAATTGACTTAATCATAGTTATATGGTGGTTATAAGAGCATAGGGGTACTGACATGAGTATCAAGGTTTTGGTTGCCGACGATCACCAGATCATGCGGGAGGGTCTCCGAGCCATGCTGGAAAAGGAGCACGACATCGTCGTGCTGGGAGAAGCCGAAGATGGCCGGATGATTGAGCGGATGGCCCGGGAGCTCGCCCCGGATGTGATCATCATGGACGTGGCCATGCCCGATCTCAACGGCATCGAGGCCACCCGGCAGATTGTCGCCGAACTGCCCGGGGTTAAGATCATCGCCCTCTCCATGCATGACGATAGACGGTTTGTTTTGAATATGCTCAAGGCCGGCGCGGCCGGTTACATGCTCAAGGATTCTGCTTTCACCGACCTGGCCAAAGCCATCCGGGTGGTGATGTCGGGGAAAACTTACCTGAGTCATGAGGTGACCGACATCGTGGTGAAAGACTATGTATCCTCGTCCCAACCCGCAGAATCATCCGCTTTTCATCTGCTGTCACCCAGAGAGCGGGAAGTGCTGCAACTCCTCGCCGAAGGCAAAACCTCCGCCCTCATCGGCGAAAGACTGCATATCAGCGTCAAAACCGTGGAAACCCATCGCCAGCAAATCATGGTCAAATTAAAGATCAGAAGTGTTGCCGAGCTTACCAAATACGCCATCCGCGAAGGCTTGACCTCTACCTGAGTAGTTATCCCGACTCTCCTGATTCGGCAACCAGGTCGCCAGGCTGAGGCATGTGGCATCGGCGTGAACCACCCGGGCGGCAGTTATTCCTGTATTCCCCCTGCCTCGGTTCGGCTGCTCCGCTTGACTGAGGTGCTCCCGAGACTTCACTCCCAACCAGCCTGGGTGAACCGCCGGTGAAGACCTTTGCGGCGCCGCGAGTCCCTTAACGCCGTCCGCTCTTTTCTGCCTTGAAATTGTGTAGTCGATTTCGTCAGGACACTCCATGCGGTGCCCCCTGCAGCAGAATCTCCATTATTTGTAGGGGCACGGCGTGCCGTGCCCAATTCGGCTTTTTATGCTTTACGGGTGGCCCAACGGCTTATGAACCACCGCTTTCTCTATACCCGCTAACGTCCTCCCGCCGGGCACGGTGCTAACGTAAGGAAAAATAAGTAAAAACGAAGTCATATATCAGGAGTTATCCCCATTGTTAAGAAAGGCCTGCCGGCATAAACTACGAGCTATAGTCAACCAGGCCCTTTATGGGGCGCAAAACTTACGGGCCGGATCATATCACCATAGTCCGTCGAGGGAAATAACATGGAGCCCAAAGACAGGAGCGTCAAAATCAACCAAGAAGAGCTGGAGAGTCTCTTAAGGCTGAAATCCATTCTCGACCATAAAGCAGCCGTCTCCAGTTATGCCGAAAGATATCTAAAATTAGGCTGGGTGCTCCAGGCCCTCGAGGCCCAGGATGGCACTGACCTGGGAGTGAATTTCGCTGAAGCTCCCGCGACCTGGGTCAACCGCTTGTGGGAGCCGGCCCTGGCCGGATCCAAAATAAATCTCGGAGTACGCACCGGCCGGGAGTCCCGGTTACTTGTCCTGGAAGTTGCCAAAGACGGGGGCGAAGCAATCCTGGACCAGTATGGACCATGGCGGGCCGACTGCATTGCGGCCCTGGGTGACAGCCGGGAACTACATTTTTATGCCTGGGGCCCAACGCCCCTCTGCGACGCGGCCTCCTTCCCGGACACCCCCGAAATCAGATGCTTCGGGGAAGGCCAGGTGGCGCTGCTCCCGCCTTCCTTTGATCCTGAAATGGGTGAAACCTGGCAGTGGCTGTGCCCTCCCTGGGAAAACCCGCCCCGATATCCCAGCCAATCCTTGGGGAAGTTTTTCCAACCACCCCTCAGCCCGGAGTCCCAGGCCCGGCCCGAGGTAAACCTGTCCTGGCAGGAGATTTATTGTCTGGTGTCGCCCCACGAAACGCTGCTCCAGGCTTTATCGGCTGACTATCCTTCGATGGAGAGCTATTATCAAGGGATTCTCGAGGCTGCGGCCGCGATTGGCATCAACGCGCCGGAGGTTCTCCTGTCGTTGCTCTGGCATGCCCCCCGGGGTAATGCCCGCCAAAATCCGGAAATCTGGAACTATTTGCAGAGATTGGTGGCCGCCGTTGCCGCCGACCAGCCCGCCGCTCCGCCTTCTTCGGGGAATATCCCCTGGGAATTGTTCCTGGATAATGCCCTGGCTCTGGCCAGAGAATCTTCACCCGACCCTTTTGGCCAGGCCGCGGTTCAACCGGGGCCGTCGGGTTCCTTCCAGAGACGCCTGGCCCAACCGCCTCAATCCGGGGCGGCGGTTCGGACCCCCTTTTCCTGTCGCAAGACCGGGGAAGATTTGAGTAAAGTTTAACCGGAGCCGACAATTTTAATGGTCGCGCTCTATGAACTCGATTCGTTGACCGGCCGGAATTATCAGCAGGTGAATTCAGGAGGAATCAGCCATTTCTAAGGACCCACAGCGACCCCATGAACCTGATCGGGAAGCGGAAGACAGCCGTACGCCTCGTGCTGCTTCCTCAACCGCGACCGGCTGGGGACCCCCTGACCTGCAGAACGAAAGCAAGGCGGCCTCGGAAACCGGTCCGGCGCTGAAGTCCAGCCCTTCTCTCAAAAGAGTCTTGCAGGACATCTCGGCCTCGCTGGAAGACCTCCAGGCCGTGGTGAGAGAAGCTGACCTTCAGGGTGAGCCGGATTCGGCCTCGGCTGAACCATCCCCGGGTGTGGACGACCGCGCCTATCAGGACCTCTTCGCTTTGGCCCCTGATGCCTACCTGGTAACCGACGCCCAGACCGTCATCGTCGAAAGCAACCAGGCCGCCGCCGCCATGCTGAAGGTGGACCGCGATTCCCTGAAAGGTAAGTCCTTGACGTACTTCGTCGCCGCGGCCGACCGCCCGGCCTTTCAGGCCAGCCTGATTCGGGTGCGCCAGGGCGGGGAGAAGCGGCACTGGGAATTTATCCTGCAACCGGAGGATGGCGACCCCTTTTCGGTTTCCGTCAATGTCAGCGCCCAAACCGATCACCGCGATCAACTGGTGCGGATGCTGTGGCTGCTGCGGGACGTCGGGGAAACCAAGGCGGAAGAACTACGCCTTAAATCGCTGCTTAGTCGGCTCAAGAGCAGTTTTCACGGCATCGTTGATGCCGTGGCCCAGGCGGTGGAGATCAAAGACCCCCAAACTGCGGGTCACCAGAGACGCGTGGCCCAACTGGCGACCGCCATTGCCCGGGAGATGGATTTCTCCCTTAACCGCTTGGAAGGCATCAGGGTTGCTGGTTTGCTCCACGATATTGGCAAGATCGCCGTCCCCATTGAAATCCTCAACAAGCCGGGGGAACTCAATAACCTGGAATGCGAGTTTATTAAAGCTCATTGCCAGGTTGGCTTTGATCTCTTGAAACATATCGACTTCCCCTGGCCGGTCTTGCAGGCCATCCTGCAACACCATGAGCGGCTGGACGGTTCGGGCTATCCCGCCGGCCTGACGGATCACGATATTGTCCTGGAAGCCAGAATTTTAGCGGTCGCCGACGTGGTGGAAGCCATGATTAGCGCCAGAACCTATGGCCCGGCCCAGGGGATCAATAAGGCCCTGGAAGAAATTCATCAAAAGATGGGCATTCTCTATGACCCTGAAGTAGTGAATATCTGTTTAAAATTATTTGTGGAGAAAGGCTTCTCCTTCAATTAAGTAAAAAACAACGCAATAATGATTTGTCAAAAACGGAACGGCATGTCTGCCTTGTTTAAAGAAATATTTGATTCAATTGCGGATGAGGTCATAGACCCGCCGCTTTTTCCGCTTAGGGGTGAGGTCACCGGCGGCCCGCCCCCGGAGAGGTGAAATGCCTGATAAGGTCGAACCCAAAGACCTGGAGAAGGTGCTGGCCCGGCTAACGACTGAGTGGCAGGAGTTGGCCGAGCTTCTCACCAGCCTGGGTAAGTCCCAGGACCGGGTCATCGAGGTGGAAAAGATCCTCTTCCGGGATGCTGCGGGCCACTATCGCGGCAAAATCAGCGCTGATCCGGATGGTTCCGCCGACCTCTTTCTGAGCGACCCCGCCGGAAACGCCTGGGCCCGCCTGGGGGTGAACCAGGCCGGCGAAGCCTTTCTCGAACTCAAAGACAAAAACGGCGAAAGCAGCTTCAAGGTTGCAGTTGGCGTTCCCTCCCCCGGGACCGAAGCTGAGCCCCGGGCGGAATCGACCCCCGTCCCAACGGCCCCTGGCCCCGATTATGACGCGCCCTCCGGCCGGGATGCCAATTTAGCGGTCATTGATCGCCAACAAAAGTTCGAGCCCCAGGACCGGCGTCAGAAATTTTATTGGGCCCTTATCCTGGTGGTGCTGGGCGTAGTTCTGGCCACCCAGGCCTATGTGCTCTTCCGGCCCTACCCCCCCGGCATGGCAGTGGAGGCCCTGGTGGTGCGCGACGCCAACGGCCGCGTCCGGGCCTCCCTCAGCGCCACCGGCGATCAGGTCAGGCTGGACCTGTTGGACCCCCAGGGCCACCCCCGCGCCTCTCTGGGCCTCGGGTCCGAAGGGGCTCCCGGCCTGGCCTTTTATGACCGGAACCACCGCCTCCGGGCCGAGTTGAACCTCGGGCCCGATGGCGAGCCCCAATTTATCCTGCGGGATAAGGACAACTTGCAGGGCAAAACCGAGCCGAAGGAAGGAGGCATTACCGGTCCCGGGGAAGGCGCCGTTGCCAGCCCACCGGCCGCCCCGGCCCCAGCCCTCGCCCCAACCCGGGACGCCCAGCCGGAAACCGAGTTTTTTGGATTCAAACGCTCCAATAAGTACCATTATCCTACGTGCAAGTATCTCAAGGGAGCAAAACCGGAGTGGTTGATAAAATTTAAATCCGCCGAGGATGCGCAAGCGCATCATTATATCCCGTGTCCGGTGTGCAAACCGCCGCCGCTTTCACGGTAATCATCAGCCGGCGCCGCCGGCCACCGGCTGGATAAACCATGCCGGCAAAGCAGGTGAAGCCATGATCAAGAAGCCACGTAAAGGAACCGATACCATGCGGTCGTCAATTCCTCCGGAATCGTCAGAATCTCCACCTGAAAGGGAAGAGGCCCGGTCCGCCTCAAATTCTCCCCAAAACGTGGAAGAGCTGATTCCCTATTCCCCCAAAGATCTCAAATACCTGTGGACCATGTGGGAAGAGGCCCATAAGCACCATTCCACCGGCCTGCGCTATCGGAACATCTACGCCGGGGCCTTGGGCATCATCCTGGCAGGCTGGGTCAGCTATAGGATGGGCTCGTCGTTTTTCGCGCCCTTGGGAGGCATCCTGATGCTCGCCGGCGGTTGTATCGGCGCCTGGTACTGCCTGAAATCATTGCGTCATAAAGGCCAATCCGCCCGGGAGGGTTAAAGCTTCGGTCCTTCTAACCCCGCTCATAGGTGAGGTTGCCACCTCTGGCGCCGCAATGAGCCTGAAATAAAACCCGGCCCATTCCCCTCTCCCCTTGAGGGAAAGGCGTGAGATGAGCTTGCCTGGCCTGCATAACTCCACCCGCCCCCCTCCCGCCGGGGAAGTGCAGCAGCGGGTCAGAACCGTAACATCATTACCTGCCCGGCGCAGTCGCCCCCCCCACCCCTCAGCCACCTATTCTCGCACGCCCCTGCCTCCTTTTTCCTTGCCAGACAAGGCGCCATTCAGATAACGTAACAATGTTGAGTCCGGTCCGGGGCCGCAGGCCCAGGGCCCCACCTGCTCCCGGGAAAGAGACATGGGCAGCCTCCACGACCTGATCCAGTTCATCTTCGCCGGTTTGACCGGAGGGGCCATCTACGCCCTGGTGGCCCTGGGCTTCGGGGTGGTTCACAACACCATGGGGATCGTCAACTTCACCCAGGTGGATTTCGTCTCCCTGGGGGGCATGATCCTCTACAGCGCCCTGGTCAGCACCGGCCTCCCCATGGCCCCGGCCCTGCTCACCGCGGTCCTCGGGGTGACCCTGGTGGCCATTCTGGTGGAGGTGGTGGGCATCCGCCCGTCCCGGTCCCAAAGCCACCTGGTGCTGATCTTTCTGACCATTGGGCTTTCCATCATCCTCCGGGGGGCCATGACCGTTATCTGGGGCAAGAACCGCATGGCGGTGCCGCCGTTGTCCGGAGAGGCGCCGGTGCATCTGGCCGGGGCCGCCATCCTGCCCCAGACCCTGTGGATCCTGGGCCTCACCACCCTGGCCATCATCGGCCTGGTGCTGTTTTTCCGCAAGACTTCCCTGGGACTGGCCATGCGGGGGGTGGCCGCCAACCCCGAGGCCGCCGCGGTGGTGGGCCTCAAGGTCTGGCGGGTCAAGGCCGCCAGCTTCGGCCTGGCCGGCGCCCTGGGGGGCCTGGCCGGATGCCTGGTGACCCCCATCACCACGTTAAGCTACGACGTGGGAGTGCTCCTGGGCCTCAAAGGCTTTGCCGCCGCCATCCTGGGCGGCTTCGGCTCCTTCCCCGGGGCCATCCTGGGCGGCCTCATCCTGGGACTCCTGGAAAGCCTGGGCGCCGCCTACCTTTCCAGCGCCTACAAGGACGTCATCGCCTTCGTGGTGCTGCTCCTGGTCCTGTTCATCAGGCCCAGGGGATTATTGGGCGGAGAAGGGTAGTCTTTGTAAGGGCGCGGCGTGCCGTGGCCATGCAGGGTGCGCTCGGCGCACCAGATGAATTTTAAAGTGCTTAAAGGCGCGAGCCATGTTGCCCACCATAAGATTCTTTGTCATCATCTTAATCTTCACGCTCTTGGCCGGTTTTTTTATCGTGCCCACCCGGACCATGCCCGATAATGCCGTCGTCCTGCTCGATGATCAGGATCATACGTATACCTCTCCCGGTTGCGCCAAACCGGAAAAGCAAAAATATCGCCTGGCCACGGCTGCCGAGGCTCGCAAATTGAACTATGAACCGGATAAAAACTGCCGCGCTCAAGGGGGATTCAACCAGGATGGCCGGTCCGTCACCGGGAACTTCCTGGCGCGCCTGGGCCTGCTGCCGCCCTTGCCCAGCCGCTGGAACCCCGACGGCACCTGGAATTGGTAAGTGAATCTATGATGAATAAGAATAACCAACGCATCCTCATGGGCAACGAGGCCTTGGGCCGCGGCATCGTGGAGGCCAGCGTCTCCCTGGCCGCCTCCTACCCCGGCACCCCCGCCTCCGAGATTTTGGCCGCGGTGGTCACCTTTGCCAAAGAGACCGGGGCCGAGGTCTACGCCGAGTGGTCGGTGAACGAGAAGGTCGCCTTTGAAGTGGCCCTGGCCAACTCCATGAGCGGCCGCCGCTCCGCGGTCTCTATGAAGCAGGTGGGCCTCAACGTCGCCTCGGACCCCTTTATGCGCGCCGCCTACCTGGGGGTCAAAGGCGGCCTGGTGGTGATCGCCGCCGACGACCCCGGCCCCCACAGCTCCCAGACCGAGCAGGACAGCCGTTTCTTCGCCATGTTCGCCAAGGTCCCGGTCCTGGACCCCTCCAGTCCCCATGAGGCCAAGGAGATGGTGGCCCAGGCCCTGGAGCTCTCCGAGCGCTTTGAGGTGCCGGTCATGGTCCGGCCCACCACCCGGGTGTGCCACGCCCGGCAGAACGTCCCCTGCGGGCCGCCCCTGCGCCTCGACCGCCCGGCCCGGTTCGAAAAGGACCCCGGGCGCTGGTGCGCCACGCCCGCCTTTGTCCTGAAGTTGCACCGGGAACTGAACCACAAGCTCGAACAAATCGCCGCCGCCCCGGAGTTCGCCCCGAGCCTCACCCCCGGCGACTGCACCTGCTGCCGCGCCTGCATCATCGCCTCGGGGGTGGCCTGGGCCCACACCAGCGACTGGCTCGAGGAGTTGGAGCTCTCGGGCCGGGTCGATTTTTTCCAGGTGACCATGCCCTATCCCTTGAACCGGGATTTCATCCACAAGGTCAAAATGAGGTATCAGAAGGTGCTGGTCCTTGAAGAAACTTACCCGGTTATAGAACTCCAACTGGCCAACCCCCGGGTCCAGGGCCGATCCTCCGGGCTGGTCCCCCGGGAAGGGGAACTGACCCCCGACGTCATTCTCCCGGTGCTGGAATCCTTTCTGGAGTTGTCGCCCCGGCGCACCCCTGCCTCCCCGGGCGGCGGCGACCGCCCCACCCTCTGCGCCGGCTGCTCCCACCGGGCGGCGTTCTACGCCATTAAGACGGCCTTTCCCGCCGGCATCTTCCCCAGCGACATCGGCTGCTACACCTTGGGCCTGAACCTGGGGGCGGTGGATACCTGCCATTGCATGGGCGCCGGCATCAGCCAGGCCGCGGGGTTTTATCACGCTTACGCCGCCGGGGCCGGGGAGTTCCCCACCATCGTGGCCACCATCGGGGACTCAACCTTTTTTCACGCCGGGGTCCCGGCCCTGCTCAACGCCGTCTTTCATAAAGCCCGCTTCATCCTGGTGATCCTGGACAACGCCACCACGGCCATGACCGGCCACCAGCCCACTCCCCAGGTCGGCTTCACCGCCTCCGGGGAGGCGGGCCACCCGGTGTTCATCCCGGACCTGGTGCGGGCCTGCGGCGCCGGCTTTCTTAAAGAGGCCGATCCCTATGACCTGCCCGCCTTCATGGACCTGCTGCGCTCCGCCGACGCCCATTGCCGCAGCCCCGAAGGCGGCGTGGCGGTGGTTATCGCCAAACATCCCTGCCTCCTGGACCGGGTTTCTCGTAAGTCTCAGGCGGCCTATATCATGGACGTGAGCGAGGATTGCACCGGCTGCCGCCACTGCCTGGACGACTTCGAGTGCCCCGCCCTGGGCCTGGATGAGGCCGATGGCCGCGTGTTCATCGACGGGGGCCGCTGCGTCGGCTGCGGCGTCTGCGTCCACGTCTGCCCCGAAGGAGCTATTGAAGCCAGGCTGAAGGAGTAGTTTGGGGAGAAGGGCAGGGGCCCCCCGTTCCACACCTCAACGAGGAGAACCATGAAGCAACAAATCATCGTCAGCGGCCTGGGAGGGCAGGGGGCCCTTACTCTGACCCGGCTCTTGGCCGAAGCTGCCGCCGCCCTGGGGCTTTCGGTCATCACCTCCGAGACCCACGGCATGGCCCGGCGCGGCGGCACGGTCATCTCCATGATCAAGGTGGGGCCTTTCCGCGGCCCCCTGATCCCCGCCGGCGAGGCGGACCTGGGCCTGTTCCTGCACCTCAAAAACCTGGCGGTGCACCGCTTCTACCTGCGAGAAGGTGGAACCGCGTACGTTAATGCCGCCCGCCCCGGGGATTATCTGAGCCTGGACGCCCAGGGCCTGGCCTCGGCCCACGGCCTGCCCCCCGTGGCGGCCAACCTCATACTCCTGGGCTACGCCGCGGGCCGAGGCGGGCTCTTCGCCGCACCGGACCTCCTAACCGACCTTATCGCGGCCAAGACCCCGCCGCGCTTTCGGGAGGATAGTCTCAAAGCCTTTCAGCTGGGCCTGGCCGCGGCGGCATGAGGGTGATCTATTCCTTAATGGTTTGGCGTCGCTAAGCGTTTGGAAGCTTTTCTTATTTCCCCCACCTCCCCAGGGGGGCTTTAGGCATTCCTGATCGATAAGCTGGCTCGTCATGAGTGGTGCGGATTTGTCCAACCAAGTATGAGAGGAAATTGAGAGGAGACTTACGAGATGCAAGAATGTCCCAACCAAACCGCGAACCTGGCCCAATGCCCCTGCACCTATGAACCGTGCCCACGCAAAGGCCTCTGCTGTGAATGTCTCCGCTACCACCGGGACTCCGCCGAATTGCCGGCGTGCTACTTCACCCCGGAGGTGGAGCGGACTTACGACCGCAGCATTGCCCGATTTTTGAAAGCCCAAAAATAAATTCGACGACGGCCGGCCATGCAAGGGTGGGAGAAAGCCAAATTTTTTGTCATCCGCCACCACACCGGGCTCCTGGTATGGGGTCTGGCCCTGCTCCTGGCCCTCACCCCCCTCATCATGCGCAACCCCTACAACCTGGGCATCACCAACCTCATCGGCCTCTACGTCATCGTGGTTTTGGGCCTCAACCTCTTCATCGGCTTCGCCGGCCAGATATCCCTGGGTCATGCCGCCTTTTTCGGCCTGGGCGCCTACGGCTCGGCCATCCTCACCGCCACCTATGGCTTTCCCGCCTGGCCGGCCATGATCCTTACCGCCGCCGCCATGGCGGTGGTGGCCCTGGTCCTCGGCGTCCCCACCCTCAGGCTCACCGGCCACTACCTGGCCATGGCCACCTTGGGCTTCAACTATGTGGTGGACAGCATTTTCGTCCAGTGGGACACGGTCACCGGCGGGCCCAGCGGCCTTTCCGGAGTGCCGCCCCTGGCCATCGGGGGCCTGACCTTCGACAGCGACCTCAAGTTTCATTACCTGGTCTGGACCTTTGCCCTGGTGGCCCTGACCCTGTGCCTCAACCTGCTCCGCAGCGGCGTGGGGCGAGGCCTGGCCGCCCTGGCCGCCGACGAGGTGGCCGCCGCCGCTCTGGGGGTGGACGTGCGCCGCCAGAAAATCGGCGTTTTTGTCCTCTCCGCGGTCTTCGCTTCCGTAGCCGGCAGCCTCTACGCCCACTACTTCGGCTACGTCAACCCCGAAGCCTTCAGCATTTTCAAATCCCTGGACCTGGTGATCATGGTGGTGGTGGGCGGCCTGGGCTCCGTCTGGGGCACCCTGTTCGGGGCGTCATTCATCACCATCCTGCCAAACTTTCTGGGATTTTTGGAGACCTACACGGACATCATCCACGGGGTGATTCTCGTCATGATCCTCCTCTTCCTGCCCCAGGGGTTCGTGTCCGGGCTGGTGGATATCATCCGCATCCGCTGGGCGCGCCGCCGGCTGGCCACGGCGGTCCGGGGTGAGCCGTGAATTGGGAGAGGGGGCCAGGGGGCCAGGGGGCGACGGCCCCTTCCCTTACAAAAAACTCTCCCAAACCCTCTCCCCCAACCCCCATAAGGGTGCCCAGGGAGAGCGCTTCCAGAGTCTATGATTATTTTGGTGGCACAGGCGTCTCGCCTGTGCTCACGAAAGAAGGGGAAAATGCCTAGTTGTGCGTGTAGATGTGGAGGAGAAACGCAAGGGACATTTTGTCGGGGACACGATCAAACATTGAGAACAAGAATGGAAGGGATGGTTTGGAGGCTTACTAAACCTTGAAGCCCTTGTTGAAGGTGCCTGTGATTATGCAAATGGTCGAATCACCCTTGAATCTTTTGGTCAGCGGGTAAAATCGATTATCCCAAAAGAGTAATGAGATAATTAAGATTAAAAAATACAGCCAATGCGCCTGTTTCATTCGGTTTACCTATGGATCAAGCAAATAAAAACCCGCTCCTCCAAATTTCCGGCCTTAGCAAGCATTTCGGCGGTCTGCCGGCCCTGGACGACGTCAGCTTTCTGGCCGCTCGGGGCCAGGTCACTGCTCTCATCGGCCCCAACGGCGCCGGCAAGACCACCCTCATCAACTGTCTCACCGGGGTCATCCGGCCCGACGCCGGGGCCATCCGCTTTGAGGGCGCCGATATTGCCGGGCAGCCGGCCCACCGCGTGGCTCGCCTGGGAATCACCCGGACCTTTCAAAACCTCCGCATCTTTCCGCGCCTGACGGTCCTGGACAATGTTCTCTGCGGTCTGATGGTCGAAGCCGGCGCTTCCCTGCTGGAAGCCCTCTTGCGCCTCCCCGGCTTGCGGCACCGGGAACGGCGGCTTAAACTCACGGCCCTGGAGGCCCTGGACGCCTTCGGCCTGGCGGACCAGGCCGCCTGGCCCGTGGGAGTGCTGCCTTACGGGGACAAAAAACGGGTGGAGATGGCCCGGGCCTTCGTGTCCCAGCCCGTCCTGACATTGCTGGATGAGCCGGTGGCGGGCCTCAACCCCGAGGAGACCGCCACGGTGGCCGCCTTCATCCGCCGGATGCGCCTGGCCGGCAAGACCATGATCCTGGTGGAACACGATATGGAACTGGTCATGGGGGTCTCGGACCACGTCGTGGTCCTGGATGGCGGTCGCCGCATCGCCCAGGGCACCCCGGACGCCGTCCGCCGCAACCCCCTGGTCATCGAGGCCTATCTGGGCCGCATGAGCGCCACGGCCTGAGGTCAGGGGCAGGAAAAATTCTCGTGAGTCAATTGCCCACCATCCCCATTGAGCGTCTAAGCCATGCTGATCGCCGCCATCCAAACCGAGCTTGATTGCCTGGCCGACCCCCGCCGCGCCGCCAATCTGCAGCGATATTTCAAAACCGGTCCGGGCCAGTATGGCGAGGGCGACCGGTTCCGAGGGATGAGCGTCCCGGTCGTGAGAAAAGTCGCCCGAAAATATCTTCACCTCTCCCTGGCGGATGCCGGGCGGCTCCTCCACTCCGCCTTCCATGAAGACCGGCTCCTGGCCCTGCTGATTCTCATCGACCAGTATTATCGCGGCGACGACGCCTTCAGGGACGAAATCCACTGTTTCTACCTGGACCATACCGCCCGGGTCAACAACTGGGACCTGGTGGACGCCTCGGCCCCGCACCTGATGGGCCATTACCTGAACCACCGCGCCCGGGACCTGTTGGACCGGCTGGCCGCCTCCGAAGTTCTGTGGGAGCGGCGCATGGCTGTCATCGCCACCTTATACTTCATCAAACAAGGGGATTATGACGATACCCTGAGAATCGCCGGGCTGCTGTTGAGCGACCTCGAAGACCTGATTCACAAGGCCGTGGGCTGGATGCTGCGGGAGGTGGGCAAGCGCCAGGCTACGGTGGCGGAAGCCTTCTTGCAGGCCCATTACCGCAATATGCCCCGCACCATGCTGCGCTACGCTATTGAGAGGTTTCCCGAAGCCAGGAGACAGGCATACCTGAAAGGCGCGGTGGCCTGACCCGGAAGTCGTCGCCGCAAAGGCTCACCCGCCCCCCAGCCTGGGGAAAAAAACGTCTGACAGATCCCGGGAGGATAGTCCCCGGGCCGGCGCCGCCGCGTGAACTTCCAGGGCCGCAATTCGGGCCCTCCCACCGGCGCGCCGGCACCCGGGGCGGCTGCGCTCCCGGTCCTGACCGGGGATCTCGCCTATCTCAAGCCACTGACGGTGAAGCCCTGGGGCCCGATGTTCAACTGCACCCCTTGCTGCGTGGCATACAGGTTGATGATGACGCCGCTCTGGTTCTGCATCTTCAGGCCGGCCGCGCCGCCCGCCAACGTGATGCCCGCGCCGATGGCCGCATAATTACCGGCAAACTGCGACAGACTACTCATGTTATAGACATTGCCCACCGCACTGATGGTGGCAACCCCCACGTTGCCCACGCTGAGGCCGTCAATCTTGAAGAGGTGGGTTTTCCCGTTGAACCTGAGGGTGCCGCTGCCCGAGCTGAAACCGACGCCCGCGGCCACGCTCATCATGTCAATGGAGACGGACCCCACCGCATAATACGGTCCCTGGGCCACCCCCGGGGTGACCGCTAGCAGGAAAAAGGCCGCCATGGCCAGACTGAGAAGAATCCGGTTCGTGCGCATGTTTTGCCATCCTTTTCTTTTTAGGGTTAAACGGCTTTGCTTGGTCAAACTTAAATTAAGGGCCGAATGGCTAAAGTCAAGCTCGATGTTCCCGAAGCCTCGAATCTCGGGATACCGCACCGAGACCCGCGGCCCGGCGAGGATGTCCGCCGTGCCCCCTAACCGCCCCCTCCCCAAGAATGGGGCTGGCCAGAGTGGGGCCGCTCGGCTATAATGCGAGCCAAGAGACCCAAAAAGCTGTATCGCATCCAGTCAGTTATGCATGGGCCCATGGCCCGCCCGTAACTCCTGAAAAGTTGAAGGCTTTTTCTCCTGGGGCGCGGTGTCCACCCTATGGTAAAAACCTTGAGCCTCGAACTTTGAACCGTGAACTCTTCAAACCAGGAGGAATGAGCCCTTGAATCCGTACGTCGTGTTGTTTTCCATAATCACGCTTATCAGTCTGGTGATTTCCGGGGCCTTGCTACTGGTTCGCCGGAGGGCCAAAGGCGATTGGCGCAGTCAGGAGCACATCCAGTCTCCGGTTTTCGAATTTTTTACCACGCTCTACGCCTTCTTTATCGGTTTTGCCATAGTAACCCTGTGGTCGGCGTTTTTGACCGCCAAGACCAACGTTACCCGGGAAGCTGAATCTTTGATGGTGGTCTACCGCACCGCCAAAAATTTACCCGACTCCAAAGCCTTCCGCCAGGCGGTGACAAATTATGTCAAGACGGTAATCGACCTGGAGTGGGCCGAGATGGAAAAAGACGCCATGAGCCCGGAAGCTAGCCGACGCTTCGAGGACATCTGGGCCAGATTCTATGAACTTAAAGACGATTCCAACAAGACCGGCGAACTCTATACTAATCTTGCCGAAGCCGCCCGACAACGCTCCTCCCGGTCCGCCATCCTCCAGGGCAATCTCTACCCGCCGGTCTGGGTAATTCTGATATTCGGGTTTATATCAATAGTTTACGGTCTATTTTTTATCAATCGCCAACCCACCGTGGTCTCCCTCATTTATGAATTTATGGTCATCTTTCTGGTGCTATCCTGTGTCTATTTCATCTATGATCTCGACACCCCATTTTCCGGTTTGATTACCGTCAAACCCGCGGCTTTCCAGTCCGTTTACCTGAAGATGCTGAGCCTGCTTTGAGCGTTCTGCCTCCATCTATTCTGCCAGGGAACTGGGCTGCCGCCGCGGGTGGATTTAATGGCGCCAGGCGGCGGGAGGCTCTTAAGAAAATTGCGAAAACCGCCCCTACCCGCATAACCCTTTTTCAAGGGCCTTAAAGAGGCACGAGACCAGAGACTCTGATGGCGACTCAGTTGACAGTTGGCGCCAGGATTTACCGCCCGGCCCGGTTGGTGGAGGCCGACGGGGGTTATGGGCTGGAGCTCTACACCCCCAGTATGAAAGATTTCGGGGACGGCACCTTTATGCTCCGGGCCGCGCCCATCGAGGCCTATCTCCCCGACTGGCTGGTGGCGCCCTGGGAGACGACCGGCGGCCGGGTCTGTGTCTGCGACGAGCCCATCCCCGACGACTGGACCTATTTTGAAGTTATTTTCGAAGACGTCAACTTTGTGGCGGTCTCGCCCGTGGCCGGCGACCCGGAGGAACTGAGGCGGGTACATCTTGAGGCCGCTCGCCGGGGCCGGGAGATTGAGGCAACCGGCAAGAGATCAGCCCCCTTGGGATAGCCCGATAATCTTCCCGTAAGACGGGATTTTGCCTGACTCGGGTGATTTTTTAGCTGGTTCCCCAGTTCCTGCCTGGGAACCTCATCTTGCCATTTGGGCCAGCCATTCAGGAACCAAATACCTCCTCCCCGCTGAGCCACCTCTCCACCGGGGCCTCCCGGCTGAAAAAATCGTGGAGAGCCCGGGTCAGGTCCAGAACTCCCGTTTGACAGCGAACCTCCCGGCAGCCGTTCTGCAATCCGGCACTGATGGACCAGACAAACTCATAACGGTGCGCATAATATGCCCCCGGCCCCAGCTTGCCCCCCAACAGTTCCTGCTCGCAGGCCTCGGCCGCAAAGGTGTGCATGGCCCGGCACACCAGGGGCCTGACCGGATAGATCGAGCACCTGCCGCCCACCAGCAGGGGACAGGGCAGCTGCTGTCGCCGGCGGGCCAGCT
The DNA here is from genome assembly GCA_052139855.1 of Desulfobaccales bacterium. Lineage (GTDB taxonomy): Bacteria > Desulfobacterota > Desulfobaccia > Desulfobaccales > 0-14-0-80-60-11 > 0-14-0-80-60-11. Next base: position 19,894 of record JBKQVS010000153.1, read on the forward strand.
TTTTCTTGCTCTTGCCGGCCTTGAGGGCAAGCGACCGGCTCACCCTGGCCAGTAACCCATTTTTTCCCTCCGGGGAGAAATTTTGGCCCACGTAGTGGCCGATACCCAGGGCCTCAAGCGGGGTCACCTCCACCTGGTTGAAGCAGCAAAAGTCGCAGCCTTCCCGGCAGGCGATGGGGTGCGGCAACTGGTTTTCCGTCTCGAAATAACTGATGAGCTGATCCGCCAGGCTGAAGGCCTGGGCAGCCAGCCCCAGCGCCGCCGCGGCATCCCGGCCGCCGCGCAGGGTTCCCGCCACCAGGGCCTTCACCCGGTCCGCCAGGTCTTGATTGATGAAATACAAGTGCTGCTGCTTGCCGAATAATTCCATGGGTCTTGGCCGATCAATCCTTGCCGATGAATTAGAGTAGCATGTTGATTAGCCTGAATCACTGCTTTTTTATAGTGATGAACAAGCAGGACCGATGCATTGCCACCCCAAAAAAGCGGGCCCCTGTAGGGGCGGGTTTTAAACCCGCCCCTACACTCTTTAAACGGCAATCGGATAAGATAGTGCCACTCGACATGAGGTGGAGCAACGTATATAATGCGAACTGGCTATGATTGCTGACAAAAAAGACCCGTTACTCCGCATCGAGGCCCTCACCGTCCACTACGGCGCGGCCCAGGCCCTCTTCGGCGTCGACCTGGCGGTGGCCTCGGGGGAAACCGTGGCCCTGGTAGGAGCCAACGGCGCCGGCAAGACCAGCCTGCTCAAAGCAGTTATGGGGCTGGCGCCGCCCTCCGGTGGCCGCATCTTCCTGGACGGCGTGGACGTCACCGGCTCAACCCCCGCGGCCATGGCGGCCCTTGGCGTGGCCCTCTGCCCCGAGGGCCGGGAGATGTTCGGCGGCCTGACAGTGAAAGAGAATTTGGAGTTGGGGGCTCTGGCCTTACGCATAAGCAAACCGGAGATGGGCCGGCGCCTGGCCGCGGTTTATGACCGGTTTCCCCAACTCAAAGCCAGGACCGGCCAGCGCACCAACACCCTCTCCGGCGGCGAGCAGCAGATGGTGGCCATGGGCCGTGCTCTCATGGCCCAGCCCCGGCTCTTGCTTTTGGATGAGCCGTCCCTGGGGCTGGCGCCGTTAATCACCGACGAAATCTTCGCTATCATCAAGCAGCTCACCCGGGCCGGGGTTACCACCCTCCTGGTGGAGCAAAACGCCGCCCGGGCCCTCACCGCCTCTAGCGAAGCCTATCTTTTGGCCAATGGCCGCATCGTCGGCCAGGGCAACAGCGACGAACTCCTGGTGGACCCGGAACTGCGCCGGGCTTTCCTGGGGGCGGGCTCCGACCACAACCCGGCCGCGTCCCGCCTGGGCGCGGCGGGATTTACCAATATCAGACTGGAGAAGCCGAATTTGAGCAAGCAGACCTTTATGCCACCCTTCAAGACCACAGATGAACTTGCGGCCCACCAATTGGCCGGGCTCAAGTGGACCGTCAGCCACGCCTACGAAGGCTCCAGCTTTTACCGGGCCCACCTGGACGCGGCCCAGGTCTCCCCCGGGGATATCCGCGACCTGGCCGACCTGCAGAAACTCCCCCTGACCACCGCCGAAGACCTCAGGGACGGCTACCCCTTCCCTTTCAGGTCCGTGCCCTTTGAGCAGATCGTGCGCATCCACGCCAGTAGCGGCACCACCGGCAAGCGCAAAATCCTGTGCTATACCGCCAAGGATGTGGCGGATTGGCGTCACTTCTTCGCCCGGGCCTATGAAATGGCCGGGGTGACCCCCCTGGATCGGGTGCAGATAGCGGTGGGTTACGGCGTCTGGACCGCCGGCGCGGGCTTCCAGGCGGGCGTCGAGGCCCTGGGGGCCATGGCGGTGCCGGTAGGGCCGGGGAACGTCGACATGCATTGCGAATTCCTGGTGGACCTCCAGAGCACCGTGCTCTGCTGTACCGCCTCCATGGGACTCCT
>JBKQVS010000154.1:0-13281 GCA_052139855.1 Desulfobaccales bacterium
CCCTGTTTCACAGCGTGGATGTGAAGCTGGTGAAGAGCAAGACGGCGGAATTCACCAAAAAGCTGGCGGCCCTCAGCCAACAGGTTCAGAAAGGTTTTCAGGAGTTACAGTTCCGGCAGAACTTCGCCATCTTCATCATGCTCATCTTTATCGGCCTGGGAATTGTGGTTTTCTGCCTCAGCCGAAAACCCCGCTAGCCAGGATCAGGCGGGCGGGCGATGGGCCTGGTGACCTTTAGGTCCGGCCAGTCTCTTGCAGCCACGCATCCAGGGAAAACTTGCCGCCGCCGGCGATCAAAAGCGCCAGGGCGGAGGCGAGGAGCGAGAAGGCGAATTCGATGCCTTTGGGCATGAAGAAGGCGCCCCAATGGACCTGGAATATGGCCACGAGCATGACGACGGCGATGGATAAGGCGCCCAAACGGGTAAAGAGGCCGAGCAGCACGAGCACGGCGCCTCCGAACTCTCCCACCCCAGCCAGCGCGGCCCACAACAATCCCGGATTCATTCCCAATTTTTGCGTAAAGTAAGCGGCGGTGGCCGTGAGGCCCTTGCCTCCCAGCCAGCCGAAGAGTTTTTGGCCGCCATGGGCCAGGAAGATCACCCCCAGGGCGATTCGTAAGGGCAGGGTGGCCCACTGTTTGGCATCGGTGCTCAACAGGGTTTTAAGCATGTGCGTTTCCTCTTAAGAATATTCTGGTTTTTCCTAGCCCCCGCCCACCTTCTCCTGGGTCATCCCCCGTCAGGCTGCCTGGGGGCGACATCCGCCAGTTTTGCCGCCAGTTCCCGGGGATCGGTGATGGGCGGCAGGCAGGTGAAATCCCGGCAGAGATAGGCCACCGGCGCCCCGGCCGGCTGGCTATAGGCTCTGGTCCAGGGGAGGAGTTCCTCCAGGGCGGCGCAAGCCACCGGGTTTTTCAAGACCAGGCGGCGCTCCGGCCGGTAACTGCCATACGCCGCCTGGAGCAAGGCCTGGAGCCGGGAATCCTGAGGGTCGCCCACCAGGGTGAGGTCCAGGGGCGGGGTGAGAGCCAGGGTTTGGACCGTCCAGAGATGGGCAAAACCCCAGGGGTTTTCCCGGGCGTGGGTCTGGAGTTGCCGGATAATGGCCTGGGCCCGTTCCTGGTACTTTCCAGCTTCGGTGAGGCGATAGAGGCGGAGACTTACCCGGGCCGCCATGGAGTTGCCCGAAGGCAGGACCTGGTCAAAGATGCTCTTACTGCGCACCAGGGGAGTGGCCTGGTCCCGGTCCACGTAAAAATAGGCGCCGTCGCCGGGGTCTAAAAACTTCTCATCCATCAGGGCCATGAGGCGTTGGGCCTGGGTCACCCAGAAGGGATCGAAATCGGTCTCGAACAGGTCCAGGAGGGCGTTGGCCAGGAGGGCGTAATCCTCTGAGAAGCCCGGGACGCTGACACGGCCGGTGGTCCAGATACGGAACAGGGTCTGGTCCTGAAGCAGTTCATCCAGCAGGAAGCGGGCGGCGCGGGACGCGGCCTCAAAATAGTGCGGCTCTTTGAAGACCTGGGCCCCCAGGGCCAGGGCGGTGATAGTCAGGCCATTCCAGGCAACGATGACCTTTTCGTCGCGGTGGGGCGGGATGCGCCGGGCCCGCGCCCGGCTGAGACGCTCAAAGGCCGCGGCTAGAGTTTGGGCCACCTGGGCCGGCGGAAGCCCGAACCGGGAGGCCAGGTCGGCCCGGGACAGGGGGCGGGTCAGGATGTTGGTGCCCTCAAAATTGCCCGCCGGGGTCACTCCCAGGGCGGCGATCGCCAGGGGCGCGGCCTCGGGCCCCACCACCCGGGCCACTTCCTCCTGGCTCCAGACGTAATACTTGCCTTCCACCCCTTCGCTGTCGGCATCCCAGGCGGCATAAAAGCCTCCCTGGGGAGAGGTCATCTCCCGGAGGATAAAATTGAGGGTCTCGCCCGCGATGCGCCGGGATAATTCACTTTGAGTAAGCTGGTAGTGCGCCAGGTAGAGGGGAGGCAGAAGGGCATTGTCGTAGAGCATCTTCTCAAAATGAGGCACCACCCAGGCCGCATCGACGCTGTAGCGGTGGAAGCCTCCGCCCAACTGGTCGTAAATGCCGCCCCGGGCCATCTTTTCCAGGGTGAAGGCCAGTTGCGGCAGCACCGGGGCCTCTGCGGAGAAGTTGTAATAGTGGAACAGGAAATCCAGTTCCAGGGACCGGGGAAATTTCGGGGCGGCGCCCAGGCCGCCGTGCACCGCATCAAAATCTTGCAGGAGGCGGTGGGCCGCGGCCGCCACAGTGTCCCGGGTGGGGTCGCCGCCGCCGCCGGACAGCTCCCCCAAACGCTGCACATGGTTCTCAACCTTCAGGGAGAGCGAGGCAAGATGCTGACGATTCTGCTGGTAGGCCTGGCTGAGGGCCAGGAGCAGGCGTGAGAAACCGGGCAGGCCGCCGCGATCTTCGGGGGGGAAGTAGGTGCCGCCGTAAAAGGGCTTCAAGTCCGGGGTGAGAAAGACGCTCAGGGGCCAGCCGCCGTGGCCGGTGAGTACCTGCACCGCGTTCATGTAAGTTTCATCAAGGTCGGGGCGCTCTTCGCGGTCCACTTTGATATTAACGAAATGCTCGTTCATGATGGCGGCGATGGCCGGGTTTTCAAAGGTCTCATGGGCCATGACGTGACACCAGTGGCAGGTGGAGTAGCCGATGCTCAAAAAGATGGGCTTGTCTTCCCGTTGGGCGCGGTCCAGGGCCTCCGGCCCCCAGGGATACCAATCCACCGGATTGTGGGCATGCTGTCTCAGGTAGGGACTGGTGGTTTCCATGAGGTGGTTGGGCCGGGGTTCGCTCATGACAGGCTCCTTGCGCGGGTGGCTTGAATCATTAGGACGTATTGCTGACAAGATAAGTACGCCTGCGCCAGTTGCAAGGAATCCCGGGGACGGTGCGGGGGTGACGGGGCAGCGAGTGGGTTTTCAAAGATCCGGTTTAGGATTAGCAACCTGGGAAGGGAGGGATATGCGGGTCAGGTCGGCGAATTCTTCCTGCCGGGTCAGGCGGGCGATTTCGGCCAGAAGTTGTTGCAGTTCCGGGGCGTCCCGGAAATTGATTTCCAGATGAAAATCGGGACCTTCAAAGACCGGAGGCGGGTGAAGGCGAAAGCGGGGGGTGCGTTTCCACCCCAGCCGGGAGAGAGCGATTTCGAAGGCCTCCCGGGCGGCGCTGAGGCGGGGATAGACTTGGGCGTATAGATGCCGCCGCACCGCTTCGGTCTTCTCCTGGGGGGTGCGCTCAGAAGAGGCCAGGGCGCGGTGGAGTTCGTCCCGGTTGAGGACGGCAGCCGGGGGAATGCCCTCCCGGCGGGCCAGGAGAGCGACCTGGTCCAGAAATTCTTCCTGCTTGCTCTGGCTCAGCCGTAAGCCATCCCAATAAGGCCAGGCCGCGGCCCGGGCCTCCGGGTCCCAATCGGCCAACCGGGCGGCGGCGGTGAGGGCCAGGTGGCCGTCAGCCGCCAACTGCTGCCAGGGGCCTTCCAGACAGGCGGCTTTGACGAGACGGTCCAGGTGCGCCTGGGAAGGAGGGAGGCCCAGGTAAGGGAGGTATCTGGCGACCACGGTCTCCCGGTCGCCATGTTCCAGCAGCCGGACGGCCAGGGCGGCCTGCTCCCGGAGGTTGAAGGCCCGGGTAAAGGCATTGTCGATGAGGTGCACCAGGAGGCAGAAGATATCCGGCGTGGCCTCGGACACCAGGCGGACGGTTACCTCCTGCCAGCCCAGGCGGGTTGCGGCCTGAAGGCGCCTAGCCCCGGTGACCACGTGAAAGCTTTGGCCGCCGGGCTGGGGCCGCAGCCAGGGGGGGTTGATCAGCCCCACTTCCTGAAGGGAGGCCGCCAGACGGTCCAGGCCCGGGGCCGCGGCCATCTCCACGGCGACCTCGGCAAGGTCGATGCGGGCGAGGGGTACTTTCTGAAACCGGATGGGGACGGTCACGTTGCTCCCGTTATAGCGAAATGGGGCGGGGTTTGCGCCTGGGGTGACTGTACACCGGGAGGAGGCCGCCGGTCAAGACGGTGCGCCCCGTCAACCGACTCAGGGCCGGCAGTCTGACCAGGAAGAACTGCTGGAGCCGAGAATTATCGGAGCTTTGCGGCCTTTGTTGCAAAATCCTTGTCCGAGGAGGGCGATAAAGGATAAAATGAGAATGAATCATTAGCTATCCTCCGGGCTGCGGGTGACATGAGGCTGGCACCGCCGGAAAAGACGGAAAAAGGAGAATGGCATGACCGAGCATTACCACGTGGTGGCCGTGAACGGCTCCCCGCACGAAGGCTTCGGCAATACCTCTCAGATGTTGGCCATGCTGGGGGAGAACCTGTCCCGGGAGGGGGTGGAGCTGGAGGAGATTTTTCTGAGCCAATACCAGATCGGCTTCTGCACCGGCTGCGCCACCTGTCTGGAATCCGGCGCCTGCTGGGTCCGGGACGATTACAACTCAGTGGTGCGTACCGTCCTGGAGGCTGATGCGGTGATCCTGGCCTCCCCGGTCTATATTTTCAATATTACCGCCCAGATGAAGACTTTCCTGGACCGGTCCCTGGGATACGGCCACCGGCCCCGGAGCGAATGGAAGCCCGGGCTGGCCTTGAGCGTCTCGGCAGGCCACGGCGAAAGCTGGGCCGCCGATTACCTGGGCCGGGTTCTCAGGCTCTTCGGCGCCTTTCCGGTGGGGAAGTTTACTGCCATCGCGGTGGGGCCGGGTGAATTCTTAGGACGGCAGGCGGTGGAGGCCCGGGCCGCGGACCTGGCCCGGGACCTGGCTCGGGCGTTGAAGGAAGGCCGCCGCTATCCGCCCACGGACCAGGACCTGGTCTACTGGCAATTTATGAGCAACCTGATCAAAGACAACCGGGATTTTATGGTGGCCGACTACGAGCACTGGCAGGAACTGGGGCTGTTTAAGAGCTTCGAGGCCTATGTCGGCCAGACCCGCTCCAAAGGGGCTATGGGGGAAATCCCGGCCTCGGCCCATCGGAAGCACCAGAAAGAGGCTCTCGAAACCGAGGATCAGCCCGAGGATCAACCCGAGAAGCGGTCCAGGACGAAGTCCCGGCCCGGTGAGCCCAGCAACGCCCGGGAGCTTTTAGAGATGATGCCCGGGGCCTTGAACCCGGCCGCGGCCGCAGGTCTCACCGCCACCTACCAGTTTGAGGTCAGCGGCAGTGAAAACTTCACTGCCCACCTGGTCATCGCCGACGGGCAGGCCACCTTCCACGAAGGTGCGGCTGACCATCCCAATATCACGATTAAGACTCCGGCGGATGTCTGGCTGGCCATCGCCCGGAAAGAGCTGGACGGCACTACGGCCTTCCTGGGCGGACAATTCCGGATCCAGGGTGACCTGGGGCTGTTGATGAAACTGAAAACCCTGTTTATTAATTAGACTGGAGGTTGGGCTTGGGGATGGAAAAGACCGGGGAACGTGGTTCCCCGGTTTTTTTATTAGCGCTCTCGGTAAACGGACGAGGCGGCGGGCAAGGTCTCAGGGGTTGGCGCCTGGGCCTGATCCGGGCGCCCCTTGTAGGGGCGGGTTTTAAACCCGCCCCTACAAAGGCTTTCATGCTTGGGGGCAGCTCATTATTCGGCCATGACCATGCAGCCTGTGGGTGAATCCATGGAAAAGCATCGCCTTTTCCACCGGCCAGAGGCCGGTGCCACTCCCAGAGGCCGGTGGCACTCAACGAAAAGTTTCACAATTACGCCGGTTTGTAATAAGATACCGGAACGGCTCCGGTTGGTTATCCTAAGGGAGTGCCGGCACCAAGGTCCCAGCAAGAACCGGGAGGATACCTCATGCCCACCAAGCCAACGGCGACTCTGACCAACGGCGTCCATCACACCGAAGTAAGGGTGCGCTTCGGGGACACCGACCCTTACGGCATCGTCTATTTTGTCAGCTATTTTCGTTATTGCCATCGGGCCATCGAGGAATTCTTACGGGCCTGCGGCCTGGCGCCCGAGGAGACCTTCAAGAACGTTAAAGAGGGCTTCGGGCTGCCCATCGTGGAGGCCTGGGGGCGCTTCCGGCGCCCCAGCCGGTACGGCGACCTGCTGCGGATCGAGACCCGGATCCAGGAGATGCGCGGCAAGGCCGTGGGGTTCCGCTTCGAGTTTTACCCGGAAACGGGGCGGGAACTGCTGGCCGAAGGCACGGCGACGCTGGTGGCCATCGACGGCACCTGGCGGGCTCGGGAACTGCCGGAGAGGATTAAGGAAGCCTGGTCTCGGGCAAAATAAGAACGGGGCTTAATGGGAAGAGCTGAGGAGAGATGGGGAGGCCGTCCTCGAAGCCTTATGGCGTTGGTTCAAATCTCCATGAGGATAGGGTTAGGCCGTATATTGATGCGCAAAGCCTTTTTCCATGAAGAGACTTAGACAGGCATTTACCACATCGTGGTCGTAAAGTGTACCCGCATTCCGCCAAATCTCTTTAAGACTTTTCTCCAGGTCTATCGCCGGCCGGTATGGCCGGTTCGAGACCATGGCATCGGTTACATCTGCAACTGAGAGGATTTTTGCCTCCAAGAGAATGTCTTGGCCGAACAGACCGGAAGGATATCCTGATCCGTCCAATCTTTCATGATGTTGGAGTATACCGCGGGCTATCGGCCTGGGGAATTCCATTTCCATGAGTATGCCGTAACCGATGAGCGGGTGGCCTTTGATGATTGTAAATTCAGCTTCGCTCAGCCTGCCGGTTTTGCAAAGAATTGTGCTGGGGATGGCGATCTTGCCGATATCGTGCAGAAAACCCATCACCCGGAGCCCTTTCAGCAGAGTTGGGGATACCGCCATTTCTTGACCTATGGCGCAAGCCAGCCGCGCCACACGCTCTTGATGACCGGCGATGTGATGGTTTTTGGCGCCTCGGGTGCTTGCCAAGGCGGTTATGGTGGCATTCACGCTCGCTTTCAGCCTTCGCACGTCTTTTTATAGTAAGATTAATATGATATTCGATCCGCAGTCAAAAAGGAAGAGAAGAAACCGTTACAAGTTTGGCTGAGGAGAACTTTTCAGAGCCTAACGCCGTGATATCTAATCTCATTTCCGGCCGCAGCGGTCCACCCCGTAATGCTAAACCATAAGGTCAGAAAGTGGGCATTAATGGGGCATTCAGGCAAGGTTGTTGATGAACACCTCCTTGGCCGATCCTTTATCAACCCAAGGAGTTACGGCAATTTTATGGGCGGGGAGATTGGCAATGACGCGGTGGGTATGGCCGTATTCACAGATAAAGGTATAGTATTCCCCACACATAGGCAGGTTGGTGATGAATCGTGCCATCATTAAGGCCTTATTGCCGGTGAAAGTAACTTGATATGATTTATGTTTGCCACAACCGCAATCGGTAACTGTCAGCATATCCAGCTCCTTTCATGGATGATACGATCTTAATAAAGTTAATTAAAAACCATTATAGCAACTTTAAAGTATTATATAGTTATCATAACCGGCAATTGATTTTTATTAAATTAAGGTGGCAAAACTAAATTTACCCTATCCAGCAATCAATCCATTAAGTTGAGGCTATGGGGCTGGTGAAGGTACGGTTGGGTTACCCTGGATGATGAGATCAATTTACTCTGGTTTTGACGGTGAAATAACCTTTCCGTCAAAGGCAACCTTTATTATGTGATGGTGACTTATTGCAAAAATATTCAAGATGTATTACGATTAACTCGCAGGGATTTTTATCATTTGATTCTTGGATTCGGCTTATACGCGAGCCAAGCCTCGACAAACTAGATTCCTCTTTGTGATCGGAGATTAATCGGGCCTGGGTTCCGGGTCAAATGAGAATGGCTGAAATAAACTTTAGGACAGGCGGTGAGGAAATGGTTAGGAAAAGGTTAGGGAATCCACTGATGGCGCGGGATCTAGCCTCATCCACCTAAAGCTAATGAATCCACATAGTTATACAGAAGAGAAGACGGGGTGGGAGGAATATCAGGTGATTGCCCCGGCAGCGGGATAGAAAAGAATCTGCCGCGTCCTGGTTTTTTCGGCGTTTTTCATAGAGAGAGAAAATAATCTTGAACAAAAATCGTTAACCAATGAGATTTAATAAGAAAACAGCAACAAAATTAAACTAATTCATATCTTAACTTATGGACCGGATGGGTTGCCGGCGGTCGGTCTTAGCCAGATTTCCTGGCCAGGGCGCGGCAAAAGCGGCCAGCCAGTTCTGGCTCACCAAAATGCAGGCGACCTAATGGGCGCCCGGCCAATTTCTCTTGACCCGAAGGGATATATCTGGTACGCGAGCAGGTGACAATACCCGCGTAACTTTGGCCCTAGCTTCGAGGCAGGATCTCTTTTGCAAAATTCTCACCACAGACTGGCAGGGCAGTTTCTCAGGGGCGTCTGGCTCATAATCGCCGGAGTGCTGCTGCTGGGCCATACTGCCGCACTGGCTGGATCATATATTAAGGTCTGGGAAAAAGGGGTGGTTTACTACTATTATGCTAACCGGGGACAACCTCAAACCAGGCAGGCGGGCGGCGATACCCTGGCACCCCGGCGGGTTCCTTTCACATCCCCTGGCAGATCCACCCCTGGGGAGGCCCAGGTGGTTAGCCGAGAGACGAACCAGCCCCAGAATCTAAGGCCCCGGTTAATCAACGCGGTCATGCGGATGGAATCAGAACGCGCGCTCACGGGCATCTCGGTCAAAGGCGCCCCGGATCTGGGGCAATTAAGGCTGGGAAAGGCTCGTGAGGCGCAGGTGGTCAATTCCCCTGACCTCACCGAAAATGTCTGGATGGGGCCTCGATATCTGGGCAGGTTGTGGTCACTCTGGGGTTACGGTTCGCCTCTGGTCTCAGCCCCGCCCCATCAGGGTCTGCCCCCTATCCAGGAGACTCAAGCCCAGGTTCGGGAGGTGTGCAGCCATTTTCTCCACGATGCCCAGGAACCGTATCTGCAATGGGGTTACGGAAAACCGGGTGCAGAGAGTTTCATGGGGTCGAACCACTGCAGCTATTGCTTTCCGGTGGCGCCAGCGTATTCATTTAAGGACAGTTGGGGGGATAGCCGCAGCGGGGGCCGAGTTCATCACGCCACGGATATTTTTGCCTGGGAGGGGACCCCGGTCTATGCCATAACCGCAGGGGTCATCCATCAATTGGCGGTTTGGAATGAAGCCGGCATTTCCCTACTCTTGGCGGGTCAAGACGGCAGAGGTTATGGCTATATGCACTTGCAGAGATACGCCGAGGGCATCGTGGAGGGCAAAAGCGTAAAGAGTGGCGAACTCATCGCTTATGTGGGGCACACCGGCGTCCGGTGGGATGCTCCGCACCTGCACATACAAGTTTACGCCGATCACCGCTTCGCCAGAGATGAACTGATGAACCCTTACGCCTTGCTGGTCCAGTTGAGCAATGGCCGAGGGGTTACCGAGCCATTGCATCAGCAAATGGCCCAGCGGCGGATTCCGGCGGCAGAAGTGATAAATTCTGGCATTGTGAGGCTTTCCGAATCGGTGACTCGCAGGTATCGAGGCAGTGGACGGAATGTCGAGGACACTGCATTTATCTACCCTTGAACCGGTTCTGCCGGGGCGCCTCAAGGCCCCCGGGAAATAAAAAAGGCAGGGCTATTTCAGCCTGCCTCGGTTGCCTGGAGTCGAAGTTTCCCGCCCGCTAAGGCTTCTGCCGCTCTCCTTTTCCCGTTAAGCTCATATCAAGCACACCGTTAAGGTTTGGAACGATTTTTCCAGCGCAGGAGACCCAAACCCGCCAAGCCGCTCCCCACGAGCAGGAGGGTGCCGGGGATTGGCGCATGGCCGACATTAAGATTTTGGCCCGAATAACTTGGGCCCGAAGAAATTGGGGTCGAGGTGGTCCCCCCTGGGTTTGATTTTTTGCACGAGACTATGCCTGGCATGGCCATGAGAGCTCCCAGCGCCATGACGAGCATAAGCTTCGATAAGATGTTCTCCATTTTCTCCCTTGGTTTACTCAATTATTAAGTTCCTGCGCCTCACAGATCCCCCGGAGGGGAAAAGGGTTATCAGAAGAAACTTTAAGCACTGAAGAAATTGCCGAACATATTCCCAGAATATAGTCTCGAAAAGGCATGCACTACCGAGGTATCGTAAAGGACCCCTTGATTTTTGGAGAGTTCACCTAAAGCCGTCTCAATGCCCAGGGAAGGCCGGTAGGGACGATGGGAAGCAATGGCTTCGACCACATCCGCGACCCCCAAAATTTTCGCTTCCAGCAGAATATCTTCTCCAGTCAGGCCGAAGGGGTAACCGGTGCCATTGATCCGTTCATGATGCTGCATGATGGTCATGAAGGTGCTGGTTGCAAAGGTCAACGGTTTCAACATACCGGCGCCGGCGGCGGGGTGGCTTTTAATCATGGCCATTTCGGGGACAGACAATTTACCCGGTTTGGATAAGATACCGATGGGCACCGAGATTTTCCCGAAATCATGCAGTCTCGCCGCCATCTCCAGGTTGTAGATTTGTCGCTCCGCAAGTCCCATTTCCCGTGCCAGAGCCAAAGATATGTGGGCTACCCGCTTCTGGTGGCCAACGGTATAAGGGTCTTGGGCGGCCATGGCAGACTCAAGCACTTCAACGATGGGATCCATGTTTTTCTCCTCAATTGCCGGTGAGAGATATAAAAAGTTCTTTAGATGAGAGTTTTCTTAATTTTCTTCCTGTCGGTACGAGTAGCATAAAAAAAGCCGGATCACCTGTGGAAGTCCCAGGCAACCCGGCTATCTCATTCGATTGAGACCCGTGGCTTTCCGTCCCCGCCTCGCAACGGGTTTGGCTTTATCGGGTAAGCAGTTAACCGTTATTAAAGAAGATGTTTCCTTTTACCGGTGTTTCTCCCTTTTGAGATTTTCTTCCTTGAAAATCGGCGGGTTTTGGGGGGATCAGATTCAATTCGTTTTGAACTATTCCCAAATGTGCTTTCTATGTAATCTTTTTCCAGGTAGGAGAAAATCAGGGAAATTCCGATTTGTATGGGGGGAATCCCTGATTTATCGCGGATAATAAGCTGATTTCTCTTCCGGGGGATCAGACAGTCAAAGGAAACAAGGGGATTAAGTCGGGGTTTGGCAGAACCGGCGGCGCAGTCAGGGCGGTAAGATTTAAGGGGGGCAGGAGGGAGCAGACCAGTTGCCCTTGAGGCCAGCAGATAGAGGGAACGGCTAGATCGCTGCTTCTCTGAGGGTGCCTGTGGTCGAGCTTTTTTTAGAGTTTCGGGCGGATGATCCCAGCCAGCCGGCGTGGGCCTGTTTCCCCGGCCCTAGGGTCCGGGAGAGGTGTCAAGGTCGCAGAGCGGGGCAGGGGAGAAGCCATTGCAGAAGCGCTCAAGCTCTCGGGGTGAGCGACAAAGCGCTCCAGGATTTGGATTGCCAGGCGCCAAGGGAGCATCCCGCTACATAACCTGCACTCCGCGCCATCTTTTGATTACCGGATGGGCTCCCTGAACCGGTTGCTGAATCCAGCAGCGATCGGCGCCAGGGGAAAACGGCTTAAAGCACCAGAAACTTACACCTGCCGCATTATATTCACACATTCGCCCCTTATCATCCTCTCATTACCGGAGCAAATCGCCATGCCCGTTGCCCGGGATTCCCGGCTGCCAATTCCAGCGGCGATTGGCATTCGAGGAGAACGGCTAAAAGCTCCAGAAACCTATGCCTGCCGCATCATATTCTCCTTGCCGGGCTCATCCCCCCAGGAAAGTTTATTCGGTCATTGGCCTGGGATAGTTTCAGGGTTTTACCTCAAGCAAAATCCAGGTTACCCCTGATATACCCTGGTCCAGCGTTGCCGTATATTGCCGTTAAACTGTGACGACGAGGGGGAATTCCGGCAGGCCTCTGCCTTATCATGAATGCGTACGTTTCTCGCTCCGAAGAGGCTTCCGGCCTGAGTTCATTGGCCTGGGGGTTGATGGCCATGTGGACTGTGGCGGTGATCATATCCCTTTGGTGGAACCTGGGCCAGAAGAATCAGGAGACGATGAAGATCGCCTTTATCGAGGCCAAGGCCTTCCAGGAGAGAGATATTCTCTATGGCCGGTGGGCTTCGGGACAAGGCGGGATCTATGTTCTGTCAAATCAGAAGACCGCAGCCACCCCATCCCCGCCGGCCTTGTGGATGCGAGATGCTGCGTCACCCTCCTCCGGTGCCCGCTTAACCCTGGTAACTCCGGCCCATATGATGCGCCAGGTCAATGAACTGGCTCAAAAGGCTGGCCATCCCGAAGAACGGTTCATCAGCCTCAACCCCCTCAGCCCCGCCAACCTCCCCGATGCCCGGGAGAAGGAGGCCTTGAAGGCCTTAGAACAAGGCAAGACCGAATTTAGCGGCATGGAGACCAAGGCCGGGCAGGCTTATCTGAGGGTGATCCATCCTATCATTACTGAGGCAAGCTGCATGGGCTGCCATGAGGAAAGGGGCTTCAAGGTGGGCCAGGTGCGGGGCGGGGTCAGCGTCGCCGTACCCATGACACCCTTGTGGCAAGCGGCCAGACCGCTCACTTTACGCCTCTGGTGGGGCCATGGCCTTGTGTGGCTCTTGGGCCTAGGGGGAATTGTCTTTGGTTTCAGCCGCCTGCAAGCAGCGCATGATCGCATCGTTACCTTGATGTTTACCGACGCATTGACCGGCATCCCCAACCGGAGAATCTTCCTGGAGAGCCTGGAAGTGGCCATGTCTTTTGCTCAGAGGCACCAGACTCCCTTATCCATTATCATGGCCGACCTTGACAACTTCAAGTCGGTCAATGATACCTTTGGTCATGATACGGGGGACCGGGTGCTCCAGGCTTTTGCTATCCTTTTGGTGGAAAATATCCGGCAGGAGGACCTGGTGGCGCGTTTTGGCGGCGAAGAATTCATCCTCATGCTCCCGGGCACCAGCGACCAGGAGGCGGTTGCCTTGGGAGAACGCATTAAGCAAAGTTGGGAAGAGACGACCTTTTCGGATTTCAGTGGCAAGGTGACCTCCAGTTTCGGCGTGTCCGCCTATCAACCGGGAGACACCGTCAGCAGGTTGATCGAAAAAGCGGACCAGGCTTTATATGAGGCCAAGCGGTTGGGCAAGAATCAGGTCGTTATGATGGAGGACAAGCCTGAGGAACTTGAGGTGGAGACGCAAAAATTAGAACATTTCTTAAAGGTCCTGGCTCGATGACGACTGCGCACTATTGTGGTCGGTGAGGCGCAAGTCCGCGTTCCCTTTAAAACAGCACCCTCCCAGCGTCAGCGATAAAAAGCCGGT
>JBKQVS010000155.1:0-66190 GCA_052139855.1 Desulfobaccales bacterium
AGTCGTTGGCCTGGAGAGCCGGCGTGGGGTTGTTGGGGTCATATCGGATGATCGCCGGCCGGTGGAACGAGGGGATCACCACCTGGCCGTCGGCACTCTGAAGCGCCAGGAACCAGTTTTCCAGGTCGCAGGCGTCGTAATCTTCGTCCATCCCGACCCCGTGGGGGTTGTAGCCGTTGTAGCGGAAGTTGCCGTACGCCGCATTGTAGCCGGCCGCGGCCAAGCCCGGCCCGTTGAACGCCCGGAGATAGCGGCCGTCGAGGCTGTACACAAAATTGCCGATGTTCGCAGGTAACCTGCATGATTATTTAATAACCGCTTAACCGATTATTGTCAAGGGGGAATTGATCTTTTGAGCTATAAATCGATTCATGCAACCCAGGGGAAAATTTGGCCAAAGGGCGCCGGGTTAGCCCACCGAGGCGCATAAAAATCCACTTGGGGCTTGATCTAATATGACAATTTTTTCTATAGTTAGATAAAATATTCTCAAGGATCGCCAGGTAAACCCCGGCCCCGAGGTTCCCTCGACCGGGTGGTAAGAAAACCCCAAATCTCACCGAGGTGACTTGTGTTTACGTTCGTGTCCCGCTGCAACTGCGCCATCTGCCTGTTGGCCCTGGCCCTGGCCCTGGTGGGCCCCGGCTGGGCCCAAACCCCGCCAGTCGCTGAAACTGATGCTACCCTTTACACCAGGGCGGTTGCGCTCCTGGACCAGGCGCAGCAGCAATTAACCGCGGGCAATCTCCCCGCGGCCCTGTCCCTGGTGAAACAGTCCAATCAATTATTTACCCTCCTCCAGAAAAAAAGCACCGCCGCTCTGGCGGGGCGCGAGCTATCCCGCCAGGACGCCCAGCAGTTGGCCATCAACGAAAAACTGGCCACCGACGCCCAGGCCCAGGCGGACCGCTTGCTGGAGGCGGCCGCCGCCAAGAAGAAGCAAGCCATGGAGGCCCCGGCGCAGACCGAGGTGGGCGAGACCGCCATGCGTGAGTCCAGGGAAGGATCTCTCCAGTCGCAAGCTCTCTCCATCAAGGCGGCAATCTATGCCCTGCGCAATCAGCAGATAATCTTCCGCTTCCTGGCGCCGTAATTCAGGTAACGGGGTTGGTGTCCTAGATATATCTTGCAAAAATATTCCCGATTTTTTCGGGAGGTTTTCGTAGGGGCGGTGCCCTCACCGCCCCTATTACGGCCTCCGCTAGGGTGACCGGAATTTGTAAGATCATCCCGGAACGCGACCCGAGGCCCCGGCAGGGCAGGGGCCCCAGGTAATGCTCCTCGCTGTCCTTTAGTCTAACCGCAATCGATAATTGGCGAAAAAGAGATTTTTGAGTTGACATCATGGCCTAAACTAGACCATGAATGATGGAATATTTTTTGAAGGAGGGAGGGACACTATGAGCCGAGTACTGTCAAGGGTTCTTGTGGCGGCGGCCGTAATAATCTTCGTGGCCGGGGGTCTTCAGGCCGCAGACCAGAAGCAGCCCATCAAGATAGGCGCCTTTTTCGCCCTGTCAGGGCCGGCGGCGCCCATCGGCACCCCCACCAAGCTGGTGGCGGAAATGGCGGTGGACCAGATCAACAAGGCCGGCGGCATCAACGGCCGGCCCCTGGAGCTGATCGTCGGCGACACCGAGAGCGACCCGGCCAAGGCCGCCACCATCGCCAAGAAATTTATCTACTCCGACAAAGTAGCGGCCATCATCGGACCCACCTCCACCGGCGAGGGCATGCAGGTGAAGAAGATCGTGGAAGAGGCGGGCATTCCCATCTTCATGACCGTGGGAGGTGATCCGCCCATCATGCAGCAGACCGGGCCCTTTACCTACATCTTCAAGTCGCCCCAGCGCTCTTCCACCGCGGTTAAAAAGCTCTTTGAATACCTGAAAGCCAAGAAGCTGACCAAGGTGGCCATGCTCACCGCTTCCGACCCCTTTGGCAAGGATGGGTCTGTCTGGCTGGATAAACTGGCCCCGGACTACGGCATCACCTTTGTGGCCAAGGAGTCTTTCGGCCCCAAAGACACCGATATGACCCCTCAGCTCACCAAGATCAAGAACGCCAAGCCCGACGCCATCATCTGCTGGACCATCGGGCCGGCCGGGGCCATCGTGGCCAAGAACAAGGCCCAATTGGGTATTACCACCCCCTTGTTTCAGTGCCACGGCCAGCCGGGAGCGGAATATATCCAACTGGCCGGCAAGGCCTCCGAGGGCGACCGCATGCCCTCCACGAAACTGATGGCCGCCGCTCAGCTCCCTGATACCGATCCCCAAAAGAAGGTGATTCAGAACTTTATCCATCTCTATAACGACCAGTACCATCTGGACAAGCAGTTCCCCATCAACACCCACTCGGGCTACGCCTGGGACGCCATCACCATTGTGGCCGATGCCCTGCGCAAAGCGGGCACCGATCCCAAGGCCCTGCGCACCGCCATCGAGAACACCAAGGGTTACGTGGGAGTGTCCGGGATCTATACCCTGAGCCCCGAGGACCACAATGGCCTGGGCCCCGACTCCATGGTCATCATCCAGGTCAAGGACGGCAAGTTCGAAATGGCTAAATAGCGCTATTTTCCAGTTCCAGACTCATCTGCAGCGGGGTCCGTGCCAACGGGCCCCGCTGCCGTTCTCTCTGCCTTCCCGTCTCTCCCGTTCAGCCGCGACCCCTCCCCAGACCCAAAGAAGCACGCCGGCGGGGCGCCTCTGCCGCCTGGAAGAAACCGGCCATGGCCTTCCAGATGCTAATAGGTGAATTTCCGGTAAAAATACCGCTTCAGCAGCTCCGCCGACAGGATATACAGGAGCAGAATGACGCTCAGCACCAGGTAAAACGACAAGGGTAGCACCT
Organism: Desulfobaccales bacterium; assembly: GCA_052139855.1. GTDB lineage: Bacteria > Desulfobacterota > Desulfobaccia > Desulfobaccales > 0-14-0-80-60-11 > 0-14-0-80-60-11. The sequence continues at coordinate 2,857 of JBKQVS010000155.1, forward strand.
GGAATTCAAACACGCCCTTAAGCGGCGAGGCCGGGAAGATCAGGGTGACCCCGATAATCGCCAGGGACATGATCAACAGGTACTTTCCGGGTGTGCTCTTTATGAACGGCCGCCGGGTTCGGATGACCAGGACGATCATCACCGCCGAGATCACCGATTCCTGGAACCAGCCGGTCCGGAACAATTCCGGGGTGGCCCGGAGGATATAAATCAGGGCCCCGAACGTCAGGTAGTCAAATACCGAACTCAGGATGCCGAAAAACACCATAAATCGCCGAATGAACCCGATATCCCACCGGTGCGGCCGGTCCACCAACTCATGATCCACACTGTCGGTGGCAATGGTCATTTCCGGAAAATCCGTCAGCAGGTTGGTAAGCAATATCTGGGTGGGCAGCAGCGGCAGGAAGGGCAGCAGCAGCGAAGCCCCGGCCATGCTGAACATATTCCCGAAATTGGCGCTGGTGGCCATGAAAACATACTTGAGGGTATTGGCGAAGGTCTTCCGGCCTTCCTGCACCCCCTGCTCCAGGACGTTTAAGTCATGCTCCAACAAAACGATGTCCGCGGCCTCCTTGGCCACGTCCACGGCGCTGTCCACCGAGATGCCCACGTCCGCGGCATGCAGCGCCGAGGCGTCGTTGATCCCGTCACCCATGTAACCCACCACGTTACCTGCCTTTTTCAGGGCCAGGATGATCAGCTCCTTCTGGTTGGGCTCCACTTCCGCAAAGATGTCCACTTCTTGGACCTTGGTGACGAGTGCTTCCGGGCTCATCTGGCGCATTTCCTGGCCGGTGAGGACAATGGTGTTGGTCAGACCCACCTGGCGGGCGATGGTGCCCGCGATCAAGTGGTTGTCCCCGGTAATCACCTTCAGAGTGACCCCCAGGTCGGCCAGCCGGTTGATGGTCTCAAGGATTCCCGGTTTGGGAGGATCGTGGACGATCAGGAATCCCAGTAAGGTCATGGCGGTCTCATGGTCTTTGGTGATGTCCGTGACCGTCCCCATATCCCGATAGGCCAGGGCCAGAGTCCGCCGGCCTTGCTCGCTGGACGTCTTCACCAATTCCTGGACCTGGGCCTCGATCTCTTTCAGGTTGATGGTGGCCCCGTCCACGGTTTCCGCCGCGGTGCAGATGGACAGCACGTTGGGCACGGCCCCCTTGGTAATCATCACCCGGCGCCCCTCGTGGCCTACCAGAATACTCAAGCGTTTGCGGATAAAGTCATAGGGCACTTCATCCAGTTTCTCGTAGCCGCTGATGTCGCAGGCAGCCTGGTTGCGGATGGCCAGGTCAATGGGATTGGTAAAGCCGCTCTCGAACATGGCGTTGAGGTAGGCGTATAAAGCCACTTTTTTGCTGTCAGCGCCCTCCACGCCCACCATGGCATGGAGGTGCACCGTGCCTTCGGTGATGGTGCCGGTCTTGTCGGAGCACAGCACGTTCATACTGCCAAAGTTTTCGATGGAGGCCAGCTTCCGGACAATGACCTTGGCCTCGGCCATGCGTTTGGCCCCGGTGGCCAGGTTGACGCTGATAATCGCCGGCAGGAGCTGGGGGGTCAGGCCCACGGCCAGGGCCATGGCGAACAGGAAGGAATCCAGGATCGGGCGCTTCAAGAGGATGTTTCCCATAAAAATGATGGTCACCATGACAAACGTCACTTCCATCAGGAGGAAGCCGAAGCGCCGCACCCCTCGTTCAAATTCGGTGATGGGCGGCCGCAGCACCAGCCGTTCGGAGACCTTGCCGAATTCGGTCCGGGTGCCGGTAGCCAGGACCAGGGCCCGGGCGCTGCCGCTGACCACGTGGGTGCCCATAAACAAGGTATTGGCCCTCTGGTTGAGAGGCGTGTCCGCCGGCAGCACCGTTACCGACTTTTCGGCAGGGAAAGTCTCGCCGGTCAGGGCCGCTTCATCCATGAACAGCTCGTTGGATGTGAGCAGCAGGCAATCTCCCGGGATCACATCGCCCGCGGCCAGGATGACGATATCCCCGGGCACGATGTTCTCCACCGGGACTTCCCCCTGCTTGCCGTCCCGACAGACCGTGGCCTTAATTTGCACCACCGCCAGGAGCTTCGACAGCGCATTGGCCGCGCCCCGCTCCTGCCAGAACCCCAGCAGACTGCTGATCACCACGATGAAGCAGATGATGATGGCATCCGGTTTGTCCGCCAGGAAATAGGAGAGGATGGCCGCCCCAAGCAAAATGATGATGATGGGGCTCTTGAACTGGGCCAGCAGCAGGGTGAGGGAATCGGTCTTCCGTTTCGATTTAAGCAGATTGGGGCCATACCGGGCCAGGCGGTTGCGGGCCGCAGCCGTGGTCAAGCCAGCCGTGCTGGTCTTCAAGCGGCTCAGCAGTTCCGCCGCGGGCACACTCCAAAATTCTCCGGCGTCCGGTTCCAAGGGATTTTCCTCTTTAGCAGTGATCGTCGGCCCCTCGAGGCTTGGCCGGGGGCCATCCTGAAGATATCAGGAGGTGGAAATCAATGGGCCTGGTGGGATGGGCACCCAGGAGACCCCGACCCGTTGATAATAGTGCGTCAATTGCCGCCATGAGCTTTAATGATCTCCCCCCATAAAATCGTTGCCGGAAGGAGAGTTGGGGCTTGCGTCCGAATTGATAAATATTATCTTAAATCCAGCCAATTGAATATAATCTCATTGTGGTTTAATTGTTTTCTAGCGGCGCCTCATCTGACGGGGGGTAATGTGAAGATATATTAATAAATATCACCAGTTATGCCGATAATTTCAGGCATCCCTCGGGCGGCCGCGGGCCCGCGACCCCACGGATGAAGACTCAGGTTCCTCTTTCCACGGTTATTTACCGTATGGTCCTACCCCAACCTTGAACTTTGAACCTTGAACTTCTCGAACCAGGAAGGGTCACACCATGGGTCTATCAAGCAAGATGTTCCCCCATTCGTCTCGGGGCGCTGGCGCTTGCGCCCGCCAACTGGCTTCTTTATTGATCCTGGCGCTGGCCCTGGTTTGGTGGATGGCCCCAAATCTGGCCGCGGCCCAGGAAACTCCCAAATCCGCCGCCGGGTTCGACTCCAAGAAACACGTTACCATCGTCAAGATCGAACCCGACCCCGGGGCCGAGGAGGTCAGGATCTTTTTTAGCCAGCCCTTCTTGCTTGAAAGCCTCCAGGGCAATCTGCGCCTGCTGCCCCGCATCAAGATCGATTGGAACCGCACCACCATCGACCCCAAAGGAGTCCTGACCCTGCGGGGGGCTTTCCGGTACGGCACCGGCTATCTCATCAACCTGCCCGAAACGCTCCGGCTGGGAAAAAAGACCTACTTCAAAACGGTCAACTCCTTTTTCATGGGCGACCGGCCCCCCAAGGTGGACTTTGTCGGGCCCCAAAGCGTCATCGAGCGCGACAGCCGGCAGTTGCTCCACGTCCGGGCCCAGAACGTCAACAACCTGAAGTTTGAAGGCATCCGGGTGCCGCCGCTCCTGCTGCCCCTGGCCCTGGCGGTGGAAAAATCCCCGGCCGACTGGGACCGTGTCCTCGAAGAGCTCAACACCGCCTCCGCCGGCCTCAAACCCTTGGTCGCCTCCCATAAGGACCTGGCCGACTTTGTCACCCCGTCCCTCTCCGAGAAGCAACTCTTTCCCGCCGCCGGCGAAAAGAACAAGCCTTGGGCGGTCACCCTGCCGCTAAGCTTTCGCCAGGGCAAGGAGGCCGGCGCCCTGGAACTCATCCGGGTGCAGAACAACGAGGCCGGCAGCAGTGCCGCCACCCCGCCCCGGGTCTTTGAAATCACCAACCTGGGCCTGACCTATAAGCGCAGCCCACAGAATCTCCTCCTCTGGGTCACCTCGCTTAAGGCGGGGACTCCCATGGCCGGAGCCCGTGTCATCGGTTTCACCCGGGATATGGAGGTCTTTCCCCTGGGGCAGACCAACGCCGACGGGGTGTTGCTCTACACCTCCCATGAACTGGCCGGCCTGTCCCTCAAAAACCCCAAAAACCTGCAGCCGGTGAAGCGGCTGGTGAACCAGGACGACCTGGTGCTGCTGGTGGCCGGAACCAGCGACGACGTGGCCTTCATCCAGGTAACCCCCCAGGGCAACCTCAAGCCCCAGGGCATCTGGCAGATAACCTCCGGCGCTAAAATTCGCAACCTCAGGGGCAACGTCTTCACCGAGCGCGGCGTCTACCGGCCCGGCGAAAAAGTCTTTTTCAAAGGCGCGGTCCGGGAATATAGCCAGGGTCGCATCTTCCCCTTCAAGGATGAAGTCTGTTTTTTTGAGCTCATCAGCCCCAAGGGCGAGCAGGTCTTTACCTCCGAGGACCGGACTTCGGATTTCGGCACCGCCGCCGGGGAAATGGTCACCCAGAGTTACTGGCCCCTGGGGACCTACACCCTGAACATGACCTATGGCCCGGAAACTCCCGCTGAAGCCGCCTCCGGTAAAGGCCGCCGGGGCCGCCGGGAAGGGGAGCCCTCCGCCGAGGAGGCCGGCCCCAAAAACCAGGTAAGCGTCACCTTTCAGATCCAGGAGTTCAAGCCCCCCCGGCACTTCGTATCCATCGACTTTAAGCAGATCGTCAAACCCCTGCAGGGTTATGTCAATCGCGGCGAACAGCAATCTCCTTTTGTCAAGATCATGCTCACCGGCTCGTACTACGCCGGGGGTCAGGTCAAGCACGGCCAGGTGCGCTGGAAGATTTTTCAAGCCAAAACCAGTTACCAGGTCCCGGGATATGACAACTTCACCTTTGGTTATGGCAGTGAAGATCAGGGATCGTTGATCGAGAGCGGCCAGGCCATTTTGGACGAGAAGGGGAGGGCGGAACTGGAGTTTCCCCTGGACCGTCAGATCATGAGCGGGGAGCACGGCCTCTCCGTGGTGGCCACCGTGGTGGACTTTGACGGCCGGGCCGCCTCCGAAACCAAGGCTTTTCAAGTGACCCCGGAGGTCCTGGTGGGCATCAGCGGCCACCCCGACGAGATCCGGTCCGATGAGGAGCAGGTCCTCACGGTTATGGTGGCCAAGCCCGATGGCAAGCGCATCCACCGGGGCGCCCTCCAGGCCGAGATCCTGCAAAAAAGCTGGGCCTACGTCGCCAAGCGCAACGAGCAGGGCGACCTCTATTGGGATGAGCAGGAAATCTGGCGCAAGACCGTCACCAGCGACCTCACCCTGGCGAAGGGCACAGCCTCCTTCCGGTTCGGCTTCGCCTGGGGCGGCCGCTATCTCCTGGCCTTTACCTATAAAGACGACGCCGGCCATAGTTTCACCTCGGCCACGCCCTTTGAGGTGACCGGCGAAAGTTATGCCTATGAGAACCGGGACCTGCCTTACCTGCCCCTGGCCCTGTCCGCCGACCAGCCCGCCTATAAGCCCGGCGAGACCGCCAGGCTCACGGCCCGGCCCCGGAGCCCGGTGTCCCGCTACCTGGTCACCCTCGAGCAGGAAGGCGTGCTCAAGTACCAGGTGATCACCCCGAAATCTGAGGCCGATAGCCTGCCAATTCCCATTCAGGCCGAATATGCCCCCAATGTCTATGTCTCGGTCCTGGGCCTGACGCCTCGGGGCGAATTCCCGGTGTACGCCGGCCACTACGACAGCCAGGCTCCCGGCTTCTACTGGGCCACCCTCAACCTGCCGGTCCGCCACGAAATCGAGGCTCTCCAGGTCAAGATCAGCCCCGCGGTCAAGGACCTCAGGGCTGAGCCCGGGGACAAAATAACCCTGGATTTCACCGTCCAGGGCCCCAAGGGCGCCCCGGTGGAAGCGGAGATGGCCGTGGCCGTGGTGGATGAAGCCGTTCTGGCCCTTACCGGGTTTAAAACCCCCACTTTGGAAAACCTCACCAAGTTTGACCGTCCCCTGGAGGTCTTCACCGGGGAACTCCGTTCGTTACTGGTCCACCAGACGCCCTTCTATCTCTCCAAAAACGAGCCCTTGACCGGCGGCGGCGGTATGAGCGAAGAAGTCATGTCCAAGCTCAGGCGCCGCTTCGAAGCGGTGGCCTATTTCAATGCCCGGGTGCGCACCGACGCCCAGGGACGCGCCCAGGTGGCCTTTACCCTGCCAGACAATATGACCACCTACCGGGTTTACGCCGTGGTCTTGGACCGGGGCAGCCGCTTTGCCAGCGTCCAGCGCCCCCTCCTGGCCACCAAGGACTTTTATCTGGAGCCCGGTCTGCCCGGGTTCTTCACCAAGGGGGACCAATTTAAGTTCCGGGTGGCCGCCTTCAACGCCAGCGGCGAGAAGGGGCCGGTGCAATTCAGCGCCGTGGGCGATGGCGGGCTCTTTCTCACCGCCGTGGCACCCAAGGAGCAGCTCAATCCCAAAGACAGCTTAAAGCTCGAAGTCACCGGCCAGGCCGCCGCCAGCGGGCCGGCCGGCGCCCGTTTTGCCGGCAAATTCCAGGGGCGCACCGACGCGGTGGAACTCAAGCTGCCAATCAACTCCGGCCACGTCCGGGACACCCAGGTGTGGTTCGGTTCCCTGGCCGGGACCTCCGAGATCAAGGTCCCGCTCCCCGCCTACCTGACCGGCAAAGCCGCCGGGCAGATTAACCCCGAAGAGGTCAAGGCCGTCCTCACCGTGGCCGGGTCGCCTTTTTTGCGGATGACCGAGGCGATTAACTATCTCCTCACTTACCCGTACGGTTGCGTCGAACAAACCAGTTCCGGGGTCCTGGCCCTGGCGGCCCTCCGCGGCGCCGTTCAGAAAGGCCTCGTGTTCGGGGTGACTCTGCCTGAAACCGACAAATATCTGAACCGCGGGGTGCAGCGTATCCTGGGCCTCCAGACCGACACCGGCGGCTTTGCCTACTGGCCGGGGCAGCGGCAACCCCACCTCTGGGGCTCGATTTACGCCGTCGCGGCCTTGAGCCAGGCCCGCGCCAACGGGGTCGCGGTGCCGGAAGATGCCTTGAGCCAGGCTTCTGCGTACTTGAAAACTCAAATGCAGGAGGAGAAACGCTCCCCCGCCTTCAAGGCCTTCGCCGCCTACGTCCTGGCCCTCAACCAGGCCCTGGACCGCGACACCTTCAATACCGTGAACGCTCAGTTCGTGCGGATGTACCGGGAGAGCAAAATTCTGCTGCTGTTGGCGGCCAGGCAAGCCAACCTGCGCCCCCTGGACGAACTCCAGGCCGATCTGAAACCCCTGTTGGGCGGCAAGGCCGAGGCGGCTGAAGACGATCCCGAGGATTTCTCCAGCCGGTTCCGCAGCCCGGCCCTGGCCCTCCTGGCGGCCCAGGCCATCCTGCCCAAAGACCCCCTCACCCGGGAAGAGGCGCTCCTCCTCCTGGGGGGCCTGGACAGCCAGGGCATCTGGACCTCCACCAGCGATACCGGCTGGGCCTTGCTGGCCCTGGGCAGTTACTTCAAGGATGCGGCCTTTGGGTCCGCGCCGGTGGAGATCGCCATCAGCCAGCCCGGCGTTCCCGGCCCCCAGCGCCTCAAACTGGACCCGAACGGCTTCCGCACCGTGGGGCTTAACCCCGGGGCCCTGCTCAAGAACCCGGTAGTCAAGGTTGAGGGCCAGGCCGGCAAAACCTGGCTCTACAAGCTGGAGTTGACCGCCCCGCGGCTCGATATCGCCGCCGCCGGGGCCGCCAACGGCTTCAAGGTCCGCCGCGTCATCAAAAATACTGATGGCTCAGACGTTGTCACGGTGGGTGACCTGGTGAAAGTCACGATCTTTATCGAAGTCGCCGGCCGCGGGCAGCGCTACGTAGTGCTGGATGACCCCCTGCCCGCCGGCCTGATGGCCCTCAACACCGCCTTCAAGACCGAGGAACCGATCTCCGAAGGCGACGAGTCCGAGCGCTACGACGATTTCGATTATGTCACTTCGGATGGCACCATCCGGTTCCGTCCCAATTATTTCGAGATCAGGACCGACCGGGTCTTGGCCTTCCGGGACCAGGTTTACTCCGGCTCCCAGCGGTTCGAGTATTACTGCCGGGCCGTGTGCGAGGGCAAGTTTATGGTCCCCGCCACCCGGGTGGCGGCCATGTACTCGCCGGGAGTTAACGGCTACTCCCCCCAGGGAGAACTTACCGTCAAGGGACGCTGATGCTGAAGTGGCTGCCATCGGGCCGGCTCGCCTGGTGCCTGGCCGCGGCCCTGCTGGTACTGGGCGGCCTGGCCTGGCATCTTGCAGCCGCCTCCCGCCTCAACCCGGAGGCCCTGAAAACCAGGCCCGGTCCCCTGGTGCTGGACCGCACCGGCCGCATCTTGCGCCTGGTGCCCGAGGCCCAGGGGGGCAAACTCCTGACCTTGCCCGACCGCGCCGTTCCCCAACCGGTGGCCGCGGCCTTCGTGGCCGCGGAAGACCAGAGGTTCTGGCGCCATCCGGGCATCGACCCCCTGGCCGTCCTCCGGGCCGCCATAAGCAACCTGAGCCGCGGCCGCGTCGTTTCCGGGGCTTCCACCATCACCATGCAACTGGCCCGCCTCGCCTACCCCGGACCCCGCAGCTATTATCGCAAGCTGGTAGAGTCCTGCCGCAGCCTCAGGATCGAGATGGCCCTCAGCAAGGACGAGATCCTGCGGCTTTACCTCGACCGGGTGCCCCTGGGCAATAACCTCATGGGGGTGGAGGCCGGCGCCCAAGCCTATTTCGGCAAGACCGCCGCCCGCTTGACCGTAAGTGAAGCCGCCCTCCTGGCCGCCCTGGTCAAAGCCCCCGGCGCCTTAAACCCCTATGGCCCCCACCGCGACCGCCTCATGGCGCGCCAGCGTTGGGTTCTCGCCCGCATGGCGCGGCTGGGCTCTCTCAATCCCCAGGAACTCCAGGCCCGGCAGTCTGACCTCGTCATCTTTCGAGGCCGCGGCCCCCGGCCCCCGGCCTTCCCCTTTGAAGCCCCGCATTTTGTCAACCTCGTCTTGGCCCGGGAAAAACCCGCGGCCCCAGGTTCCCAGCGGCTCATCACCACCCTGGATCTGACCCTCCAGCGCCGGGCCCAGGCCATCGTCGCCTCGCATCAGACCCGCCTCCTGAAAGCCGGTGCCTCCCAGGCCGCCGCGGTGATCGTCGCCAACGCCTCCCGGGAAATCCTGGCCCTGGTGGGCTCCTGCGCCTATGGCCGCAGGGATCAGGGCTTCAACAACGGCGCCGCCGCCTGGCGCTCCCCGGGTTCCGCCCTCAAGCCGTTTCTCTACGCCCTGGCCCTGGACCAGGGCTTCACCCCCGCTTCGGTGCTGGAAGACGTGGAACGGCGCTACCGCACCCCCCGGGGCGAGTTTATCCCGGCCAACTTCGATCGCGTCTCCCACGGCCCCATTTCTTTCCGGGAGGCCCTGGGCAATTCCCTGAACCTCTCCACCGTCCACCTCCTCAACCTCATGGGGCCCGAGACCTACTATGACACCCTGGCCGGACTCCACCTCATCAACCATCCGGAATTCACCCCGGAGCACTACGGCCTGGGTATGGTGGTGGGCAACCCCGAGGTCAGCCTCCTGCAACTGGCCGCGGCCTACGCCTCTCTGGCGAACCACGGCAGATTCGGACCCCTGCGCCTCACCCTGGACGCCCCCAAAGCTGACACCACGCCGGTCTTTTCTCCCCAGGCCGCCTTTATCATCAGCGACATCTTAAGCGACCCCATGGCTCGGACCCGCATCTTCGGCGGCGCCTCGGCCATGAACCCGCCTTACCGCATGGCCATCAAAACCGGGACCAGCACCCACTTTCGGGACTTGTGGGCCGTGGCCTACACCCCGGAGTACACCCTGGCCGTGTGGGTGGGTAATTTCAACGGCCGGCCCACCGCGGATATGAGCGGCGCCGGCGCCGCCGCGCCCATTGTGGCCGACCTGGCCGAGGCCCTGTTCGCCGGCAGCATGCCTGCCCCCTTCATTAAACCCACCGGGGTCGTGACCGCCGAGGTCTGCGCCTTCTCCGGCATGAAACCTGGCCCGGGCTGCCTCCACCGGCGTCAGGAATTGTTCATGGCCGGCACCGAACCCCAGGCGCTCTGTTCCTATCACCAGCCCCGGGAACCCTGGCACCGCATGCCCGCCAATTATGCCGGCTGGCTCCATCAGCGCTATGAGAAAGGCGGCGAAGGCCGATTCCGCCTGGCCGACTTCGATCAGGATTTGGGTACAACCTTTCAGGGCCCGGTGGCCGCGGACCCCAAGGCCGGGGCCCAACCCCGCAGGCGGGGAGCTGCCTTGGTTATCGGTCGCCCCACGGCTTTCCCGGTCGCCGCTCATCCCCCCGCCCGTGACAGTGGCCTGGCCCTGCGCGTCAGCATCAGCTACCCGTTGCCCGGGGACCGGTTTCTGCTGGCGCCCAGGGCCGAGGTAATCCGGGTGGTTTCCAAAGCCCTGTGCCGGGACCCCCTCAAGGCAGTCACCTGGTTCGTGGACGGGCGGGAAGTCGCGGCCACCGGGCCCCCCTATGAACTTCCCCTGGACTTATCCCGCGGCCGCCACCGGCTTACCGTGGTGGGGCCGGGCGGGCAGGGCGATGCCGTGGAGGTGACCGTCCAATGAGGCCTGCCGCCCGAGAGGCTGATCTTTCCTGTTAGGTTGTTCTTAAAATATTTTTGGAGGGGCGAACCTCTGGGTCCGCCCGTGGGGTGGGCGTCTTCCGGTCAAACCTTACTTGGGCACCGGGTTTTCTATCGCCTCAATCTTCAGAGGTTTTTTGAGGACGGCTTTGAGGGATTTGGCCGCCTCTTCGGCCTCGCTCTGGGAGGAAAACGGCCCCAGCCAGACCTGATAGCGGTTTGAATTCCTGGGGTCCCGCTGACTAAAGGCGGGGTTTCCCTCCTTCTTTAACCTGGCCAGCATCTTGCCGGCGTCCCGGTATTTCTTATAACTGCCCGCCAAAATACCGTACTGCTCTTTTCCCTCCTGGGGCGGCAAAACCGTAACTTTGGGCTCCGCTCCGGGAGCTACACCTTGGGGAGGGCCTGCGGGTTCAAGGGGAGGCGCGGGCTGGGTGGCGGCCGGGGCCGCCGGAGTTTCCGGCTTGGCCGGCGCCGTCGCCCCGGGGGGCTCGGGGGCCGTGACCGCGCTCGGCCCGATTTTCCCAGGGCCGCTGCTCCAGAGATAATACAGGACCACCAGCAGCACAATCAGGATGGTCCCCACTGCCAATCCGCCCCCGATTTTCTTATTCATAAAGAAGCCTCGGCTCCATCACCGTTAGTCAAGCGTTCTACCGCATCGGCTGGACAAGCGGCGTGGTTGTCCAAAGTTCCGGTGGAAACATCAGCCGTTGGGCCCAGAACTCGTCATAGGTCAGGTACCCTTTTTTCCCGGTGTCGCACTTCTCGAACACTTCCAACCCTTTGGCCTTGTCGTTGGTGCGCGCCAGGAACTCCTCTTTGCTGATCTTGCCGTCCTTGTTCGTGTCCAGGACCGAACACAGGGCCTCTTTTTCCGACTTCGCCTTCTTGTCCTCCGTGGTGGCGCAACCGGCCAGCAAAAGTGCAGCTAATCCGAGCACCACTACGATCATCCCTGATCGCATCTTCATCTGTGGCCTCCTCACATGCTCCCGATATTCTGAGACTCTCTATGACGCACAATAGCACAAAATCTCTTCCCAAAAAACTCTTTATTAAATTTTTCCAAGACCAGCGCCTGCATCATCTGGGTTAACGTGCTTCCGGACCCGTGAGCTTGACAGGCTGGCGTCCCTGGGATAACAATGAAGGGGAAAACAGATCTTGCCCAAAGCCCCTCCTTGATCCCCCTTCTCCCTGGGGTGCAAGGCTCGGGGTGAAGGGTGCAAGAGAACAACCCGTGCAAGTATATTCGGCGTACCGGCAAAATATCTTGAGATAACCGCATAAGAGGTCAACATCATGGAACTGTTATTTCGCCCCCGGCGCCTCAGACGGCGTGAACCCCTGCGGCGCATGCTGCGGGAGACGCATCTGCGCCTCGAAGATTTCATCTACCCCATGTTCGCGGCTCCCGGTAACCGGGTGCGCCAGGAAGTGCCTTCCATGCCCGGCGTGGCCCGCCTGTCCCCGGACCTTTTGGTGGATGAGGCCAAAGCCGCCCTGGACCTGGGGGTGCCCGCGGTCCTCCTCTTCGGGCTGCCTGCCAGGAAAGACGACACCGGCTCCGAAGCCGCCTCCCCCAAGGGCGCCGTCCAGCAGGCGGTGCGGCAGCTCAAGAAACGAGTCCCCGAGCTGGTGGTGATCACCGACGTCTGCCTCTGCGGCTACACCTCCCACGGCCACTGCGGTCTCCTGGTGGGCCAGGAAGTGGACAACGACCTCACCCTTGAGGTCCTGGGGCAGGTGGCGGTGTCTCACGCCGAGGCCGGAGCCGATATGGTGGCGCCGTCCGATATGATGGACGGCAGGGTAGGGGCCATCCGGGAAGCCCTGGACGAGCGGGGTTTCGAAATGGTGCCCATCATGTCCTATGCGGTCAAGTACGCCTCCAGCTTCTACGGCCCCTTTAGGGACGCGGCGGAGTCCGCCCCGGCCTTCGGGGACCGCCGGGCCTACCAGATGGACCCGGCCAACGCCCGGGAGGCCCTCCGGGAAGCCGCCCTAGATGTGGAGGAGGGCGCCGATGTCCTCATGGTCAAGCCGGCTCTCCCTTACCTGGACATCATTGCGCAGTTGGCTGCGGAGTTCGATCTGCCCCTGGCCGCCTACCAGGTAAGCGGCGAGTACGCCATGATCAAGGCCGCCGCCGCCAACGGGTGGCTGGATGAGACCGCGGTGATGCTGGAGTCGCTCCTCTCCATCAAACGCGCCGGCGCGGATTTGATTTTAACGTATTTTGCCAAACAGGCGGCCCAGGTCCTGGCAAAGTAGGTTTATGGAATAAAAATCCGCACAGGTTACAAACCTGTGCCACCAAACATCATTTAAGTTTATCCACCTTTTTGTCTTCAGGTTCACTGGGATGGTAACTTATAAGAAAGATACAGACAGTCAAAGGCAAAGCCCTGGTGGCACAGGTTTTCAACCTGTGCAATCTTTTCAAATCACCAGGAGGAATCTGCCCCACTGGCAGGAGCCCGGAAGGGTTTATTTCATTACTTGGCGGTGCCAGAACGGCAAATTTCTTTCCCCGGAAGAGCGCACGATCACCCTTAAGGCCCTCTGCCATTGGGACAGCAAGAAATGGACTCTGTATGCCGCGGTGGTTTTACCTGATCATGTGCATGGATTAGCGCAACCTTTATGGCGGGACGATGGTGGCGCTTTTAACCTGGGGGAAATTCTCCACAGCATTAAACGCTTCAGCTCCAGAAAAATCAACCAGGCAAGGGGAGATCAAGGCTCCCTCTGGCAAGATGAGCGCTATGATCGCATTGTCCGGGATGAGGCGGAATTCCTGGAAAAGTGGCAATACATCAGGAATAATTCTTTAAAAGCGGGGTTAGCATTATATCCAGAAGATTACCCCTGGCTCTATGAAAAGACAGAATGAAGCACAGGCCGGAAGCCTGTGCCGCCAGTTCTTCTGGGTCTTCCTTGCTTCTGAAGAGTCCCAAAAGCATCCTTCCAGCCGCACAGAGGATAAGGACGACTGACAACCTTGATAATCTTAAGAATTTTGGTGGCACAGGTTTTCAACCTGTGCAATCTTTTCAAAATTACCCGGAATAACGGAATGGGCTGGACAAAGGCTTGACCTGATTCTTCAGAATATTTATGAGATATATTGTTTAACATATTAAGATAACTTCATATACTAACTATAGATTATGGATCATTCTCTGCATAAATCTAATAAAATCCCTTCTCTCCGCCTCCTGGCCTGGGAGACCACCCGGCGCTGCAACCTGGCTTGCCTGCACTGCCGGGCCGCCGCGGGCTCCGGCCCCTATCCCGGTGAACTGACCACGGACGAGGGCCTCAAACTCCTGGACGACCTGGCCACCATGGGCCAGATCGTGGTCATCCTCACCGGCGGCGAACCCCTGCTTCGGTCCGATATCTTCGACCTGGCGGCCCACGGCACCCATCTGGGCCACCGCATGGTCATGGCCGTGAACGGCACCCTCTTGACCCCGGCCATCGCCGCCCGCCTCAAAGACGCCGGCATCCAGCGGCTGTCCATCTCCATCGACGGGGCCAGCGCCGCCTCCCACGACCGCCTCCGGGCGGTGAAGGGGGCCTATGACGGGGCCCTGAGCGGCATCGCCGCCTGCCGGGAGGCCGGGCTCCCCTTTCAGATCAATACCACCGTCACCCGGGCCAACCGGGCCGAACTTCCGGCCATCTACGAACTGGCCCTGAAACTTGGGGCCGCGGCCCACCATGTCTTTGTGCTGGTGCCCACCGGGCGGGGGGAGCTTATCCGGGAGGAGTTGGTGTCGCCTGCGGAGTACGAAGAGACTTTGGCCTGGCTCCTGGAACGGCAGCAAGACGGCCGCCTTTTCATCAAGCCTACCTGCGCCCCCCAGTATTACCGGCTCTGGCGCCAGGACGCCGCGGACCGGGGCGAGCCCATCACCGCCGCCACCCACGGCATGGAGGCCATGACCAAGGGCTGCCTGGGCGGCCAGGGCTTCGCCTTCGTGTCTTATCAGGGGGAGGTCCAGCCCTGCGGCTACCTGGAGCTGGTTGCGGGCAACATCAGGGAGACGCCGTTTCCGGAAATCTGGGCCAACGCGGAGCTTTTCCGGCAACTGCGCCGGGTGGACGACTACCACGGCAAGTGCTGCGCCTGCCAGTACCGCAAGGTCTGCGGCGGCTGCCGGGCCCGGGCCTATGCCCTCACCGGCGACGTCCTGGGCGACGACCCCATCTGCCCTTATGAACCGGTGGGCTAATATCTCATTCCAAGACGCCAGGAATAAAGAAACTTCTTTATGACCATAACCAAAACCCAAAACCCGGAACCCAAAACCCGGTCTTTAGACGCCCTGGACCGGGCCATCTTAAACGAGATCCAGTCGCATTTTCCCATCGTCTCGCGGCCGTATGCCGCAGTGGGGGAGAGGGTAGGGGCCTCGGAAGCAGAGGTGGTGGCCCGGGTCCTGGCCATGGCCGAGGCCGGCGTTATCCGGCGCCTCGGGGCCAACTTCACTTCCCGCAAGCTCGGCTACACCAGCACCCTGGTCGCCGTCCGGGTGGCGCCGGATAAGCTGGACCACTTCGTGGCCGTAGTTAACCGTTACCCCGGGGTCACCCACAACTACCTGCGGCGCCACCGCTACAACGTCTGGTTCACCCTCATCGCCGAATCGGAGGAGCGCCTCAAGCAGATCCTGGCCGAAATCTCCCAGGCCTCGGAAGTGGCGGAAATTCTGAGCCTCCCGGCCCAGGAGGTCTTCAAGATCAAAGTGGATTTTCCGGTATGATAAAGCCGCGGCCACAGGCTTTGCCCGTGGCCGCTTGCAAAAACCGTTGATTCTGGTCGCCGGGGTTCGGTCACCCCAACCTGGTGAAACTTCGCCTCACGGCTTCTCGTCAACCTCAGCCCACCACCAGCCGGTCCGGCTTCATAAGCTTCCACTGTTCGGTGTATTCCATGATGTGAGCGACGGTATCAATGAACTTATCCTCATAACCGAAGCGCTCCAGCAGATAAAATCCCATCTCCAGGCCTGAAGTTATGCCTCCCGCGGTGACGATCCGGCCGGTATCCACGATACGGTGGCGGTCGATCTGGCATTTCGGGGCTATTTGCGCCAGGCGGTCTATGGGCAGGATGACTTCGCTGGGGTCACCGTTCTTGCGGTTCGTGGCCTTGAGCCCGTCCAGGAGACCGGCAATGCCGTAGACCCATGATCCGGTACAGACGCTCACCAGCAGGGTTTTCTCCGGCAACCCTTTCACAAACGCGATGAGGCGGCCATTATGCATTTCGGCCCGGGAACCGATACCTCCGGGGATCAGGAAGGCGTCCATATCCGGCTTCTGATCCAGAGCATAGCGCGGCTGCACCGTCAAGTTACCGGTGGCCATCACCGGGGCCAGAGAATCGCCGATGAGAAAAACCTCCAACTCGGGGTCCATCCGCCGCGCCACGGCAAACACCCCCACCGGCCCCGCCCAATCAATAACTTCGGCCCCGTTATAAATGTAAATGCCCAATCTCTTAGCCATGCTGCCTCCTCCATTTTTGTTTTATTTCCGGTAACGAGCCCGGTTTCACTCTTTATATACAAACAAGTTTGTCTTATATGCGGCAAAAAAAATTATGGCGCACCCCTCAGGACCCGGTCGAAATTCTGCCGGGCCGCGGCAATAAGGGAGCTATCGCCATAGATCTGGCAGGAACCGATGATCCCTTCAACGATTACGTACAAAATCTCCGTCAAAAACTTCGGATTGATCTCAGCAAATCTCCGGTCCCGGCACTTCAAATCTTCAAGCAATTCCCGCAATAAAATTCGCAACTCGTCCTTATGAGCGATAACCTCTTTTCTGATCCGATTATTGATGTCGGGAACCTCAGAGGCGATATTGAGAAACGCGCATCCCCTGAAATCGCTGGCCTTGAGCCATGATTCAAGGAATGCAAAGACACTCATGAGTCGCTCATAAGGCGCCTCATATTTATCAAGCCATTCCTGCAGCCATGCCATCCAGACCTTATGCCGCTCCACCAGATATGCAACGCAGAGATCCTTTTTGGACGGAAAGTAATAATAGAAGGTATTCTTGGATACGCTTGCCTCGGCGATCACCTGATTGATCCCGGTCGCCAGATATCCCTGAAGGTAAAAAAGACGCAGGGCAGTTTGGATGATGCGCTGCCGCGCTTCGCTCGGGCCTGCTGACTTCTTCATATGGGAAGCTTATAGTAGACAGACCGGTCTGTCAAGCAGCTAAGGGGAAATTTTTCCGGCCTGAAGGAGGGAAGCTGAGCCCTCCATGCTTTGTCAATAGCGGAGGGACCCATGACCGCAACATCCCTGGCCATCGCTTCTATTCTTCTTTCTTTACACTCTCCCAGGGCACGCACAACACCGGACAGGGCAGCAGGCGCACCACTTTTTCAGCCGTGGACCCGAAAAAGACCTCCTCTATGGGCCCCCGGCCGCTCCGGCCATACCCCCCGATGACAATTAAATCCGCCGCCAGGTCCCGGGCCATCACCGCAATCTCCTGAAAGGGGATGCCCACGGTCACCATGCTGGTCACCTCCAGGTCAGCGGCGCAGCACTTCTCCAAAAATTCATCCAGGTACTGTTGCGCTTCCTCCCGGAAGGCCGGCAGGAGTTTGTCCGGCGCAACTTTCAAATGTTCGGCCACCCGGGCCACAATCCGCTGTTGGATGACATGCAGGAGAACGATTTTGGCTCCGAACTGCCGGGCCAGCTTCTTGGCCACCTTAAAAGCGGCGCCGGCGCATTCGGAAAAGTCCGTGGCTACCAGAATGGCTTTGAAACCCATCGGGAAGATTCCCCTTCAACAGGCCCGGAATCGGGGAGAGGCCGGCACTGCCGCGCCCCCGCCTCCCGGCTATTTTATTTTCGCCTTGATTTTCTTGAATACTGCCCCGGCGCTGTCAAAGACCCCGTCTTCCACCAGCAGCACCTTGCCGCCCTTATCTACCAGCACGGTGGTGGGGGTGCCGCTGATATGGAAAAGGTCAACGCCGATGGCCCAATCGGGATCGGTCACCATGGGGAAAGGCACTTTATAAGCGGCTTTGAACCGCTTTAAGGACGCCGCGTTATCGCTCTCGCCTACCGCAATAAACTTTACCTTGTCTCTGAGGTCCGAATTCGCCACCAGATTGTACAACCGGTTCACGACCGGTTCCTGGTCCACGCAGTGGGGTCAGGCGGTGCGCATGATTTCCATCAACACATACGGGGCCTTGATGTCCTGGAGGGTAAAGGCTCCCGGCTTTTCCAGGCCCAGATACTCCTGATCCGCTTCTGAAAGGCTGCCGGAGAACTTGAGATTGGCGACTTTTTGTTGCGGCGGGGCCGCCGACGCCAGGGAACTGCCAGCCAGCCAGATCATCAGGCAGCCGGCCAGGGCCATGAGCAGGGTTTTACGGTGCATATTGCCCCCTTTGGGTCTCTCCATGGGTGAACTGCTGCCCTTTATCATAGTGTCAAAGGAGGGTGGCGTCAATCAGGCGGGACCGGGTCAGGCTGCCTCAACGGCTGGCCTGACCCGTTGATGGCGAGGTTATTTTACGACAGCTTTGATCTTCGCAAGCACTTCATCAGCGTTATCGAAGGCCCCGATATGGACGAACAGGATTTTGCCGGTCTTATCCAGGACGACCGTGACCGGGTAAGGGGTAAAATTCATGGCCTTGCCGAAGGAGTTGTCGGGGTCGGGCACCAGGGCGAAGGGCACCTTATGAAAAGCCTGCCACATCTTTATCTGGGGGACCTCATTGCCCTGTCCGGCGCCGACGAATTTCAGCTTGCCTTTCAGTTGCGGGTCCGCCTCGACCTTGGTGAACAGGACGTTCATCACCGGAGCCTGGGCCATGCAGTGCGGGCAGCTGGTATTGAACTGCTCCACCAGCAAATAGGGCGCTTTGACGTCCTTTAACGTAAAGGGCTCCGCCTTGGCCAGACCCAGATATTTAGCCCCTTCTTCGCTTACAGGCGCCTTGAATTTGGAGATCCCCACCGATTGGCCGACCACGGGATCCTTTTCTTGTGCTCCCGCCAGGGAAACTGCGCCCAGGAAACAAACCAGGGCCAGGATGCAACTCAACACCAGTACCTTATTTTTCATCATGAAAAAGCCCCCTTTCTACTTTTAGCTGAATGATAAATCAACCTCCGCCAAAGGGCAAAAGAAAACCGCCTCTGGGGCGCTTTTTCGGCCAAATTTTTTGAGACTTTAGTAAAAAATCCCGGTTCCCCTTCCAGGTCCCGGGATAATTGCCGTAAGTTGCGTGGGTCCACCCCTCCGGCCGCCGCCCTCAAGCAAAAAAGCGCTCTTCCCGCCAATCCACCGGCACCCGGACCAGGGCCCCTTGCCGGTGCTCATAGACCAGATAACCGTGGCGCACCCCGTACTCGAAGAGGCGGAGGGTCAGAAGCACGTCCTGGCGGCAGTAGGATTCCAGCTCTTCCCATTTGCCCGCGGCATAGAGTTCCAGGGCGAGCAAACCGTCGCCGGTCTTTTTCTCCCCCAACGTCTTTTCCGCCAGGTGATTGAGGGACAGCCGGTGTCCCAGGAGGGCATGGACCTCTTCCAGGATGTCCAGGGTGGGCAGCTCCGCCAACGGCACCCTCGTGTAGGGCTGCAAGACCTGGTAATCGAAGCGTTTAATATTGAAGCCCACTATCAGGTCCAATTTCTTTAGGCGCTCCCCGAGGCGCTTCAAATCATGCTCCCGATAGGTGGTGGCGACTCCCGTATGGCTCTCGTGGACCACCACCAGCGACACCCCCATGCGGTGGCACTGGCCCCAACCCCCCACGTCCGCCGCGGAACAGCAGGTTTCCAGGTCAAGAACACCGATCTTCCGGTTCCGGAACCAGGGAATTTCCGTCTCCGCCTCCGGTACGGGTTCGGCCGCCGCCTCCGGCGCCGCCGCGATCTGGACCTCCGCCGGCGGCTCCACCTCTTCTTCGCCCAGCAGCAGCGCCGCGATCTTCACGGTCGATTCCTTGTCCAGGGGCTTGTTGCCCGAGCCGCACTTGGGCGAGTGGATGCACGACGGGCAGCCGTCCTCGCAGGGACAGGCGGTGGTAAGCGACAGGGCGCGCCGCATTAGGTCCTCCAGAATCTCGTAGGCCCGGACCGACAGACCCACTCCGCCGGGATAGCCGTCATAGATGAAGATGGCCGCCCGGCCCACCTGGGGATGCGCCGGATGCGAGATGCCGCCGATGTCGTAGCGGTCCGCCAGGGCAAAGAGCGGGAACATGCTGATCAGGACGTGCTCCAGGGCGTGGATGCCCCCCATGAAATGAAGTCCGGCGGCATAAAGGGCGTACTTCACCGGGGCCGGGATTTCCAGCCACATGCCCACGGTTTCGAAGATCTGGGGGGGCAGCTCCAGGGAGACCTGGCCCAGAAGCTCCTGGCCCGGCAGCCGCCGCTTTTCATAGCTCAACAGGTGCTCGGTGACCTTGAGCCGCCCGATGTGGGCCGTGAACCGGGCCACCTGGCGGGTCGCCAGCACCTCCAGGATCTCCGTCTCCTTGTCTGTCTGGATGCGGGTGAAATAGTTGGGCTCGATGGGGTTGACCCAAACGTTACGCCGGGCCAGGTCCAATTTCTCCACCACCCAGGTCTGGGCCTTGTGGAGGTAAATCGCCCCGGGGTGGCACTCCCTGAGCGCCCGATGGCCGTCAATGGAGCCCAGGGGGCGCTTCTTGCCCGTCTGGAAAATGGCGAAGCTCTCCCCGATCCCCCGGATATTCACTTCCTTCTGGGGGAAGCGGGAGCGGGCGAACCAGGCGTCCCCCGCGGCGGAATGCAGCAGGTGGCGCTCCCGGGCTAGTTCGGCAATCACCGGTTCGTGCGCCTTGAGGTCGAAAAAGGTCTCGCTCCGGGTATTGAGCGGCAATTCCTGGGCCGCACAGGGCAGGTGGGCCTTTACCACAAAACGGTTGTCCGGGTCCACCACCGCGGTTTCCATGGGCCGCCCGAAAAACTCCTCCGGGTACTTGATGAAGTACTGGTCCAGGGCGTCGGCCTGGGCCACCATAACGATGAGGGAGTCCCGGCCCTGGCGCCCCACCCGGCCGGCCCGCTGCCAAGTGGTCACCATGGTGCCGGGATAGCCCACCAGGATGCAGACGTCCAGGCCGCCGATGTCGATGCCCATCTCCAGCGCACTGGTGGAAATCACGCCCTTCATCGTGCCGCTGGCCAGGGCCCGCTCGATCTCCCGGCGCTCCTCCGGCAAAAACCCGGCCCGGTAGGAGCTGATGAACCGGCGCATCTCCGGCGCCAGCCGCTGGGACCAGACATGGATCAGTTCGGTCAGCTTCCGGGCCTGGGTGAAGCAGATGGTGTTGAGACCCTTCCTGATCGCCTGGGCAAAGATCTGGGACGCGGTGACCGGTGCGCCGCCCGGGGGATTAAGGAACAAAAAGTGCCGCCCTGACTGGGGCGCGCCGCTTTCCGTGATGACTTCCACATCAAAGCCGGTAAGCATCTTGACGAAAAGATCGGGCTGGGCGATGGTGGCGGAGGACAGCAAAAATTGCGGCTGCGAGCCATAATGCGCGCAAATCCGCCGCAGGCGCCGCAGCACCTGGGCCATGTGGCTGCCCATGATGCCCCGGTAGGTGTGGACTTCGTCGATCACTACGAACTTCAGCCGGGCAAAGAAGCCGGACCACGAGGCGTGATAGGGCATGAGCCCCATGTGGAGCATATCCGGGTTGCTGATGACCACGTGCGGCGGCTGCGCCTTGATGGCCTGGCGCTGCGCCGGGGGCGTGTCGCCGTCATAAATGGCCGCACTCAGGGTAGGGTAGGGCAGGGCCCCGTCCAGCTCCTGGAGGGCCTTGAGCTGGTCTTGCTCCAGCGCCTTCAGGGGAAAAAGATACAGGGCGTGTCCCCGGGGTTCGGCCAGGAGCGACTCCAATACCGGCAAATTATAAATCAGGGTCTTGCCGCTGGCCGTGGGAGTGGCCACCAGCAGGTTCTTGCCCGCCCGGATGTGCGCCAGGGCCTCTCCCTGATGACGGTAAAGCCGGGGAATTCCCAGATGCTCCAAAGCCGCCATCACCGCCGGCGACAGCCCCTGGTCCCCCACCGCATACTCTACCGGCTTCTCAGGCAAGTAATGATAATGCCCGAGAATATCTCGGTATTCTGCATTTTCTTTCAGTGAATTTATGAAATCCAGGAGCATGGGATGGTTTTCGGTTTCCGGTTTTTCTCGTTCCCAAGTTGCACTTGGGAACGAATTTGGAGCCCAAGCCCAGCTTGGGCACATTATAACCATTCCCAAGCCCAGCTTGGAAACGAGGAGATCATAGCAAAGATACTAAGCGGCGCGGCCTAAAACCTGCGGCTACAAAAACTGACTACTGGCAACTGACCACTGGCAACTGCCCCCTCACTTCGTTCCCACGTCGATATGTTCCCAGTCGGTATTATAGCCCGGGTAGGACCATGACTGGGGGATACGGCAGCCCATCCAGCTCGCGGCCTGATAGACCCACATGGGCAGTTGCCGGGCGTCCAGTTTATGCATTGCGTCCCGGTTATATTGCCGGATCGCCCGGCTGATGGGGTTAGGGGTGCCGTCCACCACCCCGGGATAGTTGGAATCATTGAAGTCTATGGCCAGGCCCAGGCGGTGATTGGACCCCGGCGCGTGGCGGCCGTGGTAGATATCCGCCAGGCTGTTATAGGTGTATTGGGCCACGGTGGCCGCCATGGAGCTCCCCTCGCAGTCGGGAAAGGTCAGGCATTCCACGGTTATCGGCCCCGAGGCGGCGGCGCTCACCGCGTAAGTGTCTTCCCCCATCCGCAGCGACAACAGCGGCACCCGCCGGGTGCTGTCGTACCAGCCTTCCCGGAAGATGTATTCCACCAGCAGCGCCGCCAGGGGGGCGAACTTGCTATTTACCTCCACCTGGATCGCAGCCACGCGGTAGTCGGCCTTATGATTGACCTCAGCCATGGTCCGCACGAACCAGACATAGCCTGAAGGCCGGGGCGTGGCCAGGGCCACCGTCTGCCACTTCTTTTCGAAGCCGCTGTAGGTCTTGAGGCGCTGGGCCCGGGCCGGGATCCACACCGGGACCTCCAGGGTCACGCCCACCTGGTCGCCTCCGGGCCAGCGGCGGTGGCGCACGTCTTCCCAGGAGACTTCCTGTCCCGGCCCCAGCAGGTTCAGGGTTTCATGGCGCAGGTCCACCAGGCGCCCCACTCCCAGGAGGCGCTTGGCCAGGGCCACTTTCTGGATGAAATCTATCTCCCGGTCCCGTTGCAGCATCTCGGGCGCGTAGGTCAGGGCCACCCGGCGCACAATGCTGGACGTTTGCGGGGCCTGGGTGGCCTCCATGATGCGGGGATGAGGCGGCGGGGCAGGGGAGTCGGCGCTCCGGGTGACTGTGGCGGGAAAAATTCCCCCGGGGAGGATAATCGCCAGACAGATCGCCAGGACCGGTAACGTCAGGGCAGACCGAAATCGCATGGCTGTAATTGTATGTGAGGCGGGCAGGGCCGTCAATGCGAGAATGACCTGGCGTCGCGCCCGCTTCGACCCCGCGCCACCAATTTATAATATTGCTCTAACCTCATTTAATAATTGTTAATATTTTTCTAGCTCACTTCTACTAAACCTCAAGCCGAGTTCAAATAATTAAGGATTATTGTCCTCTTCAAGAAGGCATAAAAATTAATTCGAGAGGAGGACAGTTTATGGGATCTAAACTTTCAAAGGGGTTGCTTCTGGTGGCCGCAGCCATCCTCTGCTTCTCATCCGTTGCCTGGGCAGGTGATGCAAAACTGCTTTGCATTTCCAAGGCAAATCTAAAGGGAGAGGAGACAGTGAACTCATGCCTTACCAAAGGCGAACGCTTCGCGATTGTGGATGAATATGGCCTCGTTCGCATCTTGCAACCGGAGGAAGTGGAATTGTCCAAGGCCTTTAACCCCAAGGTCTTTGAGCAGCGGGCCTATGGTATGCGGTACGAAAAAACTCCTGAATAAATTTAGTGGAAATAATCTAGTTGTCGTGGCGCTCCCTGAACTCCCTTCGGATAAGAAACGGGCTATGATGGGAGCCATAGCCCGTCTCGAATGGCCTGTCTCCAGGACCACATTTTTGGTTAGTCATAATTCATCAATTGCTGATCAATGCCTTTACATCAATATCATTGCATAGATTGTGCTGGTTGGACTCAGCAGATGGTGAACCACACTTGCCGAAGAGAGCTGGTGGCCATGTTCATGGAAAGTCCCTTTTACTTCGAGCTGTCGCTCCGGGAACGCCTTACCCTTGTAAAGCGGCACGAGTGGCGCTGTTCCCACTGCGACGGACGGACCCACTGCACCGTTACCAGGACGGTTGCCCTCTATTATCAATACGGGCCGTAACGTCTCGTGCAGATCAACCCCGTTTGACCCGGCCTTTCTCCGGCTGATTACTCCGCCTCCAATATGAAACACTTCAAATAGAGACTCTCCGGCAAGGACAAGAGCGCCGGGTGGTCCTTGGCCGCGCCCCGGCGTTCCACCAGCCTGGCCTGGCGGTGGGCATCGGCCGCCGCGGCCCGCACGATCTCCAAAAACTCCGGCTCACTCAGGTTATACGAGCAGGAACAGGTGACCAGGACGCCCCCGGGGTTCAAAAGCTGAAAGGCCCGGCGGTTGATCTCCTTATACCCCTTGACGGCCCCCTCCCGGTCCCGACGGCTCTTGGCAAAGGCCGGCGGGTCCAGGGAAATAAGGTCGAAGCGCCGGCCCGCCGCCACCGCCTCCTTCAGGAAACCAAAGACGTTGGCCTTGACCAGGTCCAGATTCTCATAGCCATTGAGGCTTGCATTGTCCTTGGCCATGCCTAAGGCTGCGCCCGAGCTCTCCACCAGGGTGACCCGCTGGGCCCCGGGGGCCAGGTGCATGGCAAAACCGCCCTGGTAGGCGAAGGCGTCCAGGACTTCCCCCCGGGAAAAGGCCGCCGCGGCCAGGCGGTTTTCCCGCTGGTCCAGAAACAGCCCGGTCTTCTGGCCGCCCCGGATATCCACCCACAGCCTTACGAGTCCCTCACGGATTTCCACCCGGTCCGGCAGTTCGCCCAAAACCGTTTGGACGGAAAGGGGCAGCCCCTCCTGGAGCCTCACCTCGGCATCGTGGCGAAGAGTCAGGGAGGCTGGCGACAGGTGCGCCACCAAGAGCTCGATGATCTCCGGCAGCCGCCGCTCCATGCCGGGATGCAGGGTTTGCAGGACCAGATGCCCGGCATAGGAATCCGCCACCAGGCCGGGAAAGCCGTCCGTCTCGCCAAAGATCAGCCGAAACGCGTCGGTATCCGCCACCACCCGCCGCCGATAGTCCAGAGCCCGTTTGAGCCGGCCCTCCCAAAAGTCACGGTCCACCGGCTCGTCGCTCAGGGTCACTATTCTTAAGGCGATGCGGGACGCGGCGCTGTAAAAGGCCTGGCCCAGAAAACGGCCTGACAGGTCGGCCACGGCCACCAGGTCGCCCGAAGGAATTTCCGGCTGGCCTTCCAGGTCATTGCGGTAGACCCAGGGGTGCCCGGTGCGGCGCCACCTGACTCCCTTGGCCGTTAACCGAACCATCCCCAGGGGGCTGGGGCCCGGCGTTCCGTTCTGCATGACTCTCTCCGGTATCGTGGGCTCAGGCGTATTTATTGAGCCGTTTTAGTAAGATAGAAGGGTAGGGGAGGGACGCGGCCGGTCAGGCGCCGTCGGCACCTCTGGTATCCAAACGCTGTCACTGCTGCAATTCCCGGAGTTCCGCGACCTTTTTGCGGACGAACCTGGCGGCGAACTCGGCGTGCCCGAAATAAGTGGGCGCCAGGGCCAGAATCCTCTCTTGCATCTCCTTCAGGAGGACCGGGGCTTCAGACGCGGCAATAAAGTTGCGCTCCTCCGTGTGAGAGAAAATAATTTCCTCACCCAGGGCCTCCACCAGCGGCGCCGTGTGTAGTTTCAACTCGGGCGGCAGCGTCTCGGCCCGCACGGGAATGGCTATCCGGGCCTCCAGGCGCACAAACCACCGGTCGCCTACCAGCGGCCGGGAGTAATCCCAGAACTCCAGGGTCAGCCCGTTGTCCAGAGGCTGCCGGTCAAGCAATCGTGGGGAGCTCATCGCCCTCCTTCAACGCAGTTTTTCATTGCGGTTCAATCCCGCGATCAATTAGGGTATGGTATAATTCCTGTGACTATAGCAAAACCAGACCAAAGGTGCACCATGCGGCGCAAAACCTGGATCATTGCAGTAGCCATCGTGGTCCTGGGCGGGGCCATGGCCGGAGGCCTCTACTGGCGATGGGCCAACTCTCCCCGCTACGCCTTGCAGCAGGCGGCCCTGGCCCTGGAAACCAGGGACATGCCTAAGTTTTTTAACTATCTGGATTTAAAGGAGATATTAAATAATTTCATCTCGGCTTCCAGCAAGGACCTGGATACCCCGGCAGACCAACCGGCCGATGACTGGACCCGGTATTCCCGGCAAATGGGCCGCAAATTCGCCCATCTTTTCTTGCCGAAAATCTTTGAGGCCTTCGAGACCCAGATACGCGGGGTCATAGAACGTTATCTGCTTAATCTGAACAACTCCCAGATCCTGGCCATCGCCGCGGCCGCCACCGTGGCCCGGATCGACACCCGGGATGATGAGGCCTCGGTGACCTTGACCGATCCCAAGACCAAGGATATCTTTCGCTTTCAAATGCGCCGCCAACTCAACCATGGTGACTGGCGGATCGTCTCGGTGAATTATGATGATCTCAAAAGATTCACCAAACGAGAATTTCACCCTAAACCATAACGTCTGATAATATATATTATGTCAACTAAGGTATGCTGACCGAAGAAAAATGCCCCAACTGCGGTAACGTCACCCGGCGGCACCGCAATCCGGTGCCCACCGTGGACATTATTATCGAGTACCGGGACCAGGGTCTGATCTTGATTGAACGGGCCAATCCGCCGCACGGCTGGGCCTTGCCCGGAGGATTCGTCGATTACGGCGAATCTCTGGAGGCCGCGGCCATACGAGAAGCCCGGGAGGAAACGGGACTTGCCGTGACCCTCCTGGGTCAGTTTCACACCTATTCTGACCCCCGGCGCGACCCCCGGCAACACACCATCACCACCGTGTTCGTGGCTCAGGGTTCGGGTACGCCCCAGGCCGCCTCCGACACCCGGCGCCTGGGGATCTTTCCCCCGCAGCAGTTACCCTCGATCCTGGCCTTTGACCATGGCCTTATCCTGGCGGAATATCTCAAGGTTCGCTCCCAATGGCTGACAAAACTTAAGAAGTTACCTGAGATATAGTGGATAACCAATTATTATTCCCTTATAAAATGTATAAAATGTTCAGTACCCTGGCCGGTCTGGTGGGTTGGCCCTATTTTTTCTGGCACCTGAAATCCCGGGGCCAGGCGGAAAGCTTTCTCCCCCGCTTGGGCCTGAAGCTGCCGGAGGCCCCGCCCCCGCCGGGCTCGCCCCGCTTGTGGCTCCACGGCGTTTCCGTGGGAGAAATCCAGGCCGCCATCCCCCTGGTCGCCGAACTCCGGAACCTTCTGCCCCAAGCCGCCTTCATCATCAGCACCGGCACCGAAACCGGGCAAATGCTGGCCCGCAAACACTTTTCCCCCCAAGGCGCCCTGGTCTGCTACTTTCCTCTGGACATCCCCTGGGCCGTGAGCCGCTATCTGGACTATCTGCGCCCCCAGGTGTTCATCGGCCTGGAATCCGAGATCTGGCCGAATTTTCTCAGCCAGGCCCACCAATCCGGAGTGCGCCTGGCCCTGGTCAACGCCCGCCTCTCCGACCGTTCTTTAAGAAGGTTTCTGAGATATAGTAGATATCTATCCGGTATCTTTAACCTTTATGATGTCGTCGGCGCGGGGTCACTCCCCGATTTTCAGCGCTTTCACCGCCTGGGCATTGCCCCTTCCCGGCTGCATCTCACCGGCAACCTGAAGTACGACCGTTTGCTCCAGGGCCGGGATGAGACCCGCCTCCAAGAATTTCGCGCCTGCTTGCAGTTGACGGAAATTCCATCAGGCCATGCCCCCGGGCCGGTGTGGCTGGCGGCCTCCACCCATCCCGGCGAAGAAGAATCCGTTACCGACGCCTACCGGGAACTCCTGGGCCCCTACCCTGCTCTTACCCTCGTGCTGGCCCCCCGGCATCCCCAACGCGCCCCCGAGTTGGCCCGCCTCCTGGCCCGCCGCGGCCTTCCCAGCCAAATGTGGACCACCCTCAAGGCCGGCCGGGAGACCCGCACCCAACCGGTAGTAATCATCGATACCATCGGCGACCTCTTCACCCTGTACGGCGCCGCGGATGTCACCTTTGTGGGCGGATCCCTGGTGCCCCATGGCGGTCAGAACATCCTGGAGCCCGCCGCCTGGGGCCGGGCGCCCATCTACGGCCCGAATATGGGAAATTTCCTCTGGGCCAAACAGATACTGGAAGAGGCCGGCGCCGGGATCATGGCCGCCGACACCGCCGCCCTGGTCCTGGCCGTCAAAGAACTTCTGGACCACCCCCGTAAACGGCAGGATCTGGGCCGGCGGGCCCAGGCGGCCTTGACCCCGCACCAAGGCGCCTCCCGCCGCCAGGCGGAATTGATTGCGGCACTGGTGGGAGACCAATGATTGCCGAGACAGGATCGGCTTATGGTACCAGGTTTCCGGGGAAAATCGCCTTCATCTGATGGCTCGGTAACCGCCGCACCGACACGCCGCTCGGGCTAGATGACCCGCGCCCAGGCAAAGTGCCCATGTTCACAGGCATGATAACCATCCGGGCGTCCCGCAAAAAAGCGTCCTTCGATGTCGGAGGGGCTCAGATCCTCTTGGACCCGTAAGCCCAGGCGGCCAAGGTCCGCCGCCAAAGTTGGCGGCTCAAAGCCCGTGAGCATCGGCTCCCCCACCCGCCTCACAATCTCCATCATAAATTGCACCCGTCTGGCCGCCTTATCCGGCGCAAACGCGTCGGTATGGAGATAATCAAAGATGATGGAGCTGCCGGCCGGCGCAGCCTCGGCGATGGCGCCCAGCGTGGCCGACACCGCCTCGCGGCTGAGATAATAGGTGACCCCCAGCCAGCTAAAAAAACTCGGGGCCTGGGGGTCATACGCTGAACGCCGGAGCGCCGCGGCCAGATTCTCCCGGTTAAAATCCACCGGTATGAAATGCAGTTGCTCCGTGAGTTTCCGGCCCGCTTCCCGGAGGCGCCGGCGCTTGTGGGCTTGCGTGCCGGGATGATCCACCTCAAACACCTGCAGCCGCGCCACCAGATCCGGCCGCCGCAACCCAAAGGTGTCCATCCCGGCCCCGAGGATCACATATTGCTTCACCTCCTCCTGCCTAACCGCCTTTTCCAAGAGGTCTTCCGTATACCTGGCCCGGCTGAAGACAATGGCGGGGGCGGCCCCCATCTGCATCCAGCATGCCAGGGCCTCGGCTCGATCCGGGATCGAGGCGGCCCGGGCCGAATCAAAAAGCTGGAAGGCCCTGAGGTGGCGCTCTTCGCTGGCCTGGCGCTCTTCCGCCGTGATCAGGTGATCTGCCAGGAAGTCATCGAAGATTTTGGGGTGGTCGTGGGCGGCGTGGTAAGCGCGCATAAAAGCCGTGCCCATGGCGGTTAGACTCACCTGATTGGCTTCCAATCCCCCTCCCCTCCCTGCTGCCGCATTTCCCCGGCGCAGTCCGGCGGCTCTCTCGCCGGCTAAAAGCCGGTCCTTCTCACTACTGTCATGATAGCACAAATTTCTCTTAAGAGAGCCGGTCTGGCCTTGGCCATCAGATTACTTCTCCGGCATGAAGCTCAAAACTTTCGGACGGTCGACTCCCGCTTTTGGC
The DNA here is from genome assembly GCA_052139855.1 of Desulfobaccales bacterium. Taxonomy (GTDB): domain Bacteria; phylum Desulfobacterota; class Desulfobaccia; order Desulfobaccales; family 0-14-0-80-60-11; genus 0-14-0-80-60-11. The sequence continues at coordinate 32,258 of JBKQVS010000155.1, forward strand.
AACCCAGGCTAAACCCTTGGTTCCCCTCCGATCGCCCCGCCACCGGCGTTAGAGGCGGTCGGTTTTTTGCTTTCCTTAACTAATTGATTTAATTAATTAATTATGGCTTGGTTCCTCTCCCGGCTGGCGCATCGGCCTGAAGCCCCTCATCTAGCCCCGCCGTGGGGCGCAATATTTGAAACCTCAAATACAAAACACAAAAAATAACCGCGACCGGCCCTGGCTATGGTATATTTTAAGGAAAATCAGGGAAGGTAGAGGTAGACTTTGAAAGCGTTACTGGCTTTGGAAGATGGTTTGGTTTTATGGGGGCGCTCTTTCACCGGCGCCGGCGAGTGTGCAGGCGAAGTGGTGTTCAACACCGCCATGACCGGTTATCAGGAGGTCCTCACCGACCCGTCCTACAAAGGCCAGATCGTCACCATGACCTATCCCCTCATGGGCAATTATGGGGTCAACCTTGAGGACCTGGAATCCCGTGGGGTCCAGGTGGAAGGGTTTATTGTCAAGGAGTACCACCCCTACCCTTCCAATTGGCGCTCCCAAGGCAACCTGGCCGATTACCTCAAGGCCGCCGGCAAACTGGGCGTGGAAGGCCTCGATACCCGCGCCGTTACCAAGCGCCTGCGCGAAGTGGGCGCCATGCGGGGCATCATCTCGACCCTCGACCTGGACCCCGCTTCCCTGGTGCGCCGGGCCCGGGAACTCCCCAGCATGGAGGGCCAGGACCTTGTGCCCCTGGTGACCTGTTCCCAGCCTTACTGGTGGCCCGAGTTTCCCGTTGAGGGCCGCGCCCCCGCCGATCTGGCCGCCCTGTGGGCCCAAAAGTCCGGCACCAAGGTTATCCTTTACGACTATGGGGTAAAGTTCAATATTATCAGGAGCTTGAAAGACCGAGGTCTGGAAGTCCTGGTGGTCCCGGCCACCACTCCGGCCGCCGCGCTCCTGGCGCTCAAGCCCCATGGCATCGTCCTGAGCAACGGTCCCGGAGACCCCGCCGCGGTCACCTACGCCATCGACAACGTCCGCCAGTGTCTCGGCTCCCAGCCCATGTTCGGCATCTGCCTGGGACACCAACTCATGGGGCTGGCCTTAGGGGGCCGAACCTTCAAGCTCAAATTTGGGCACCGGGGCGCCAACCAGCCGGTTAAAAATAAACTCTCCGGCCGGGTGGAGATCACTTCCCAGAATCACGGCTTTGCCGTGGATCTGGAATCCATCCCTGACCCGGCGGTGGAGCTGACCCATGTCAACCTCAACGACGGCACTCTGGAGGGGCTGCGCCACGCTAAACTCCGGGCCTTCTCGGTGCAATACCACCCCGAGGCCTCCCCGGGCCCCCATGATGCCGATTATCTGTTTGAGGAATTCTTGAATATGGTGGAGACATACTGAGCCGGCCGGTAAGCCGATTTGCTCATCACCGGCTCCACTGATGGTTTTTCGGTTGTCTGGACCACTGCCGTGCCGGGGCGCGCTGTCTGGATGGAAAGTCCCCTCGCTGTCATCGCCACGACCTCCTGTGGCCTACCACGGTTCCTGGAACCGCACCGTGCCCACAGGCTATAAGGTCGTGGGCTATAAGCTGGATGCCGCCGGCAATTTCCTGGACGTGGAGGACTTCATCACCGGCTGGCTGACCCCGGCAGGTGCCCTGGGCCGCCCGGTGGACATCCTGATCAAGGACGAGGGGGTGATTTTTATTTCTGGCGATAAGGCGGGAGTGGTGTATCGGGTGGTCTATGGGAAGATGTAGGTTGGACCGGCATGAACCATATCTTGTTGGAGCCCAAGGCTTGATTCATTTTTGCACTCAGAATGGCCGATATTTAACCTGACTCGGTTGGAGAACGTCACCGGCCAGACGCCGGTGCCATCAAAAGGAGGGGATGTCATGCGGCAAAAAATCCGGTTATGCGTGATGATTCTGACATTAGCGCTGTTCGTGCTGCCCTTAACCGCGCAGGCCTCCGCAGTAGGCCACTTCAGCCTGGTGACGGGCGAGGTGGATGTGCTCAAACAGGGCAAGCTCCCCGCTGTCCCCGCCAAACTCCAGGACGGCGTGGAGATCGGTGACGTCGTCCGCACCAAGAGCAAGGCCAAGGCCCAGCTGACCATGGTGGACGACTCCGTCATCACCCTGGCGCCGGATTCTCGCCTGGCCATCGCCGACTATCAATACAATTCCGCCTCCCAGGAGCGCCGGGCGGTAGTGCGCGCCTTCCAGGGTCTGGTGCACACCGTGGTTAACCGCATTATCAAGACCGAGGAGCCGGATTTTATCATGGAGACCCACACCGCCACCATCGGGGTCCGAGGCACCGACTTTTATAACCTCGAGGGCCCCAATTTCTCCCTTGTGGCCCTGCGCAATGGTTCTTTGGCGGTAAATGGTGTCATTTTACATTCCATGCAATTTATCCATGCGCCCAAACCCCTCGTGCCCCAGACTCTGACTCCGGAAATTCTCAGGATGCTTGAACAGATGATGGACACGGGGATATCCGGCGGCGGCCTTAATCTCGGCGGGCTGAGCTCCGGTAAGGGCAGCCAATTTCAATCTCCCGTTAACCCGCTGTTGAGCCCGGACCAGAAACTCTTAATGCAAACGATTCCCCCGGTGCTCTTGCCCCAGCAACAACAGCCGGCTCCGGTTCATACGCAACCGTTTGGCACCTAAGCTCAACCGGCTGACCCTGCTCTCGTTGGCCGCATGCGGTTATAGCACTGCTTGTCGATCTCGGACGCGGGCCGCGACCTGCGCCCGCGCCCGGGACTGGCAAAAATCTACTGGCCTTGATAGGCGCAAAAGCATATTATTGATAGGGTTTCTTTCAGGCGCTCCACCTGCCGGGCCATCTCACCGGCCCCAGCCGGCAAATCTCAATACACCCGCATAACTGCGCCGTTAGAGTTACGGGTAAGGGAAAGGAAAATCAGGGTAGGCCGGGATATCCGTCTCAGCCGCCGCCCCGATCATCAAGTAAAAAATGCCCAAACGCACCGACCTTAAGAAAATCCTGATCATCGGCTCAGGCCCCATCATTATCAGTCAGGCCTGCGAGTTTGATTATTCCGGCACCCAGGCCTGCAAAGCCTTGCGGGAAGAAGGCTTCGAGGTGGTCCTGATCAACTCCAACCCGGCCACCATCATGACCGACCCGGAAATGGCCGACCGCACCTATATCGAACCCATCACTCCGGAAATGGTCTGCCAGGTGATTGAGCGCGAGCGGCCCGATGCCATCCTTCCCACCCTCGGGGGGCAAACCGGCCTCAACTGCGCCATTGCCGTGGCCGAAACCGGCATCCTGGAGAAATACGGCGTCGAGATGATCGGGGCCAAACCCGACGTCATCAAAAAGGCCGAAGACCGGGAACTCTTCCGGGACGCCATGGCCAACATCAATCTCCGGGTCCCCAACAGCGTCATCGTCCGCACCCTGGATCAGGCCGTGGCCGCCACCCCGGAGATCGGCTACCCCGTCATCGTGCGACCCAGCTTCACCCTGGGCGGCACCGGCGGCGGCATCGCCTACAACCTGGAGGACCTGGAACTCCTGGCCGCCGAAGGCCTGGCCGCCAGCATGATCTCCGAGGTGATGCTCGAAGAGTCGGTGGTGGGCTGGAAGGAATTCGAACTGGAAGTGATGCGGGATTTCCAGGATAACGTGGTCATCATCTGCTCCATCGAAAACCTGGACCCCATGGGGGTGCACACCGGCGATTCCATCACCGTGGCCCCGGCCCAAACCCTCACAGACCGCGAGTACCAGGCCATGCGGGATGCGGCCATCGCCATCATCCGGGAAATCGGGGTGGAAACCGGCGGCTCCAACATTCAGTTTGCCGTCAACCCCGTCAACGGCGAGATGGTGGTCATCGAAATGAACCCCCGGGTCTCCCGCACCTCGGCCCTGGCCTCCAAGGCCACGGGCTTTCCCATCGCCAAAATCGCCGCCAAACTCGCGGTGGGCTTCACTCTGGACGAAATCCACAACGACATCACCCGTGAGACCTACGCCTCGTTCGAACCCACCATTGACTACTGCGTGGTCAAGATTCCTCGCTGGGCCTTTGAAAAGTTCCCGGGGGCCGAGGACTTTCTCACCACCTCCATGAAATCCGTCGGGGAGGTGATGGCCATCGGCCGCACCTTCAAGGAGGCCCTCCAAAAAGGCATCCGCTCCCTCGAGATCTCCCGCTTCGGCCTAGGCGCCGACGGCAAGGACCCCAGCCCCGCGGCTTTCCTGGCCCTCTCTCTGGAGGAGATTAAAAAGGCCTTACGCCTGCCCAATTCCCAACGCCTCTTCTACCTCCGGTATGCCTTCCAGAATAACCTGTCCGTGGATGAAGTCTTTGAACTCACCGGCATTGACCCCTGGTTCCTCCACCAGATTCGCGACCTGGTGAGTTTCACCGGGGAACTGGGCATCTTCGGGCACCTGTTGCAGGAGGGCCGGGGCCAGGACCAGCTTGAGGATATGCTCCGGCGCGCCAAGGAGTCGGGCTTCTCCGACCGGCAACTGGCCCACCTCTGGGGCGGCAACGAGGAGTATATCGCCCGGATGCGCCGGGAACACGGCGTCAATCCGGTCTATAAGCTGGTGGACACCTGCGCCGCCGAATTCGAGGCCTACACCCCCTATTTTTACTCCACCTATGAGTGGGAGGACGAATCCCGCCGCACCGAAGGCGACAAGGTCATGATCCTGGGCGGCGGCCCCAACCGCATCGGCCAGGGCATCGAGTTCGACTACTGCTGCTGCCAGGCCTCCTTCGCCCTGAAGGAGATCGGGGTGGAGTCCATCATGGTCAACTCCAACCCCGAAACCGTGTCCACCGACTACGACACCTCGGACAAACTCTATTTCGAGCCCCTCACCAAAGAAGACGTGCTCAACATCGTGGCCACGGAAAAGCCCCTGGGCCTGATTCTCCAGTTCGGCGGCCAGACCCCCCTCAACCTGGCGGTGCCCCTGGGCCAGGCCGGGGTCCGTATCATGGGCACCCCCCCTGCCGCGATCGACCGGGCCGAGGACCGCAAGCTCTTCAAGCAAATGTTGAATAAGCTGGGCCTCAAACAGCCCCCCAACGACACCGCCACCACCGTGGACCAGGCCCTGGCCATCGCCCACAGCATCACCTACCCCGTGCTGGTGCGGCCTTCCTACGTCCTGGGCGGCCGGGCCATGCAGATCGTCTCAGATGACGCGGCCCTGGTCAACTTCATGAACTGGGCCCTCGAGGCCTCCCCCGACCATCCCATCCTCATCGACAAGTTCCTGGAAGACGCCATCGAAGTGGACGTGGACGCCATCTGCGACGGCCATATCACCGTTATCGGCGGCATTATGGAACACATCGAAGAGGCCGGCATCCATTCCGGCGACTCCGCCTGCGTCTTGCCGCCCTATTCCCTGACCCGCTCCATCCAGGAAGAAATCAAGCAGCAGACCCGGGCCCTGGCCGCGGAACTGGGGGTGATCGGGCTCCTCAACATCCAGTTCGCGGTCAAGGACCACCAGGTCTACGTCCTCGAGGTCAATCCCCGGGCCTCCCGCACCGTTCCCTTTGTCTCCAAGGCCACCGGGGTCTCCCTGGCCAAGCTCGCCACCAAGGTGATGCTGGGCCATACCCTGGCCGAACTGAGTTTTACCCGGGAAATCGAGCCGCCCTACTTCGCGGTCAAAGAGTCGGTCTTTCCCTTCCGGCGCTTTCCCGGGGTGGACCCCATCCTGGGGCCCGAGATGCGCTCCACCGGTGAAGTCATGGGCCTGGACGTGGATTTCGGCCTGGCCTTTGCCAAGTCCCAGTTGGCCGCCGGGCAGATCGTCCCCCTTGAAGGCGGCGTGGTCTTCAGCGTCAAGGACGCCGACAAGCCCCAGGCCGTCTCCCTGGCCCAGGGCTATCAGGCCGAGGGCTTTCAAATCTATGCCACCAGCGGCACCGCGGCCTTTTTCCGCAAGCAGGGCCTGGCAGTCACCGAAGTTTTTAAGGTCCGGGAGGGGCGGCCCCATATCATCGACCGCATCAAGAGCCGGGAAATCTCTCTCTTGATCAATACCCCGGAAGGCCGGGAGACCACCGGCGATTCCCACTCCATCCGCCTCGTGGCCCTGGAGCATAACATTCCCTATACCACCACCATGGCCGCGGCCCGGGCCACCCTGGATTCCATTAAGGCCCAGAAACGCGGCAAACTGGAAGTCAAAACCCTCCAGGAGTATCATGAGATGATCAACCAGGCCACCGGCCCAAGAAGAACCACCGGCAAATAGACCAGGTCAACCATGTATCCGCAGGCTTTAGCCGGCGTCCAAGAACTGGTAGAATAGGCGTCACACCTGTGTTTCGAAGAAGATATTTTTGATAGCTATCATAAATATACATTTAAACACAAGGGGAGAAAATCTATGACAACTGGAGATATTGCTCCTTCATCTTTAAAAATTGATAAATTAATGCGGAGAATTGAAGATGGAGATATTAAAATCCCTGCCTTCCAAAGAGGTTATGTCTGGAACCAACAACAGGTAATAGATATTTTAGATAGTATCTATAATGATTATCCTATTGGGAGCATACTACTGTGGAATTAAAACGAAAGGCTAAAATCTACTAGAAATATTGGGGGCTTTTTAATACCTGAAAAAGAGCCGGAATATCCAGTAAGTTATGTTCTTGATGGACAGCAGAGGTTATCATCAATTTATGCTGTTTTTTGCCAAAACAGGGAGCAAGCTCCTGATAATCAAAAATATAATTTAGATATTAATATATTTGATATTTATTTTGATTTCGACGATGAAAAGTTCATCTCAAAAGATGATATAATTGAAGATCATATATGCTTTAATATAGATTCTCTATTGTTTACCGATAAATTTATTAAGGAATATAATAAATTACCTGAAAAATATCGCAAAGAGGCTGAAAACCTTAATTCAAAATTCATCAATTATGAAATTCCAATCGTAACTATTTCAAAAAAAAGTAAAAATGATGTGGGTGTTATTTTTGAAAGAATAAACAACACCGGTACTAAACTTACTCCATTAGACTTATTGGTTGCTTGGACCTGGAGCGATGATTTTCATTTAAGAGAAAAGATTGACGAGATATTACAAATACTTGAATTAAAAAGTTTTGGGGACACCCCTGATAAAATTGTTTTGCAATGCTTAGGAGCTATAATCAAAAAGACAACGACCACGAAGGTTATCCTTAGCCTAGCCCCGGAAGCAGTTAAGGAAAGGATCGATCAATTAAAATCAAGCTTAGAGAAAACAATTGACTATTTATCCACAGAATTAAAAGTAAAATCTAGAGACTTTCTGCCCCACTCTCACCAGATGGTCCCTTTGGCCTATTTTTTCTCAAAAATAAATCATCCTAGTAACGAACAAAGCGCTATTTTAAAGCAATGGTTCTGGAAAACATCATTTTCTAAGAGGTATGCTGGATCAACTGATAAAAAGATGAATGATGACATTATGTTTATTGATAATATCATATCAGGAGATTATTCTGATATAGTCAAATACTCACATTCTATAAATAAAGAAATTTTGATTAATCAGCAGTTCAGCAAAAGTAGCCCTTATACCCGTGCATTCTTATTATTACTAGCACAAAAAAAACCCCTAAATATTGCTAATGGAAATAAAATAGATTTAGGTAAAGCATTATCTAAATATAATTTAAAAGAATATCATCATATATTCCCAAAATCATTTTTAAGAGATAATAAATATGGAACTGATATGATAAACTCATTGTGTAATTTTACATTTCTACCTTCTTCTTCTAATAAATTTATATCAAATAAGGCACCATCAGAATATATATTAGAAATTACTCCTAAAGATAAATTAGATATAATTCTTAATTCTAATTTGATGCCGCCAGATAACGACATTTATGAGAAGAATTCGTACAAAGATTTCTTGGAAAATCGTGCAGAATTAATAATACAATACATAGAGACTATATCTAACCAATGAGACATATAGGGTGCACACTTACCGCCATCAAAACGCGGTGCTACAGGTTTGCTCTCTCTATACTGGAACTATCCATTTACGGAAAAACCTGCTATCCTTAAGTTAGGCATAACCTTGTTAAGTCAATGTAGGGTGCGCCCTGCATACCATTAATGGCGGGCCGTCCCCGCCCCACCGTGAATGATTTCTCTAGGGTGGCCCCGGCCCACCACCCACCGCCCCGAGGCCGATACCGCGTTTTTCTTGTCAGGTTATATTAGACTTCTGAGCCAAAATAGCTTACTCTAGAAAATATCACGACCAGAGAAAGCCACTGCATTGACTGACCCGATTGACCTATGAAGAACACCCAAAACCCGGAGCCCAAAACCGAAAACCCGCCCATCATCCTCCCGGATGATCGGCCCAGAGAACACTGCGGCGTCTTCGGCATCTACGGCCACCCCGACGCGGCCCGCATCACCTACTTCGGCCTCTACGCCCTCCAGCACCGCGGCCAGGAGTCCTGCGGCATCGTCGCCGGCGACGGCAAGCGGGTCACCATGCACCGGGGCCTGGGGCTGGTACCCGAGGTCTTCAACCCGGAACTCCTGGATCAGCTTCCGGGCCATCTGGCCATCGGCCACGTGCGCTATTCCACTACCGGCTCCACCATGCTCATCAACGCCCAGCCCTTCGTGGTGCAGCACGGCGGCCAGATGATCGCCATCGGCCACAACGGCACCCTCACCAATGCCCGGGAAATCCGCTGCCGCCTCGAGGCCGCCGGCTCCATCTTCCAATCCACCATGGACACCGAAATCATCGTTCACCTCATGGCCCGGCACCCCGGCGCCGACCTGAAGGAGTCCCTGGTAAATGCTCTGGAGCACGTCAAAGGCTCCTATTCCCTGGTGATCTCCACCGCCGATCAGGTCATCGCCGCCCGGGACCCTTACGGCTTCCGGCCCCTCTGCCTGGGCCAGTTGAACGGCTCCTGGGTGGTGGCCTCCGAGACCTGCGCCCTGGACCTGATCCAGGCCGATTACTGGCGTGACGTGGAGCCCGGCGAAATCGTGGTCATGGACAAAAACGGCCTGCATTCCCAAAAGCCTTTTGCGCCGGCGCCGCGCCGTTTCTGCATCTTCGAATACGTCTATTTCGCCCGGCCCGACAGCCTGGTCTATGGCCAGAGCGTCTATCTGGTGCGCAAGCGCCTGGGCGCCGCCCTGGCCCTGGAACACCCCCTCACCGCCGACCTGGTCATGCCCTTCCCCGACTCCGGCACTTACGCCGCCCTGGGCTACGCCGCGGCCACCGGCTTCCCCTTCGAAATGGGGGTGATCCGCAATCACTACGTTGGCCGCACCTTTATCCAGCCTTCCCAGAGCATGCGGGACTTCTCCGTCCGCATCAAACTCAACCCGGTCCGGGACATTCTCAAAGGCCAACGCGTGGTGGTCATCGAAGACTCCATCATCCGGGGCACCACTACCCGCTCCCGGGTCAAGTCCCTGCGGGAAGCCGGCGCCAAGGAAGTGAGCATGCTGGTAAGCTGCCCGCCCCACCGCTTCCCATGCTACTACGGCATCGATTTTTCCAGCAAAGGCGAACTCATCGCCTCCCAGCAGGAAATCGGCCAGATCCGCGACTTCCTGGGCCTGGATTACCTGGGCTACCTGAGCCTCGAGGGCCTGGTGGAGGCCACCCAGTTAAACCATAGCGACTTCTGCCTCTCCTGCTTTTCCGGCGACTACCCCGTCCCCCTGGAGTCCGACTTCTCCAAGACCTGCTTCGAAGACGAGGTCTGCTCCCCCTCCCACGGCGAGTCCCTCCTGCCCCCGGTCTGCGGCATCGGGGGAAAAGCCAAAGCGGCGAAACGGCGAAAAGGGTAACAATATTTGTAGGAAACCCGACGAGGTTTTGCCATAGACAGGCCCCCTCCCCTGCTTCCCGCCATCACCGCGACTCTGCTGCGCCGGCTTTACGCTGGCCCGCTTCCCTGCCTTTCCTCATCTAAAGACTTGAAATTTACCGCAGGTTTAGTATGATGGCCGTAATTACCATGAATTTTACGGCAGTTAGCCGGACAGGAGAATCCGATGCCTGAATGCGCCTGCGGTTGCGGAGAGCCGACCAAGAAGGGGAAATATCTTCAGGGTCATGATCAGAAACTGCGCAAACAGTTGGAGGAAAAGGTGGGGAGCCTCCCCCTCCTTGCCTCCCTGGTGAAGGTGACCCAAACCTACGCCCAGGACCGCATGAGCACGGAAGACCTGGGCCGCCTGGTCAAACGGATTTACCAAAAGGATTAACCGCGGCGGGGCGGCGACCCACGGGGGTTGCCGCTTTTTCCCGGTTAGAGGCCTTGCCGAAGGTTCCTGCCTTTATTCCCTTCTCCCCTTCGCCGGAGAGGAGCAGGGGGAGGGTTGAGTAAACCTATTTTTTGGCAAGCCATATAGCCGTTATCGTCTGGTGACCTGCCCTACCCTCCCGCCATGCCTGAATATCGCATCGGGGTGATCTCCGATACCCACGGATTGTTGCGCCCCCAGTCGCTGGCCGCCCTGAGCGGCGTGGAACTCATCATCCACGCCGGCGACATCGGTGACCCGCGCATCTTACGTCAACTGGAACGCCTCGCCCCGGTGCATGCGGTCCGGGGCAACATTGACCGGGGCGACTGGGCCGCCGATCTGCCTCTCAACCGGGTGGTGGAGGTGGGGGGCATCCACCTCTATGTCCTCCACGAACTCTTCTGTCTCGACCTGGACCCCGCCGCGGCCGGCTTCGTCGCGGTCATCTTCGGCCACTCCCACTCTCCCCACCTGGAGCGCAAAAACGGCGTCCTCTACCTCAACCCCGGCAGCTCCGGCCCCAAGCGCTTTACCCTGCCGGTCACCCTGGCGCGACTTACCGTGCAGGGCCTCTCCCTCCACGCGGAACTTATTGAATTGAAGGTCTGAATCCTCACCCGCCGACGTAGCCCCCGGCAATATGCGTGGCATCCCACCAGTTGATCTTTTCCCGGAGTTGCTCTTTCAGTTCTTCGATCTCCATCTTGGCCTTGCTCCAGTCGGCCGGGCATTCCGTCATCAGCCGGTCGATTCTCCGGCTCAGATCACCCACCATGATATGGAGTTCCGAGGTCTGGGGCCTGATTTTGGCCCTGGATTCAACCGGCATTTGGTCGATCACCCGCAGGATATCGTAAACCCGCGCCTTCATTCCGGTCAACTCCGCATACATGGATTCACAGTAATATTTAGGATCCATTTTTATAACCCCTTTGTGCTCTTGTTATTTTTAAAGCTAGTCCAGGTCAACGTCATTGTCAATGGCCTTCATTGCCTATATAATGCCCATTCATAGCCCAACCCGCCGGGGACCGGCATGATTACTCCGGAAGTAAGGAGTAATGGTCCCGGACGCACTCGGGATTGAGACCATCTATGACCCCTAAACGCCCCGTCTACCCCTTCTCGGCCCTGGTGGGCCAGGAGCGCCTCAAGCAGGCCCTCATCCTCAACGCGGTCAATCCCCTCATCGGCGGGGTGTTGATCCGGGGTGAGAAGGGCACGGCCAAGTCCACCGCGGCCCGGGGCCTGGCGGAGCTTTTGCCCCCCATTGCTAGGGTGGCGGGCTGTCCGTTTCACTGCCACCCGGAGTTGACCGAGCTCATGTGCGACGCCTGCCGCAAGCGCCGGGCCCAGGGCGAGGTCCTGCCCCGCCGGGACCGGCCCATGGTGGTGGTGGATCTGCCCCTGGGCACCACCGAGGACCGGCTTTTGGGCACCATCGATCTGGAACGCGCCATCAAAAGCGGCGAGAAGCATTTTGAGCCGGGTCTGCTTGCCGCGGCCAACCGCGGCATTCTGTACGTCGATGAAGTGAACCTGCTGGACGACCACCTGGTGGACGTGCTCCTGGACGCTGCGGCCATGGGGGTCAACGTGGTGGAGCGCGAGGGGATTTCCTTCGCCCACCCGGCCCGCTTCATCCTGGTGGGCACCATGAACCCCGAAGAGGGCGAGCTCCGGCCCCAGCTCCTGGACCGCTTCGGGTTATGCGTCGAAGTCACCGGTCTCAGCCATCTCGAGGCCCGCATGGCCGTGGTGGAGCGCCGCCTGGCCTTTGAGGCCGACCCCGATAGTTTTGCCGCCCACTGGCAGGGTGAGCAGCAAATCATCCGTCAGGCCATTTTGGACGCCCGGGAGCGCCTGCCCCGGGTGAGCTTCTCAACCGATCTCCTGCGGCTCATTACCGCCATCTGTGTGGACCAGGGCGTCGACGGCCACCGGGCCGACATCTTCATGCTCAAAGTGGCCCAAACCCTGGCCGCCTACCGCGGCCGGGAGGAAGTGAGCCCCCCGGACGTCCGCCAGGCCGCGTCCCTGGTCTTGCCCCACCGCCTGCGCCGCCAACCCTTCAGCGAATCCGAAATGGACGAAAACCGGCTGGAGGAAACTTTCCGCAAGCACGCCGAAGAGGTTGCCTCACCCCGCGCCGCGCCGCCCCCGTCTCAACCGGGAGACGCCGCCGCCGAGGGGGAGGAGGCGGTTTTGGTCGCTGAAACCACGGTGGCGCCGGGGGCCACCTTTCCGGTGCGGCCCTTGGAGTTACCCCCCGACCGCCAGGCCAAAAAGGCCCCGGGGTCCCGCACCCGGGCCCGGAGCGATGATCACACCGGCCGCTATGTGCGTCCCACCCTGGTCCGTTCCCCCATTCCCGATCTGGCCATTGACGCCACCCTAAGGGCCGCGGCCCCTTACCAAAGGCTGAGGCAACGCGGCAACCTGGCCCTGGCCATCCGTGAGCCTGACCTGCGCTACAAGGTGCGGGAGAAGCGCATCGGTCGGAATATCCTGTTCGTAGTGGACGCCTCCGGCTCCATGGGCGCGGCTGAACGCCTGGCCGAAACCAAGGCCGCGATCCTGTCGCTCTTGATCGACGCCTACCAGAAGCGGGAGCGGGTGGGGCTCATCGTCTTCAGGGGCCGCGAGGCCCGGGTGGCGCTGCCTTTTACCCATAGCGTCGAGATGGCCCAACGGTATCTGACGCACCTGCCCACCGGCGGCAAGACCCCCCTGCCCCATGCCCTTTTCCTGGCCCGGGAACTGCTGCGCCAGGAAAAAGCCCGGCATCCCCGGGACGCCTTTCTCCTGGTCCTCATCACCGACGGCCGGGCCAACCTCAGCCTCAGGCAGGGGAAAAGGCCCATGGAGGAAGTCAAAGAGCTGGCCGGGCAGCTCGGGTCCATGGGGATTAACGCCCTGGTGCTGGACACGGAGCGCTTTGCCCCCTGCCTCGACCTGGGCTGTCTGCCGGAGCTGAGCCGGCTCATGGGGGGCCGGTACCATTCGGTGCAGAGCCTGCGGGCCCCGGAGGTCGTGGCCCGTATCACCGCCGCCTTGGGCGATGCCGCGGCCCCATAAAGGAGGCGCGCCGCTGCCGCCAATCCACTTCACCTTAACGAACCATTGACAATGAACGCCGGTTAAGCTACAGGATAAATACACCTCGCCCGCCGGTCGGCTGGACGCTGCCTATAAGTCACTATATTGAAATTACAAGGTTTATCAGTTTACCGGCCTGAGGCCGATGGAAAGTAACGGGGACATGTCATGCCGGAACCGCAGCAAGAATCCTGGCTCAAGCTGGTAGTTCTGACCATCATCATCCTGGCGGCGGCCGCAGGGGTCTCGGCCCTTAAATCAAACGGTTACGCCACCCGGGCGCAGATTTTTGCCGCCCGGGAGGCCCAGCAATGGCAGGATTACCAGGTGGAAAGCCTCAGAAAGGATAATTTCGGCCTGCACCGGGATATCCTGGCATCCCTGGGGCTTTCGGAAGGCAAAACCGCCAAGGCCCCAAAGACCGCGACCGCCAGGATCAAGGCCTACGAAGACGAAATGGGCCGCTTGAACCGGGAGAGGGACCAGATCAAACAGGTGGCCCAATCCCTGGCCGCCCAGGAGGAAGCCCTGGCCCAGAAGGCAGGAGAACTTGGCCTGGCCGTGATGCTCTTCCAACTGGCCATCATGAGTTCCGCGGCGGGGGCCCTCACCCGGAAAAAAATCCTGTGGCTGATGGGCCTGGTCCTGGGCCTCTGGGGCCTGGTTTACCTGGTGAAGGATTTGATCCTCTGAGGCAGGTGCGAGTTCACGAGGGTGAGAGCTGGGGATAGTCTTGTGTCCCAGATATATCTTGCAAAAATATTCTCATTTTTTTTAGTGGTTTTCGTAGGGGCGGTGCCCTCACCGCCCCCATAATGGCCTTCGGAATAGGGGCCGGAATTTGCAAGATACTCCCGTAACACGATACTATAGCTTTTGCTGCATTTCCGTAAACGCCCCTGCCCCTCCCCATCCCACCGATAAACCTGGCTCCCCTTAATGCGACAAAAACGGCAGGTGAACCAACAGGAAAAACCCGTTCAGGCTCAACAGGCTGCCGAGAATGGCGGCGCCGAGGGCCACCCCGAAAATGGCCCGGGATTGGGACAAAATTGACACGGTGGCCATCACAATGGCGATCTGCAGCAGGACCTCGGCGAAGTCAAAATAGGGATCTTTGCTGCTGGCCGCATCCCGTTCGTGTTCCAGCTTCCGGGCCGCTTTTTCTATGTCCTGGCGCTCCTTGCCGTAGCGCTCTTCCTGGGTGGTCATCTCCTTGAGCACAGTTTGATAGCGCTGCCTGATCTCCGGCTTCAAGGTCTCTTTTTCCAGGAGGTCCAGCTCCAGGCGCATCTTCTGGCCCCGATAGAAATGCTCCCGGCCGGCCTTGGCCTGGTAGTAAGCCCACTGATCGGAAGCCTGCTGCTGCGCCAGGATCATGTCCTTCATGGCGTTGTTGCCGCCCAGGGAGCTTATGGCCAGGATGACCGCAAAAATCGCGGTGGTGAGCGCCACCCGCCGGGTAAAGGCGTGGACCTTGATTTCTTCCAATTCTTCGGGCTTGGGCAGTTCAATCTCTTCCATGCCGGTCTCCCTTCAGGACTCTATTTCACAAAAATCTTCATGCCGTCGGCCAACGCCCCGTCCAGGCCCAGTTCATGGCCCCAGGCATCATAGACTTTGAGACCCGCGCCGATCTCCGCCATCCGGCCGGCGCCAATCAAGGCGTGTTTCACCTGCATCCCCGGAACCAGATCCACCGGTTTTTCATCAACATATACCCGCATATCAATCCACAGCTTTGATGCGGCCGTCCACTTGAGGGGCGATGCTTTTCCGTGCCTGGATCACGCCGATCACCAGGTCCCGCAGCCAGGTGCCGGGGTCATTGTAGGCCAGTTTGCTGCTGGTGAGCGTGCCCCCCAGGTTGCCATAATCGCCGGCGCTTTTCAGGGCCTCGCCGAAGGCCGTATACCCATCCCCCCCGGCCACCAGAAAATCATTGGTGGCCACCACGTATTCTTTCTGGGGCTCCAGAGGTGCGCCCCCCACCGTGACCTCCTTAACCCGGGACTCTGCGGGGGCGCTGCGGCTATAGGTAAAGGTGAGCCCCGATACCTGAGGAAATCTGCCGGACGGCTCTTCCAGCCGGGCCACGCCGTGTTCCAGGGCAGCCTTGAGCTGCGCCCCGGTCAGCCGGATGGCCACCAGATAGTTGTCAAAGGGAAGCGCCGCATAGATGTCCTTCACTTCGATCTTGCCCTTCGCAATGCTGGTCCTGATGGTTCCGCCGTTGATCAGGGCCACCTCGGCCCCCGCCGCCTCCCGCATGACATCTGCAACAAAATCCCCCAGGTTGGTTTCCCTTTCCCGTACGTGCTGCCCGTCCAGGTCCACCTGGGTCTCGCCGATGGCCCGATGCAAGAGGGGACCGGCCTGCCCCGCATAGCGGCTCACAATCTCCTGGACCTGGCAATTTGCCGGGCCGGTGGCGGGGCTGATCTCCTGGAGGGTCCCATCAAACTCCACGACCTTTCCATTTTCAACCTTAAGGTTCAAAATCCCCAGTGCCTTGGCGTGTTCCCAGGCCTGGACGATGATGGTCTGTCCCACCAACTCGGGTTGGAGCATCTTCGTGTGGGAGTGGCCGCCGACGATGACATCGATCCCCGGCACCCTGGCGGCCAGTTCTTTGTCCGCCTGGAAGCCGCAGTGCGACAGGACGACGATAATATCGGCCCGGCCCTTGAGTTCCTTGAGATACTTCTTCACCGCGCTCTCCGGGGTGCTGAAGGTCAGGCCCGCCACATTCCGGGGATGGGTGGTGAAAGGGGTGTCCGGGGTCACAACCCCGATGATGGCAATTTTGACCCCCTGGAGATTTTTGATCACATAGGCTTTGAGGCCCGGAACCCCTTTGACGTTGGCGCCCAGCACCGGGAACCGGGCTTGGGCCACCCTTTCTTTCAAGACCTTGGGGCCGAAATCAAACTCGTGGTTGCCCACCACCATGGCGTCAAACTTCATGGCGTTCATCACGTCGATGCTGGATTTCCCCTGAAACAGGTTGGCCCAGCTGTTCCCCTGGATCATATCCCCGCCGGCCAGCAATAAGGACCCTTGTTTCTGGCGAGCCCGGTCCACGGCTCCCGCCAGATAAGCGATACCCCCCAGGGGCGGCTCATTAGCCCCTGCTTGATACGGCTCGGCAAAGCCATGAAAATCATTGACATAAAAGATCTGTAGGGCGACCTGGCCCGCCTGACTCCAGGGCGCCAGGATAAGCAACAGGAGAAGACTGAGTAGAGCGATCCGGAATTTTTTCATGGCAATATTTTAGAGTATGGGGAAAACCGCGCAAGGAAAACTTGGCTTGGGAAGTTCAGGGAATATCCGAACGTACCTATTACAAAACTTGTCTGAGGCTCCAAATGTTTTCTGTCAACCAATGAAAGATTGGGACCGGAGGTTTTAAGTCCCCCTTTCCTAAAGGGGGATTTAGGGGGATTATCAAGCGCTTATTTAATCCCACCTGCCACCCTTGAGGAAAAAAGGTGTTTCTGAAACAGGCCGCGGGCGCTTCAGAGCCGCAGCAGCAATAACTTCGATAAAGAGGGCGCGGCAATCCAAAGGGCTCCGGGGATTATGGCCACGTCAAGGGGAGTAAACCCCTCCAACTCCCCCTCCGCTTCCACCCACGCCGGGGGATCGGCGTCAATCGTGACATGGCCGGCGTAAGCCGCGCTTATCCGGGGATGGTCCAAATGCCGGCCGGCGTAGAGTCTGGGGATCAGGCTCAGTAAATCCAGGCGGCTCAACTTTTCCCCCAGGACCACGTGAAATTGCCTTGCTTGCGGCGACGCCCCGGGGGTTATCATCAGGCCGCCCCCGAAATAGCGCCCCAGCCCCACGGCCACCAGCATTGCCTCGGTCTTGAAGGGACGCCCGTCCAACTCCCCAATAATCCGGTGATGCATCAGCCGCCCCAGTTCCTTGAACCCGCCGAGGAAGTAACCAACCTTGCCCGGCAGCCGCAGACGCTGTTGCCGGAAACTTGCGATGACCCTGGCATCGAACCCTAGCCCCAGGACATTGACGAACACCCGCTGTCGAGGTTGCCCGTCAAACCCCTGAAGCCGAGCCAACCCCAGGCTCACCCTGAGGGTGGCCTCCCCCAGGGCGGTAATCACCTTATCCCGGAGGCTCCGCCCCAGGTCAAAACATCGCACGTAATCGCAGCCCGTGCCGAAGGGGACCACCCCCACGCTGGGCAGCTCCCCCCGGGATTCCCACCATAAGCCGTTCACCACTTCCAGCAGGGTCCCGTCGCCGCCCACCGCCACCACCCGCTCAAACCCCTCCCGGCGGGCCCGGGCCGCCAGGCTTTCCGCCTGGCCGGGCGACTCGGTCCACCAGGTGGCCACCCGGGCCCCCGTCTCTCCCAGGGACGCCAGCAGCCGCGGCCAGTCCCGGCGCGCCCGGCGGTAGCCTGCGGTGGGGTTAACGATGGCCACGGTTTTCATAACCTCACCTCTGTGGGGTGGGAGTCGCTTCGAGATGTTAGGCTGTGCCGGCAGGGGGCGCACCCATTGCGCCCGCCATCCTACCTGCGGCCATCTTAGCAGATTTACGCCCCTGAAGTAGGAGGAAAAGTATAGCGCAAACCCGCCATTTAAAGGCCGCAGAAAGTAGGGTGCGTTTTACGCGCCAAAAAGTGGCGCGTGAAACGCGCCCTACTCGGTACCTTTCTCCTCAGCTAATCTCGGCGTCGGTGAGGTAGCAGGCGGGGTCCGGGGCCCAGAGGTCCCCGGTGAGGGCTTCGGCCCTGACTCGGAAGTTGCCGCCGCAAACGTCCAGCCAGGTGCATCCGGCGCAGCGGCCGGTCACAAAGCGCTTCTTGTCTTTGAGGCGGGCCATGAGGGGGTGGGACAGGTCCGTCCAAATCCGGCTGAAGGGGCGCTCCCGAACGTTGCCGAAGGACTCGTGGCGCCAGAACTGGTCGGCGTGGACCTGGCCGTCCCAACTGACGCAGCCGATGCCCCGGCCCGAGCTGTTGCCTTCGTTCATCTTCAGGAGTTTCAGCACTTCCGCGGCCCGGGCCGGGTCTTCCCGGAGCAGCTTCAGATAGATGTAGGGGCCGTCGGCGTGGTTATCCACCGTCAGCACTTCCACGGCCCGGCCCCCCTCAAACAGCCGCCGGGTGCGGGCGCAGATCAGGTCCACCAGTTCCCGGGTCTGGGCATGCGTCAGCGCCTCATCCACCAGCTTGCTGCCCCGCCCGGCATAGACCAGATGGTAGAAGCAGATGCGGGGAATGTCATATTCCTCCACCAGATCGAAGATGGCCGGCACTTCCTGATAATTGAGCCGGCTCACCGTGAAGCGCAGGCCTACCTTGAGACCCATCTCCTGGCAGTTCCGCACCCCGGCCATAGCCGCGGTAAAGGCCCCGGGCTGTCCCCGGAACCGGTCATGCGTGGCAGCAAGGCCGTCCAGGCTGATGCCCACATAAGACAGGCCCAGGTCTCGCAATTGCCGGGCCTTCTCCCGGTTGATGAGGGTGCCGTTGGTGGAGATCACCGCCCGCATGCCATGGCTCACCGTCCAATCCACCAGTTCCGGCAGGTCGGGCCGCATCAACGGTTCCCCCCCGGAAAACAACACCACCGGCACACCCAACTCCTTCAGGTCCTGGAGCAGGGCTATGCCTTCCAGGTGGCTCAGTTCGTCCGGCGCCGCGCCCGCGGTGGCCTTGGCGTAGCAGTGGAGGCACTTGAGGTTGCACTGCCGGGTGACGTTCCACACCACCACCGGTTTTTTGTCCGACGAAAACTGCAGAAGATGCGAAGGCAGGTCTTGGGCCCGGCGGTCCCGGTAACGCAGCACATCACCGGCTTCCACCGCACCGCAATAGAGTTTGGAAACTCCGATCATGGGGGCAGCCTACTCTCTGAACCGCGTGGTCTGGTAGTGTTCCCGAATCACCCGGTTGAGATAGGCATCCAGGTCGCAGAGGGCCTCCCGGGTCAGGATGAACTGGTCCTGGGAAGTCCGGTCCCGCACCAGTTTCAAGGCGTATTCCAGGTCCTTGGCCATCTCCTGGCACACGGCCAGGGCCGAGGTCTCCCGAACTACGGCCTGCCGCAGAATCTCATCTATGGCCTCAGGTTCGAAATGGAGTTGAATCCCGTGTTGGTTCAAAAACTTTTCTGAGAAACGGCCCACCTGGTCATGCAGCCGGGCCAGATCTTCCATGGCGGTCTTTAAGTCACAATCCCAGTGATGGTACAGGTCGGCCAGTAATTCCACCCTGGTTTCGGTGAGTGGCAGGTGGTACCGGTTGAGCAACTCCGGTTCCCGCCGCTGGATGGACCCTTTCAGGATCTCCCGCTCCTTGACGGCCGCCTGGCTGAATCTCGCCATGTGATCGGGGTCCTCGGGGTGAGCCAGCAGGCGCTCCAGTTCCTCCCCGGGGTACTGCACCAGTTCCGGCGTGACCACCACGTGTTTGACCTCTGTGGAAGGCAGCCGCTTTTCGAACTGTATGAGCACCCGTTCGATGACGCTTACCAGGCCCCGTGCCCCGGTTTTCTCGATGGCGGCCTGGGCCGCCAACATCTTCAGGGCCTCGTCTTCAAAGGTGATATCAATGCCGTAAGCCCGGAAGTCCCGCTTCTTGCTGGTGATAATGGGGTTGTTGGGGTTCTGCAGGATATCATAGAGGTCATCGGCCGTGAGTTCATCCAGCACCGCGATCACCGGCAGGCGGCCCACGAATTCCGATTCAAAACCATATTTGATCAGGTCTTCTGAGGTCACATGCTTGAGAAAAGTCCGGTCCAGTTCCCGGGAGGTCATCTCGCCCCGGAAGCCGATCTCCTGCTTGCTGATGCGCTCCTTGACAATCTTATCCAGGCCGTTGAAGGCGCCGCTGACGATGAACAGGATGTGCCGGGTGTTGAGGGTGCGTTTATCCTTTTTGCCGGTGCGCCGGTAGTGCTCGATGGCCTGAATCTGGGAAACCGGGTCATGGGCCACCTTCAGGTCCACCTCGGTCTCTTCCATGGGCTTCAGCAAGGCCCGCTGCACCCCGGTGCGCGACACATCCGGCCCCCCCCAGGCGTGCCCGGCCGAGGCGATCTTGTCGATTTCGTCAATATAGATGATGCCGTATTGGGCCAGTTCCAGGTCGTCGCCCGCGGCATAAACCAGGTCCCGCACCAAGTCTTCCACATCGCCGCCCACGTAGCCGGTTTCGCTGAATTTCGTGGCATCGCCCTTGATGAACGGCACCCCGATCTTCTTGGCAATGAGTTTGACCAGGTAGGTCTTGCCCACCCCGGTGGGGCCGATCAGGATGATGTTGTTTTTAATGGAGCCCACCCCGGGTTCCGGGTCCCGGCCTAATTCCAGCGAATGGCGGATCCGGTTGAAATGGGTGCAGACCTTGGTGGCCAGGATGGACTTGGCCAAATCCTGCTTGATGACGTACTCCTGGAGATATGCTTCCAACTCCTCCGGTTTCAGGTCGAATTTAATCCGGCCCAGGTTGGCGCCCTTGCCCTGACCCTCGTCATCTATCTCCGGTTTGGCCACCCAATGCGGCGCCATCACTTTAATCCGGCTGCCATATTTTTTGGTGAGGTAGTCACTCAGTTCTTTTTCCAGCTCTTTGGGATCGGGGATTTTTTCCATGGTCTCGTGGGGAGGACTGACTTCATCAATAATGCCAAGCCAGCCTTGCTGTTTTCTTTAAATTATAACCATCTACCAGCACGTGTGCAAGTTAAGCTGAAACAAGCTCAATCCTGATAATTTTTTAATCAAACTGGAGACTCCATGGATTTGCTTCCGTAATGCCGCCGCCAACGTTACCCTGCGATTGCCAAGATTTTGCTGATGCCGGTGAAAGTTCTCGTCATACCCGGGCTACCCGGCCGAAACCGGGAGGGTGGGCGAGGCCGAACCCCTCGTCAGGGCCGGAGAGATTAGCGGCGATTGATCCGGGGATCACCTCCGTTAATCTTCTTGGCCGGAATCGTTTAAACTCGCCGCTTTTCTGCTGGAGTGGGTATAAGGGTCAAGCCGGGAACACCTTGATTTCGCAGACAAAATGGTCCCAGATCGCCCAGGTTGAGCGATCTGGGACCTTGAACCGGCAGAAGAACTACTGCTGCTTTTTTTCTTCACCACCCGTAGTCTTTTCAGGTTTACGCACCCCAGGACCAGTGGCGGCAGGTTTCTGAACGGCCGGCCCTGTGGCTCCGGGTTTTTGAACGGCTGGGCCCGCGGCGCCAGGGGGAGGACCCCCAGGACCTGTGCCTCCCGGTTTATGAACCACCGGAGCGGTGGCGCCAGCCGGAGCACCGCCGGGACCCGCGGTTCCACGAGGACGCACGCCGGGAGCAGTTGCTCCAGGGGGAGGGCTGCCAGGAACTGTGCCGCCGGGTTTCTGAACAGCTGGACCAGTGGGACCAGCGGGATGAAACCCGGGACCTGTGCCTCCGGGGGTGTGGACGGCTGGACCGGTGCCGCTGGTGGGAGGACCACCGGGACCGGTGGCTCTGGGTTCACGAACGGCCGGACCAGGGCCTACAGGGCCACGGACGCCGGTGCCAGGAGTTCCAGGGCCGCGCACGCCGTGACCAGGAGCCTCAGGCGGACGGACGCCATGGAATCCTTGCTGCCAACCTTCCCCCTGGCCGCGATGGTGCGTATTATAAAAATTCTGGTCATAGTGCTGGCCAACCCGATGTCCGCGCCAATAGGGATACTTTTGGGTAAAAGTCTGCCAGTAATGCGGATTGTGTTGATACCACACATTCCACCTCGGCTCATACCACGTAAAGGGCCTGACAATATAGACGGTCGGATAAGCGTAATACGGGGCCCAGCCATATTGATTGCCGAAAAAATATTGCAGTATGCCATTTAAAAACCAATCACCCTGGTAAAAGGTCCAAGGCGTATTAGGCCCAACCCACGGGGTCGCGTAAATATTCTGGGGCGGGGGTGGATAGTTATAGCCATACATCTGAGCGCAAGAAGGTGCGGACATCGTCCCGATCGCGCCTACAGCCAGCAAAATTGCCAGTGCAAAAATAACACTCAGCCTTCTCATACATTCCTCCGCGAGGTGTAGCATTTTGCCAAAATGTCCGATCTGTTCATTTAGATCACCCTAATTCTGAAAAGTTAATAATTTGTAATTATGCGGCACATTTCTGTCTCTGTCAAAAATTGATGCGTAAAACCTCTTGCCTCGACGTTGAACCCTTAAAACCAGGTTATCGGCGAACTATCCTGCCCGCTCTTCCATACCGTTAACCCCTCCAGATTGATTTTTGCTCCAAAGAATAGTTGACCCCGTCTCGACTTGGCCCCACAATAGGGGAAAATTGATCCTACGCCCGGTTACCGTCCCCGGCGCTCACGTTGACCAAGGGAGAGACATGGATTCTGCTTTCCTGAAAGCCCTGGCCCTGGCCCGGCCTGACCCCGGCGGCGGTGCCGCCGCGGCCCACAGCGCCGCCCTGGGCTTGGCCCTGATCGAGAAAGTGGTCCGGCTGGAGCACCATCGCCAGGGGCCTTCGAAAAATCCCGGCCTCCCCTGGGACGATCTTCTGGCCCGGGTAAGCGTTGTGTCCGCCGCGCTCCGGCGCCTGCAGGCCGAGGATGTCCAGGCCTATTTTTCTCTTGCCAAGGCCTTGGCCGCAGAGGACCCCGAAACCCTGGCCGCGGCCCTGGAGGAGGCGGTGGCCTGTCCGTTAAGGATCATGCAGCAGACCCAGGAGGGTCTGGCCTTGATTTGCCAGAGCGGCAGCGGCTGTAAACTTCACCTGTTGGCTGACCTGCTGGTGGCCTGCGAGTTGCTGGGCGCCGCCTTTCGAGGCGCGCACCACATTGCCCGGGCCAACCTGCCGCTCATGCAACAGAACTTCAAGCGAGCCGTCTGGGCCGAGGAACTTACCCTGACGGTGTCGGCCATTGAGGCTGAGTTGCTCCAGGTGCGGGCCGAGCTCCTCAGAAGGCTGGCATGCTCCTGATCGTTACCGCGGACAATCTCAACATCCTCAACCCCCCGGTGGCCCAGGCCCTTGACGCCCTCGACCCCCACCCCCTCCAGGAACTGGCCCGCCGCTGTGAGGAGGCCGGAGCTAACCTCATCGACATCAACCCCGGATTTCTGCCTCCCCGGCGCCACGACCGCATGGGCTTCATGGTGGAAGCGGTGCAGCAGGTCACCGGCCTGCGCCTCATCCTGGACAGCCCTAGCGCCCCGGTCCTGGCCCGGGGCCTGGCGGTGGCGGACCAGCCCCCCATCCTCAACGCCTGCACCCTGGAGACGGAAAAACTCCGGGACATTCTGCCCCTGGCGGCAAGGCATCAGACCGACCTGGTTCTCCTCCTCCTTGACGCCCACTCCCGCCCTGGGGCCTCCCTGGAAGAAAAACTCACCCTGGCCCTGACGCTCCGGGAACACGCCCTGGCCGCCGGCCTCACGGACGAGCAGTTGATTTTCGACCCGGTCATCCCCAACCTCGCCTGGCCCGACGCCTGGGCCCAGGTGGGCGAAGTCGTCAAGACCGTGCGGCTGCTGCATGGCGGCGGCCTTTGGGGCGAGCCGGCCCGGACCATGGCCGGCCTCTCCAACCTCAGGAGCGGCCTCCGGCACACCTATCCCCTCCGCGTCGAGGAAGCCGCCCTGGCGCTCCTGGCCGGGGCCGGGCTCAGCCTCGCCCTGGTGGACGTCCTCCAGCCCGGCCTGATGGAAACCGTCCGGGTCATTAAGCAAGCGGTTTGAAATTCGTGAGTAGTTTCTATCTTTGAGTTTTGTATTTGCACAAAAGACTTAGAATATTAATATCTTGAAATTTCAATAGACAATCATTATTATACGTATAATCTAAATGTTTAGTTCCAAGCGTTGTTCATTGTTTTTCATGGAGCTATGATATGGAGATAGGACCTGCTGGACTCACGAAATTGGCCGAGATGATATGCGGTGACGCACCGTTTACATATTTTCCTTATAGGAGTTCTTCTTATTTAACTCGCTTTTTTCAAGAGCTTGACCTTGACTATGCCCATGATGGCACAACCCGAAGGCACTGGGTTCGCTCAGTCTTGGATGGAATAAACAAACTTTCACCGTCTGGACCGAATATGCCTTCGCGAGCAATGGTGAAAGTGATTGAATATTTGCTACATCCTAATCATTTTATGACCAATTTAGACACAGACCATGAAAAAGCCGTTGCTACTGTAAACGACTCGTTGAAGTCTTATGGACTTATGATAAGGATAGATAATCGTACCAAGAATGTTAAACTGACGCCTACTTACGGTGAGTTTGTCTCCACTGCAACAGAAGATCGTGTGCCGGAGAAAGTGATTACATTTTGTCCTGAGGTCTTTCGAGTTCCTGAAAAACAACCTCAGGACAAATTGATTGCAGTAATGATGCCTTTTCAGGCTGAGTTTCGTCAAACATACGATGCAATAAAGAAGGCCTGCATAGCGGCAGGTTTATTTTGCTTTCGGGCAGATGATATATGGGAGAATACAACATTTATTCAGGATATTTTCGAGCTTATCTATTGCTCGCGAGTTGTAGTTGTCGATTTTTCTGGCAAAAATCCTAATGTAATGTATGAGACTGGAGTAGCTCATACTCTTGGGAAGCATGTCATTCCTATTACCCAATCCATTGATGATGTTCCATCAGATCTACGCCACCATAGAGTTCTAAAATATCTGCCAAATAGAGAGGGTTATGATTCACTTCAGTCAAACTTGGAAACACGGTTGAGGCGCCTTACATGAATAAATTATAATTAATTTAAACTAACAATGGTCAAAACTAATCTTACATCTAATTGTCATAAATTTAAGTAGGTTACTAAGTCTGTGATATAGAAATCCAAGCCTGACATAAAAAATAAGAGGTCTTCATCCATCCACCGTCCTTTAGGCAATCTCACCGGTTTAAAAACCCATCAAACCAGGGCCTTGGAGCGCCTCTATCGCCGCAAGGTGCCGCCGGCCCAGATGGTTACCCCGGAGTTGGCCCGGCAGCTGGCCGAGATTTCCGCCGAGGTCCGCCGGCAGATCGGCGTCTTGGTCGACCGCCAGGGCGCCGTGGCCTACGTCATCGTCGGCGACGCCAAGGGTCTCCTCATCCCCACCCTGCCCCGGGAGCGCGGCGTCAAAGGCCGCCTCAAAGGCCTCCGCCTAATCCACACCCACCTGGACGCCGGCCCTTTGAACCATGAGGATCTCATGGACCTGGCCCTGCTGCGCCTGGATGCGGTGGCCGCCCTGGCCGTAACCGGCGGCCAGCCCGGCGCCATCGAGATCGCCCACCTCCTGCCCCAGCCGGTATATGGGCAGAATTGGGCCATCCTGCAGGCCCGGCAGGTGGGCGCCCTGCACCTCGATTTCGAGGCCCTGATGGCTTCCCTGGAAGCGGAATTCTCCCGCCTGGCCCCTGCCGGCCCGGGTAAAAATCGGGAACGCGCCATCCTTATCGGCGTCTCCGGGGCCAACCGCCCCGCGACCGAGGATTCCCTGGAAGAGCTCAAGGAACTGGCCCGCTCCGCCGGTCTTAACGTCTCGGCCACCATCCTGCAGCGCCGCCCCCGGTTCGACCCCCGTTTTCTCATGGGCAAGGGCAAGCTCTCGGAACTGGTCATCCAGGCCCTCCAGCAGGGGGTGGACATGCTGGTGTTCGACGCCGAGCTCAGCCCCTCCCAGATGCGTTCCATCACCAACTTTTCCGAACTCAAGGTCATCGACCGCACCCAGCTCATCCTGGACCTGTTCGCCCAGCGGGCCCGCAGCCGGGAAGGCAAGCTCCAGGTCGAGATGGCCCAGGTGAAATATCTCCTGCCCCGGCTGGTGGGCAAAGGCGACGCCCTCTCCCGTCTCATGGGCGGCATCGGCGGCCGGGGCCCCGGGGAGTCCAAGCTGGAGATTGACCGCCGCCGCCTTAGGGAGCGCCTCCACCGGCTCCAACAAGACCTGTCCCGCATCAGGAATGAACGCCGTGAGCGGCGTCAGCCCCGCCGCCGTCTGAACCTGCCCGTCCTCTCCATCATCGGCTACACCAACGCCGGCAAATCCACCCTGTTTAATGCCCTGACCCACGCCGCGGTCCTGGCCGAAGACCGCCTCTTCGCCACCCTGGACCCCACCAGCCGCCGCCTTCGCTTCCCCAAAGAAAGGGAGGTGATCATCACCGATACGGTGGGTTTCATCAAAAATCTGCCCAAGAATCTCCTGGAAGCCTTCAAAGCCACCCTGGAAGAACTGGAGGACGCCGACCTCCTGATCCACGTCATTGATCTCAGCAACCCGCGCTTCATGGAGCAAATGGCCGCGGTGGAGCACATCCTGACCTCCCTGGCCCTCCACGACAAACCGGTGCTCATGGTCTTCAACAAGCAAGACCTGGCGGACCCCAACCTGGCGGCCCCGCAATGCCGCATCCATCACGGGGTGGCCATCTCGGCCCTGGACGAAAACACTCTGCCGCCGCTCATGGCCCGCCTGGAGTCCAAAGTGGAGGAAGTGCTGGCCCGCCGCGAGACTGCCCCTCCCAGGCGGAACCCGAGCTTCAAGACGCGGCCGTAGAGTGAGGGGAGTTTTATAGGAAGGCTTTGAGGAAGGGAGCAAAGAGCTCCTGACGAAAATTACGAAAAAACGAATCTGTTATAGGGCGGCCTGTGGCCGCCTATATTTCTTCTTGGCGTATTTGTCTTTGCGTCTTTGCGCCTTTGCGTGAGATTTCTCTAGGTCTGCCATATCTGTGGTTCTAATCGAAGCGAGGCCGAGTCCGCGGCCATGACAGCCCAGCCGCAGCCCCGGGGGCCCAGCCCGGGGCGCATTACCCCCGGCGTCCCCTGCACCGCCAGGGGCCGTGGCCAGGCGGTGGCCGGCAGGCCGAAGTGGGTGATGGGCTTCTCAGCATAACCGGCCCCTATCCCCTGCTCCCTAACCCCTGTCTCCAAGCCATGCACGTGGCCGTGGACGCACAACACCTGATGAAACCGCGCCAGGAGCGGGGCCACCGCCGCTGCGTCACCGGTCCACTGCTGCCAGGGGTGGAAGATCCGCCGGAGGGGGGCGTGGGATAAGATGATCAGGGGCGTTGCCGGGGAAAGGGCGGCGAGCTCCCGAGCCAGCCACTGGCGCTGCTCCGCCCCGATCTCAAAGACCGGTCCGCCGGCACTAAACCTGAGCGCCGTGTCTAATCCCAGGAGATGAAAACCCTGAAACGCCCGGGAGAACCGGGGCTCCCCCCAACATCGGACCCAGGCGGCTTTTCCTCCCGGACCGTGATCCCCTTCGCCTCTTACCGCCCAGCAGGGCCCGGGCAGGTCCCCAAGGATTTCTTTCCCCAGGTCCAGGGCGCAGGTCCCGCCCCGGTGGGCCAGGTCGCCGGCAAAGAGCACCAACGAAGGCGGCGGCGAGAGCTGGCGTATTTCCGCCACCGCCCGGGCCAGGGCTATCGCCTCGGGCCGCCGGTCATTTCCGTCTTTAAGATGGGCGTCGCCCAACAGCGCCAACCGCAGCTCCGGTCCCGCGCCCCAGGCGCTAAACGGCCAGGACAGCCGGCCCATGGCCCAGCCCGCGGCCAGGCCCAGCCCCACCCGCTTGACAAATTCCCGTCGTTCCATCATGTGCCATTGTAGCATAATCGGGCTGGAAAAGGTCATCCGGGAAGCTACGGCTCACTTCACCATCTTAAAATAGCGGGAGAATGGGCCGGCTGGCCCAACCCGGCAGGTTATCGCTGGTACGCCAGGCGCACCCTTTGGCAAAGCAAATCGAGGGGTAAAACGAAGAGAAGCCGGGAATTCAGACGCCTCCACTCCACGAGGAGACTGCTCTGTTAATCCCCGGCTTCCCGGTACCACGGAACCTTTTTCAATCTTCCCCAAAGGAAGTCGCCGGACATCCGTCCGGAACGCCCCGTGGCGTCCTTCACCGCTTCAGCTTCCGAGCGGGCATCTACCGCCGCTTCCGGCAATCAGCGCCCCGCCCACCGTTTGAAAACTTCGGGTCTGCGGCCGGCTCGTGCTCAGGGCCAAAGCAGGTAGCCGTGAAGTCCAGGCCGGAGAGCGACCCTGCCCTCGTTCGGGGTGCGGCTGGCCGCCGCCTCCCCGGTCACCTTTTTGACCGGTGCTCAGACTCGACTGCCTGGCAAATCTATGTTAATCATCCTTTGCCGAAAAACAAGATGGCAAGGAAATTTTTAGAAAATTTTTTGGCTCCCCCAGCCAGGCCGGCCAGCCTTTCTCAACCGGGCTAACTGGCTCAATTTATACCGGCTTTATCCCCCATTTCTGGTAAAAAGCCCCCGGTCTTTGCTTTAATCGCCAACCGGTCTTATATTTGAATCAGCCAGACTTTTGGTCGGCTAACCACCTGTTCCCGACCCAGGTGCCAGGGAGAACCATCATGACAACCACCCGAAATATCCGTAAGGTCTTGAAGGCCAAACCTACCCTCGAAGGGGCCGGGGTGCATCTTAAGCGCGTCTTCGGCTTCAGCGAAGTGCCGGAATTTGACCCCTTCCTGCTCCTGGACGATTTTCGCAATGACCGGCCGGAGCACTATCTCAAGGGGTTCCCCTGGCATCCGCACCGGGGCATCGAGACCATCACTTACGTGCTCAAAGGCGCCGTGGAGCACGGCGATAGCATGGGCAATAAGGGCATTATCACCTCCGGCGACGTCCAATGGATGACCGCGGGCAGTGGGGTCATCCACCAGGAGATGCCCCAGGGGGACCCCCGGGGAGTGATGGACGGCTTTCAGTTGTGGGCCAATCTGCCCAAATCCCACA
Organism: Desulfobaccales bacterium; assembly: GCA_052139855.1. Lineage (GTDB taxonomy): Bacteria > Desulfobacterota > Desulfobaccia > Desulfobaccales > 0-14-0-80-60-11 > 0-14-0-80-60-11. The sequence goes on from JBKQVS010000155.1 coordinate 61,492, forward strand.
AAATGATGCCTCCCCGCTACCGGGACGTGAAGAGCCGGACCATCCCGGAAGTAATCCTGGCCAACGGCGTGAAAATCAAGGTCATCTCCGGCCGGGTGGGAGAGGTAACCGGCCCGGTTACGGACATCGTCATTGACCCGGAATATCTCGACGTCACCGTCCCGCCCCACGCGGAATTCCTGCACCCCACCCGGCGGGGCCATACCGTGTTCGCCTATGTCATCGAAGGCAAGGGGTACTTCTGCCGGGAGAAAAACCCGTTTTCCTACGAGGTTGAAGGGATCAACTATTTCGATATGCAACGAGAGCCGTTCGTGGGGAACGCCACCCTCGTCCTTTTTGGCGACGGCGATCAGGTAATGGTCTCCACGGAAGTGGAGGCGGTGAGGTTCCTGTTTGTGTCGGGCGCGCCCATTGGCGAGCCGGTGGCCTGGTACGGCCCCATCGTGATGAACACGGAAGAGGAACTGCGGGTGGCCTTCCAAGAGTATGAAAACGGTACGTTTATCAAGGCCAAAAGCTAAGGGCGGACCCGCAGATCCGCCCCCCAAATAATCGAGTGTCAAGGAAACCTGGTTATGATGCCGTTTTCCCGGTCAAATCCACCCCGGTAAAGCTATATCTCCTTGACGCGCCTCATTTTTCTTTACCCAGAACCCAGAACCCGCCTTAAAGCACCCCCTTGGTGGACGGGACGCCTTCGGCCCGCGGTTCCGCCGCGGTGGCCTCGTCCAGGGCCCGGCCCGCGGCCTTAAACACCGCTTCCAATACGTGGTGGGTATTCTCGCCGTAGGGCACGGTGATATGGAGCGTCATGCCGCCATGCACGGTCACGGCCCGCCAGAACTCCTTAAGGAGCTGCGGGTCCAGCCCCGTGTTCCCGGGCGGCAGTTCCACCTCCAGGTGCAGGAAGGGGCGGTTGCTCAGGTCCACCGTCACCACCGCCAGGGCTTCGTCCATGGGCACCCGGGCCGAGCCGAACCGGCGCACCCCGGGCCGCAGGGCCAGCGCTTCCTTGAAGGCATGTCCCAGGCAGATGCCGATGTCTTCCACGGTGTGGTGCTGATCCACCTCCAGGTCGCCCACCGCCTTGAGGCTCAAATCAAAATACCCGTGGGCCGCAAACAGATGCAGCATGTGGTCTAAAAACGGGATGCCGGTGTCGATGGCGGCCCGGCCGCGGCCGTCCAGCTCCAGTTCCAGATTCACTTCCGTTTCCCGGGTCTGGCGGTGGATTTTGCTCATGGGCATGGCTGCTGCCCCCCTTAACCCCAAGATGCCATCCAACCGATGGTTTTATGCCAGGGGCGTATTCTATCACACCCCTTAGGTGCCGTGCACTGCACCCTCACACCGAGGTCCACAAATCTTATCAAGAGTTATAAAATATGAGGCGTAAGTGATGCACCAACCTCTTATTTTCTCGGTAAAGGCTGCGACTGCGGTTCCCAACGCGAAGCCGCGTCATTATAAACCATGGGCTGCCCATTGATGACGCAGGTCCATTTGTCGCCCACCTTTTTCACCTGTCTTGCTTCCGCGGGCGCCAACGGGGACAACTCGTCCGGCGTGCCCACGGCGCTGCGCATATATGGGGTCATCGGGACTTGCTCGATCTGGGGTGCGGCCAATCCACTTCCCAAGCCGACCCACAGTGCCACGATCATCGCAAGAAAGGCGAGATGTATCTTAACGTGCATCGATTAATCCTCCTGCCCCGGAAAACTCTTTGAAATTCATAGAATTTTCAAAAGATAGGGTAAGCCGCTCCCCCCTTCACCAATGCCTGCTCGAGCCCGGCCCTAAAGCCCGGCGCCGGAGCATCGCCTCCCTTTATCCGCCCTGTGGTTACTTCCGCCCGGGTTGCCAACAAGAGGCGGCGTCATCATAAATCATCAGTCGGCCATTCTGTTCACAGGTCCACTGATTGCCCACTCTTTTGACGTTGGTCGCTCCCACCGGCGCTTGGGGGGACAACTCATCTGCGGTCCCCTTGGTGCGCTGGCTCGTGGCTTCCACATCCGGATTCTTGTAGCCCTGAGACGAGGCACAACCGCTGCCCAAGATGAGCAACAGCGACGCGGCCACCGCCATCCCCACCAGACGAATCTTACGGTGCATCCTTACACCTCCTGCCCTGAAGAAGCCGGTAAGATTCCCCAGGATTTGATTGAGATCACGGAGTTATCATAAATCTTTTCGCCTACCTTGACAAATGTTTCTGGTAATATAGAAGGTAAGAATCTTAGGGCTCCACTTCCGGCCGGCCAGGCGAAACCGCAATTTCCCCGGAAAACCCATACCCGCCAGTCAGACGGGAAGAACGAGCCGCGGCAAGGAGCGTTTACCAACCGTGACTAATTCCCATTACTTGAAAATCACCCGGCAGTTACGACCTTTCACCTGCGTCTGGACCCTCCTGCTCCTGGGGGCGGGGGCCATCCTCTGGGGCAGCCTGCCCATCCCCGCGGCTGGGGCCGCGCCCCACGCCGTCGTCCGGGAAACCGCCTTCGATTTCGGCACAATTTTCGAAGACCGGGCCCTGACCCACACCTTCGTGATCCAAAACACCGGCACCGCGCCCTTACATATCGAGGATGTGGACCCCGATTGTGCCTGCACCGTGCCCAGCTTTGATAAGACCATCCCTCCCGGCGGTCAGGGGAACATCACTCTGACCATCAAACCTTTTTCGGTAATCCACCAGTTCAAGAAGGAAACCAAGGTCAGGCTCAATGACCCGGACCAGCCCATGCTGCACCTAACTCTGACGGGAATGGCCCAACCCTTCATCGAGATCCAGCCCAGCCATATCGTGCGGTTGCGAGGCGCCCCCGGCAGCAATATCCAGGGCCAGGTGCGGTTCATCTCCCATCTGCCCGGGCCCTTTCAGATTACCCATTTCCGCACCACCATCCCGGACAAGATCGACGTGAGCCTCAAGGCGGAAGTGCCGGACAAGGTCTATGTCCTGGAGGTGCGCGACAAGAGCCAGCAGTCGGGCGCCTATGCCGGCCTGATCGAGCTCTTCACCACCTCCAAGGAGCGCCCCCGCCTCATCGTCAGGGTCTTTGGAGAAATTTATTTGCCTTCGGCGGGCGGCCAGTAAAGCAGCATCTCATTGAGCAGGTGGATCGCAAAAGTCCGGGCCGCCAAGCGCAGCAGCAGTTCGGTTTCCTTGGGGGCCGGCGGGCCGGGATTGACCGGTGAACTCAGGCTGATCCGGTCCTGGCAGGCGAACCAGGTGTCGCTCCCTTTCGTGATGGCCGCGGACACGATCAGGTCGGCCCCGATCTTGCCGCTCAGAAACCGCCAGGCCCCGCCCCGCACCGCCACAAATTGCACCGTGCCGGTGACCGCGGTGTCTCCCTGGTCAGAGAGCTTGAGGCCGTTGGCCCGCCAGGCCAGGGTCAATTCTTCCATAAAGAAGCCCTTGAAGGTGTCGGCGGCAACGCCCTGGGCCGTTTCCACCTCGAAGGGCGTAAGGACATACGCCGCCTGGGCCGGGGTAAATTCCGGGGCTCGATAATACAACGTCAGATAGCGGCCGGGCTGCATCGTCACCCCCGCCGGGGTGGCCGGGGCCAGCCGCGGCGCGCAGCCCCAAAGGCAAAGCAGACCCAGGGCCGCAGCCAGGCCCCAGGAGGTGCGTTTTCTCATCCCCATGGTCATCTGATTACCATAAACCATCGTCCTCTGACAAACCATTTAACCTTACCCCGCCAGAAAAAGAGGACCGTCCGGGTCGGATCAGCAGCCTCAGGTGAAAAACCGCCTCCCGGGTTTGACAACCGGATATAGATGTCCTACATTTTCTCCTGCAGGCGGCGGCCTCGCTTACCTGAACCGCGTCCCGGCGCGCCCCGGAGTCGGAGATGACCCAGCCGTGCTTTTCAAACCCTTAGCCGTCGCAGGCCAGAACTTGCAGCCCAACCGCACCCATGGTAACCTTTCGTAAAATCGCCCAGTGGGCCGCCTGCCTGCTGGCGCTGTTAATCTTCGGCAGCCTGGGCTTCATGTGGCTGGAAGGCTGGAATTTCTTCGACGCCCTCTACATGACGGTGACCACCCTCGCCACCGTGGGCTACGGCGAGATCCATCCCCTGGACCACATCGGGCGCATCTACAACATGGTGCTCATCCTCACCGGCATGGGGGTCTTGTTCTACATCGTGAGCTCCCTGGCCCGGGTGGTGATCGAAGGGGAGCTCCAGGCGGTCTTGGGAAGGCGAAAATTGATCAAACACATCAGAAGGCTAAAAAATCACTACATCATATGCGGCTTCGGGCGCATCGGCGAAATTATCGCCCGGCACCTCACTGCCCGGGGCCTGGCCCTGGTGGTCATCGATAAAACCGCGGACCACATCCCCCGCCTGGAGGAACTGGGTTATTACTTCCTCACGGGTGACGCCACCCGGGACGAGGTCCTCCTGGAGGCCGGCATCGAGCGGGCCAAGGGGCTGGTGGCGGTGGTGGGCTCCGATGCCGACAACGTCTATATCGTCCTGACCGCCCGCAGCCTTAACCCGAAGCTCTTCATCGTGGCCCGGGGCGAAGAGCCGGGTTCGGAACAGAAGCTCCTGCGGGCCGGGGCCGACAAGGTGGAGTCGCCCTATCGCATGGGCGGGCAGAAAATGGCCCATACCATCCTCCATCCCACCGTGGTGACCTTCATGGAACTGGCCATGAAGCAGGG
>JBKQVS010000156.1:0-4448 GCA_052139855.1 Desulfobaccales bacterium
TGGATCAGGGCGGCGCGGCAGAAGCGGGCGGCCTCGGCCAACTGCTGACGCCGGGTGTGGAGCTGGGCGGCATGTTCCCGGCGGCGGCGGTGGAAATCGGCAAAGAGGCGCTCGGTTTCGGGGGACCGGGGCCCGAGGGAGGAGCCGTGCCCGGCGCGGTCGCGGTATTTATAGAGATATTCCCGGCCCTTGATCTGCTTCCAGTGCATGGAGCCCCTGAGGGGCCGGCCGGCCTGGAGGGCGTCGAGATAGGCCTGGTAGGCGGCCAGGGCGCGGCCCAAGGTGCGGGGCTGGTTCTGGGTAAATTCACGGAAGCGATATGCAGGCGCCATCGTTATCCTTCAATTAACTGAATATCATTATATGAAGGATAATTGCGGGCGTCAAATGAATAATAATTGCCAAGAGTTTATTAATTTGCGATAAAGAAGGGACCAGATGCTTACAAAGGAGAGTCCCGACATGAGGCCCAGCACCGAAATCGATACCTTGCGCCAGCAACTCCCCTACCACCGGCTGCGCCAAACTCAAAGGGCCAAAGTCCTGCCCATCGACTGGCCCACGGAATGGGAGCGTTTTGACGCCAACGAACTCTTTGCCTTCGACCTGGCCGCCATCCCCCCAACCTTGCTGGAGAATCTGCGGAAACGCCAAGAGGTGCTCATGGATGGCAACCAAGCGGCCATTTCGGTACTGACCCGCCTGGTGGACGGTCTCTGCGGCTATCCCATCACCCCTTCCACCCCCATTGCCGAGACCTTCGCCCGGGTGGCGGCCAGCGGCCAGAAGAACCTCTTCGGCAACGAGCTGATGTATTTCCAGCCCTCGGACGAACTCTCGGCCATCGCGGCGGTGGAGGCCATGGCCTGCCAGGGGGGGCGCTATGTGGACAACACTTCGTCCCAGGGCCTGGTGCTCAAGACCAAGAATCTCTTTTCCGTAGCCGGCAAGCGCCTGCCGGTGATCATGACGGTCATGGCCCGGGAGGTCAACAAAGGCTCTTTGAGCATCCACTGCGGCCACACCGACTTCTACGCGGTACGCAACGCCGGCTGGGCCCAGTTGGTGAGCGAGGACAACCAGGAGCTGCACGACCTGTTGCCGGTGGCTTTCAAGGTGAGCGAGCTCAAACAGGTGATGCTGCCCACTATGGTCATCGGCGACGGCTTCATCAAGAGCCACGCCATCGAAAACATCAAGGAGCTCTCGGACGCCTTCCTAGAATATTACGTGGGTCCGCCCAACCGGATCTACCAGCCCAACTTCGAGCACGGCACCCTCACCGGCACCTTCACGGACACGGACCTGACCATGGAAGGCCAGGTGGCCCAGGACCTGGCGTACCGCTTTTTCCGGCGGGGCTTCGTGATTGCCATGAATATCATGAACCAGATGCTGGGCACCAACCACAAGGTAGTGGAGTGCTACCGCACCGAAGACGCGGACATGGTGGTGGTCATCCTGGGCTCCGCCGCCGGCGTGGTTAAGGACGTGGTGGACTACTACCGGGACGTGAAGGGGTACAAGATCGGGGTGGTGCGGCCGGTGTTGTTCAACCCGCCCTGCTATGAAGAGCTGGCCTATGGCATGCGCAAGGCCAAGGTGATCTCGGTCCTGGAGCGGACCGGCACCGCCCACAACCAACTGCTGTTGGCGGACGTGCAGGCGGCGCTGCAAATCTCCATCCGGGCCGGGCGGGAAGGGAAAAAAGAGCACCGCATCTATGGCCGGGAGGACATGCCCACCCTGTTCCACGGGGTCTACGGCCTGGGCAGCAAGGACTTCAACAAATACGACGCCGCGGCGGTGGTGGAGAACATGCTCTCCTTTTACGAAAAGAAGCGGCGCTTCCAGCGGGATTTTTACGTGGGGATCGAAGGCCCCATGACGCTCCGGCCTACCCCCCTGCCCGGCTACCTGGAGCGGGAGTTGGGCATGACCTTCATCGGGGTGGGGGCCGAAGGGGTCAAGACGGCGCTGGAGTCCGCGGCCCTGATCTATGCCCAGGACATCGGTACGGGCAAGAAATACATCCAGTCCGGGGCGCGCTACGGCGCGGCCCGCAAGGGCGCCCCGGTGTTCATGAACCTGCGCATCTCGGGGCAACCCATCCGCAACAGTTCGGAATTGACGGAACGGGACGTGCTGGCCTTCTTCAATGAGAAGTTTCTTTCGGACCAGATCTTGAAGGAGTACGTGGGCGGCCTGAAAGAAAACGGCCTCCTGGTGATCAACTCCGCCAAGAGCTGTTACGACATCATGGCCACCTTTTCGTCCCAGGTGCAGTCCCTGATCAAGTACCGGCAGATCAAGCTCATGACCATCGACGGCACCCGGGCAGCGCTGCAGCACCTGAACCGGAACCTCCCCGGGGCGGCGTTTTTGGGCCTCATCAACCGGGAGATGGGCATCCTGCCGGAGCGGGAATTCGAGCAGCGCTTCAAGAAAATCCTGGAAAAGAAGCTGGGCACCAAAAAGCGGGAAATGCTGGAGTCCAACGTCTCCCTGCTGAAGTACGGGGCGGAGCAGGCCTCGGGCCAGGTCAGCGACAAGGCCCCCGGGGCCCTGGCCCTGGACGCCACCACCCCGGCCTACACCCCGCCGCTGCCGGAAAACTTCGGCCAAGGCCCGAGAACCGCGGGGCTGCCGGTGATCCTCAGCGACAAGGACCAGATGGGCATCGTCAAACCGGTGAACCTGACGGAGAACTACCAGGAGGTCTTCTACCAGGAAATGGTCAAGCCCATCCTGGATGGCAAGAAAGTTCCCTGGGATCGCTTCCTGCCCATCGTGCCGGCGGGCACCAGCCGCTACCGGGATATGAGCTTCATCGGGGCGCAATTGCCGGTGTATGACGCGGCCAAGTGCATCGCCTGCGGAATATGCACCGCCTCGTGCCCGGATTCGGCCCTGATTTCCACGGTGACCGACCGGCCGGTGGACGAGGCGGACCGGTACTTCAAGAAGTTTAAGAGCCCGCCCAAGGGCATTCCCTGGGAGCGCTTCGCCTTGAACATCAACGCCGACCCCGCGGCGTGCAAGGGCTGCGGGGTGTGCGCCCAGGTGTGCCCCACCGACGCCCTGAAAATGGCGGACAAGCACGCGGTGAGCGACGGGGATTTTCTCCCCGCGGCCTGCCGGGCCTGGGACAACACGGTCAACCTGACCCCGTTTGTGGACAAGCTCTCCCTCAATCACCAGGTGCTCTTCGTTTATTCCAAACTCTACCCCGGCAAGCACACCCTGTGCCCGGGGTGCTCCGAGGGGGTCATCAACCTGCTGACCTTCTTTGCGGCGGAGTCCCTGCGCAACAACCCCCAGGGCATCGCCACCTTCTACCAGGGCCTGAAAATCCTGTCGGAGAGGAACAAGCGGACCATCGAGCACATGCTGGACCACGGCTTCAACATCTATTCCATCAACGCCACCGGCTGCGACCAGGTCTCGGAACTGGTGAACCCCTTCAACACCCGGATGTACCCCGCGGGCCACTACGGCTTCGGCACGGCTTCGGCCGCGGCCCTGGGGGCCAAGTTTGCCCTGGACCAGGCGCACCAGAACCGTTACAATAGCGTGCTCACCAAGATCATCGTCTTTGCCGGGGACGGCGCCATCTACGACATCGGCAACGGTCCCTTCAACCACGCCCTGGGCGAGAATTTCGACATCACCTGGGTGATTTTCAACAACGAAGGCTACATGAACACCGGGATGCAGAAGTCCGGGGCGACGCGCTTCGGGACCGACCGCTCCACCTCGCCCATCGGCAAAAAGTACGCGGGGAAGACCACCCTGCACCGGCGGATCATCAGCCAGGCCATGGCCATCTCCCACGTCTATGCGGCCAAACTCACCATTGACAACCCCTTCTACGCCATCAAGATCCTGAAGGAAGCTATCGCCTACAACGGCCCCTCCCTGGTGGAGTTCTTCTCCTCCTGCCCCACGGGCCATGTCAGCCACGACTGGGCCGGGCCGATGATCTCCCGGATGATGGTGGAGTCGCGGAAATGGCAGGTGGCGGTAAGGCGGCCCTTCCAGCGCGTCGACATCTCGGGCAACCCGGCCCCGGACCTGATCTACCCCAAGGAAGGCAAGTCCTTTAAACGGGGCATCAAGCGGGACCCCGCCACCTTCTACGATGTGGTCTCCATGCTGGGCCAGTATAACCAGCACATCAAGACCGTAAAAAGCGGCGACATCCCCGAGATCGTCCGGGTGAACGAGACCGTCAGCCTCTTCCGCTGGCTCCGGAACCAATACATGGCGGGCTACCGGGATACCATGCCCTCGGAAGAGGAAGTGGAAAAGATCGTGGAGGAGCGGTACCGGTTGTAAGGCAGGATTGCGGGGGAGGGCCAGGGACGTTTTTCGTAAGGGCTCCCTGCCCTCCCCCACACCCCCTCCCAACCCTTTACGGGGGTGGAAGAAGCCCGGCGAGCCGGACT
>JBKQVS010000157.1:0-35723 GCA_052139855.1 Desulfobaccales bacterium
TACATAATTTATTAGGATTCTCATTAACAACTTTTGTCCATAAGTATTTGATTATAGCCTTAAAAATATTTTTAGATAACCGGAACTTAAACACTTCCCGCAAATAGAGGATATTCAGACTTGAGAAGCAAAAATAAGCATTATTTTTAGCTGTCCGTTTTATTTCTTTTAACGCCTTAAATCGATCATCAAAAGATATGTAATCCATCCCATTAAAACTACAAAGGATAAAATCGAAAGTATCATTTTCAAATATGCTCATATTTCTGACATCGCATTGAATAAATGAGATATTGTTATTAATATTATAATACTTATTATTACATGCCTCAATCATTCCCGATGAATAATCAATTCCCACATATTCTTTCACCAAAGGTGCAAAATAATAAGTGGTCCTCCCACCGCCAACACCGATATCAAGCATCTTCATATCCTTCAGTTCTTCTTTGAGCATATTCAATATCACAATTTCCGGTTCCTGAAGAGAATCTTCGTTCGCAAAATATTCAACTATTTTAGCTAATTCGTAATTCTTCTTATTATTTAATTGTGAATTTTCCATTCCGGTTCCAGTGGATCAATAATATAATCAATTGTTCACCATTGACCAAGTCATGCAACAGCTTTGCTTGAGCCTGTCCGCAATCTGTCTCTGTACTCCTCTTCTATAGCATTACTCCTCAACCGTCCCTCTTTTTCAGGCTTTTTTCCCCACAACAGCATCGTCGGTAAGATGTTTTCTTGGAATCATTTATTAGTATATTATCTCTGAATTCCCCCTATTTTATTATTCAGTGTTCTAAGCGTTGCTTTAATATCCGTTATAAAAAGGAATCTTTCCGATTTGGTCATTAAAGAAAATGCCCCTGCAGAGATTAGACAAATCAGAAATATTATATTGTTAACATATGTTAATTGTATATTTTTTATAAAAAGATACAATGATAATATGATTACACCATATATCATAAGTATTCTCGATATTGGCATAAACGCATTCATTCGACCTTTTACAAAGTAAATTGATAGCATAATAAATGAGGAACAAATTAAAATAATCATTCCAATTGTTGCACCAAAACTGCCATATCGAGGAATTAATATAAAGTTAGCAAATACTTGAATCAATGTAGAGAATGATACCGTTATTAGTAAATATCTTTCTTTGCCAACCGACACAAATAAATAATACATTAAGCAATATACTGGACTAATACAAGCCCCGCACATTAATAATAATATTAAATTATTGGCTTTTGCAAATTTATCGCCCCAAAATATGGTAAATAATCCAGGCAAATAAAGAGCTAACATTACCGCTAAGATCATGCATATGAAGGTAATGCATTTATACCAAATGATAATTCTTGGATTTTTATCTTCTGCCAAAACCATTTTACACATCCATGGCAATAATATTTCTACAATCACAATTATACTGTATCCAAATATTTCAAATACCTTATTGGCTAAAGCATAATATGCCAATTCCGTCTCGGATGCATAATAATATAACATCAGCCAATCAGCGCGATCGCGCACCACATTGCAGAAAATGATGAGGGTAAAAACTATACTAGGGGACCATAACGCCCTTGCAGCTCCCTTGAAACGGGAAAAACTTATGTTTTCTCTAATCTTCATCGCCATCGCAATCTTGTTAGTAGTAAGGAACGATAAAAAAGTGATGACAATATTAACCAAGAGAATCCCGAAAAAGAAATAAAATAGATTGAACCTTATTGAATAAAGTAACATTATGCCAATGCAAAAATACCCCAACGCTCCTAATAAATTAAGAACATTGGCGATATTCTGTCTATCGTGGGCCCGCAACCATGACGTTGCTATCGCCCGAAAACTCATAAAAGCTTGAGAGAGAACCGCCAAGACTAATGGCCCCGCCACTTTTGCTACGGCTGCGGAGGTGAAATGCAACCAAAGAGCCAAGGCCCCCAGGCCAAGAACCAAAATCGGCATACGTAACGCCACCGACCCCAGCACGGCTTGAGAAAAACTTAAGGTGTTTTGGCTGAACCCGCGAATTAACGTCGGGCTAATCCCCATGTCCAGCGCAGCTCGGGCAAAGGCCGCAATAGCTATTATCAGGCCATAAGCCCCCACCTCTTCCAAAGAAAATTGGCGAAAAATCAATATATTAAATCCCAGTTGCAAAACCAGTTCCACCGAATAGGTAAGAACACCAACAAACATCGTTGTCTTGGGATTTTCTTTAATCATTTTTCGGCGAGGAATTATAGATTTTATATGATATGATCATAGATTAAGTTAAGATATTTAGATGATTTAATAAAGAAAGATTTAAATGATTCGAAGAATTTTAAAGAATTGTCTGGATTTGATTGGACGTTTGGAAAAGCCATTTCTTATTAATTATATACCAGTTATATTACATATTTATTTATTATATCAATCAAATACTGTCATGTCATGAGAAATAATGATGACAATTATAATATATATTATCTTCGGTTGAAATCCACTCAAGAGCAGTTGATCTATCTCCACTATCAATCATAGGTAATATGATTTAAATAACATAGGTCTATCGTACTCAATTCTTAATCTAATAAACCTTTTCTTATAAGTTCGTTGAGAAGAACCTTCCGTTTCATAATATTATACAGAGATTTTGGAGTCAAGAGTTTGAGGAATTTTATCAGGATCGTCAGCATATAACTTCTTACTTCATCTTCGAAAGGGAACCACTGGGCACAGGTTCTGCCTTCATGGGAGCAGTCTTGGCACAGTTGTAGCCCTACTCTGCCAGTGGTGGCCAACTTGGCTCTATAGTGGCGAAAGCCTTCCGAGTCCCAAATTTCTTCCAGTCGCTGATCGGCAACATTTCCTAATACCACGTCTCCGTACATATCAGCACAACATAAACAAACTTCGCCGCTAGATTTAATGATCAGCATATGAAAAGGTCGAAGGCATGGCCGCCGGATATCAATGTCCGGTGTGAATCTCGCCTGCCTCACCCCACCGCCACGATTTTCAATCCGGCTTTCAGGTCGGCGCATATCCATCAACCGCACCTGAGGATAGTGAGCATAGTGTGCCAAACGATGCCAGGCCTTATCATCGTAAATGCTCACCTGTAGTCCATCCAATCCGCCAGATCGCAAAGATTGATAAATCTCTTCGGTCAATAAATCACCATTGGTAACCATGCTTATAAAAGCCTGGGGGCATTTGGCGCGGAACGATCGGATGATTTCTGGCAGTCTTGGATCTAACAGGGGCTCATTGATGCCAATCGGCGAGATGCGGCCCTTAAAATCCAAGTCGTGGAGATTGTCGGCAATTTTCTCGATAAGCTCATCGGACATAACGGTTCTGGATGAGTCTTGCCGAATCTGTCCATACTTACAAAACCAACATCTGCGGGTGCAACGATTGTGAGTCTCAATTTCAATAACGCTAAATAATCTCATGAGAAAAATCTCAGCAACCTTAACGAGAGTCATAGAGAAAAAGATTTCTTGGTTTTGCTTAAATTTTAAAACGCTTCCAGAGGGCTTTTCTCATAGTTCATCCTCAAAAGTGGAGAAAGCTGACCTTTTTAAAATCATGAGCTCGACAGGCGCAGCAGGTTGATAAGAAGGTTTCGTTAAATCCGTTAATTGAGGTAATACCCGGGAAACAATCCAGTGCCGTCTCGGGATCAGCAATCGTTGGTGGAATGAGATTAATCAATCCATTTCACTTGGTTTCATAGATATTCAGGTGCCATGCTGGCCAACGTCAAGTTTATGCAACTTCCGCCATTCACTTTATATTTTAGTCTTTTCCCAACCTTTTCCCAACCTAAAACCTCGTTGCCCAAGAGCCAGTCCGGCACTTCCCGAGGCCGGCTTCTGGATCACCAGAAACCGGCCTCCCGATTCCCGTCAGGCCTTTAAGGCCCATTGCTATGATTCGAACGCATAACTTCCATATCCCCCGATAATTTCCCAGGTCCCGTTGGTGAGGCATTTGAGGGTTACATTGTCCCCGTTATGGTCCAGTTCCAGGTATTTCCCGGCCCCGCCGCCCCGGATTACTTCCGAGCCACTGGGGTCAAGGCGGACCGCCTGCGAAGCAATCCGCCCAAAAGTAAATTGCAGACCCTGAGTCGCGGGCGGGAGATGCCACGTGATGGTGCCGCTTGCTCCGGCATTGGTATAGGTGCGCCCGGAATGCCAGGCATAGAGATCTCCTCCGGTTGTGCTGTCTGTAGCCTTGACTTGCTGATGCAACGCCCCGTTGGCGTTGAAGCAGTCAGCAATGATCGCGGTGGTGGAAGCACCCGGCACAAAGGAGTAGTCGGCACTGGCTCCGGTGGCAGTGTGCATACAGCCGGTAACATACATCGCGGTGCCTCCGTGATTGAGGCCATAGCCGCCGCCTAGGGTCACCCCAGTAAAATACCAGGCTCCCGTAGTCGAGGTCGTCTGAATGGCATAGGCACCGGCCACGCCCTCATAGTATCCCCCATTGAAGCGGATGTTGTCTCCATAGGTCGCATAGACCGCATTGTAGTTCGGGCTGATGGCTGTTACACTGTTAAACTGGACATTGGCAGGAATGTTGCCAACCACCCCGGTTAATACGATGGGCGCATTGCAGCCGGCCGCCGTGGTGTAACTGCCGCCCGTCACCGTGATTTTCCCCACCGGCGCAGCCGCACTGCCAATCTGGAGAGAAACCGACCCCGCTTTAGACACATCGCAGGTCAGATTGGACAGGTGGATATCTCGGACGGTTCCTAAACCGTCACCCTCTATCACAATATTAGAAAGGGACCCGCCGGTGAGGCGGCTGTTAGACACAACGACATCGCTACTGTTCTTGATTTTGAGGTCTTGGCCACCGCTTGGGTTCCGCGCCGACCCACCTTTCGAATAGACATTAGAAATAAGGATGTTCTGACAGACCGAAATATAAATATTATGGTCATAGGAATCTTCTATATAACAATCGGAGATAATCCCATTATTAACTGCACCAAAGACTATCCCACAGCCATTGACGTTCTTGACCCAAACCTTATCCACCGTCAAGTTCGTGATGGGACTGCTTATACTGGTGGGGGTATGGATGGCCCCCGTGTTCCCATCCCCGCTGGCCGAAGCATTGCCAATAATAGACAGGTTGCTGATTAAAATTCGGTCCAGCCCGGGATCGACGACCAGGGAATTCTTATCCGGGGTGGTGTTGCTGATGATGGTACCGGGCCCCATGCCTATCAGGGATTGATTATTAAGATAGAGATGACATTCATCAGTGATTTTGTAGGTACCCAAAGACAAACGCACCGAATTACTTACCCACAAAGCGACCTGCAATGCGGAGGTGCAATCGGTAACCCCATCGGCCACCGCCCCAAACCACTCGGGGTATACCTCCCTTACCGCCCAGGCCCCAAAGGCGATCTGGGCTGAGCCGGACCATGAAAATACCTGATATAATCCGGCCTCCACGGGGCCGTTAATCGTTAAGATCTTGCCGTCCGCAACGGCTAAAATCGCCCCTCGCTCCACCTGCAGACTAATGTTGGCGGGGATGGTCAGATTATCGGCGATATTCCAAACACCGGCGGGAACTCTTAAGATTGAAGGGCTAGTCCCTATAGCCGTAATGGCGCTTTGGATCGTGCCGCCAAATTTTGGGTCCCCCACCCAATTTTCTTTGGCGAGGCGGGCATCTACCCGGTCCAGGCCTGAGTCGAAGGCGCTTTTTTCCCTGTCCCCCCGGGCTCCCAGACTGGGTTTGTAAATGAAGGCGTTATCCGTTAAAGTCCCGGCCCAGCCCGGAACCGAAAAGGCCAACACCAGCAGCAGGTACCAAGCCCAGAGGTTACGCTTTTTCATATTCATCCTCCTCAAGATTCACCGGCGCGGTCCCTGGGACTGGCATTGCCAATCCAACCCCGGGGCCGCCACCCGCCATGATTGTTCGGGAAAGAACCTTTCCCATTGGCGAATAATGAATCATGGCTTGCTGTTTTAATAAAGAACGCTTGAGGAGAATGTCCTGATATTTCACAGCCTATTGTTTCAAAAGAATTTCTGTTGATTGATACAGAACTATGAGGGCAAACAATCATGATGACCCGAGTAGGTAGATTTTTAAAGTTGCCCGCAAACCGGTTTATGCCGCTAAAACTAGATATTGGCTTCGCAACGTTATGAATGCAATACAGATATTTTTAGGTCTCTTGGATCTATTGGATCTATTGGCAGAATCAAGAAATAGGAAAGTTGACCTATTTTCAGATATTCTTCATTCAACGCTGCAAGCCATGTGATAATGATGACATCTCAGTGACAAAATCTAGACCCATAACTTAATGACTTCCCAGGGCTATTTGGAAAACCGCTCTCGGTAGAACTCTACTTTATGACTTAATCAGCAACCCTAGATAATGGGTCTTCAATCCAGGAATCGAAACCAGCAAAGGGTAGAGAAAGGGAGTGAATCGGCCCAGGCGTCGCGCCAAAGCTGGCCACAGAGTAATTTCCTGCAGATTTTGTTGGAAATCAGGGAAAAAGGTGTGAATCATTTTTGAGGTCATTGCCCTGACATGAGGATTCCACGGGTTATTGTAGCGAAAATCGTACCACATCACCGCGCCGCCGGTTTTCAATACCCGCCTGACTTCTTGGGCCATCTGGCCAGCAAGTTGATTATCCAGAATGGAAGTAAAAACGGTGAACAGGACCACTAAATCAAAAGAATCGTCAGGCAATGGTAAATGCGCCCCATTTCCTACCTGAAAATGAACATCCTTGAAGTTTTGTTGAGCCTCACCGATCCGCTCCGGAAGTATATCCACCCCATACAGGTTTGCTGCCAACGCGCCCCATTCTTTGAAAACGCCCAGCATCTCTCCGTTGCCACAACCAAGATCCAGGACTTTGCGGGTATTTAAGGGGAAGAAGCCATTATCCCGCAGAGATTCCAGTACCTTTTCATTCCTCTCGCTCAGCATAGCCTGATTGCCAGGGTTGGTTTTACTCCACTTGGTCCGGGCCACACCGTTTTTCAAATAATTGCGATATACATCTTTTAACCGCAATATTTCTGAATCATCGAGGTTGGTCATCATGGTCTCATTGATTTTAAGTTAAGATCAAGCGAACAATAGATCTCTAAGAAACTACTAATTATTTTATATTGAATGCTACGATAATTATTATAATTATTTCCAAGAATTATAAATCAATGCTAACCAAGCGGGGGGAGCATACCCATATTTTCTACCCATTTGGCCAGCACAGAAATTGTCCAATAAGCGCGAAAATCTTGTCCAGCCTGAAAACCCTTGATGATTTTTGATATTTCTTTCTTTTCCAGTCCAGTGGATAAAGTGAGAGGGTTGCTCACTTGCAGGCCATTTCGTAACCAATTCTCTATCGGCAAGACGAACCCCATCTTGTGTCTTTGCGATATTTCCTTTACCAGGGAATCATTCACTGCATCTACGAGAAGCGGTTTCTTTCTCCCGTGAATTATTTTGTATTTCATGGGAATCCCAGCTACCAAATCCACCAAACGGAAGTCACAATAGGGAGATCTAATCTCCAGAGAGCAGGCCATACTCATCTGATCTGCATCTCTGAGCAGGGTATTGCGCAGGTAATTGCCCACTTCTATGCGAGACAAAATGTTGTTTATCGTTGTTCCCCCTTCCAATTCTATAAATCGCGATTGTAGCGGTCTTTTTTGGCCGCGTAACAACTTGAGGTCATGTTGATTGAAAACCGAATATTTGGCAAGATAAGCTAGCTTATACGGGTCCCCTTCTCCGAAAAGGTCCAGCAAATTTTTGGCGCGACCTCCGTGGCGAATCAATCTGGATAATAACGGTGATATCCCTGATAATAATTTATTTGAAAATTCTAGGATATTATTAGGAAGCGAGAGGTTAGCCATCGGCAATAAAAACTTAAAATAATTACGAGAAGGATATCCTAAAAATATTTCATCAGCTCCTTGCCCGGCAATAGCTACCTTAAATCCTTGATTTGCTATGGCGTTACTTACTACATACGTATTGAATCCATCAATGGAAGGCTGATCCATAGAATGGATTGCTTCACTTATCATAGTTACTGCATCATTCAACCGAACTAACACCTTTGTATGCTTTACTCCAAACTTTCTAGCCGCTATAGTAGACCAGTATTCTTCGCTATAATCTTTGTCATCGGTGTCAAACACCACGCTAAAGGTATGCAAGTTATGAAATCCCTGGCGGGCGAGAAGGGCCAGAATGCTCGTGGAGTCAACCCCTCCGGAAAGAAGGAGGCCAACCGGCACATCTGATACCATGCAGAGCCGGAACGATTCAAGCAGGGTTTCATAGACATTTCTATTTATTTCTTCTTGGGTTGCATGATTTTCACTCTCCGACCGGTCTTTCAGCGACCAATAAGCCTGGATGGTTGTTGAGCCACGATGAAATTTCAGGAAGTGCCCTGCCTCAAGACATTTTATATCCTTTACCAGGGTATAAGGCTGGATAGGGCTCCCAAACGTGAGGTAAGAATCAAGTCCGTCCGAATCCAGGCGTTTTTCTACCACCCCCGAGGCCAACATGGCGCGAACTTCAGAAGCAAATAAAAACCGATTCCCTTGGACCGTATAGAACAGAGGTTTTTCTCCCATCCTATCCCTGGCCAGCCATAGGGTCTGTTCATCCCTATCCCAAATAGCCAAGGCGAACATTCCTCTGAAGTGAGTCAGCGCTGCCGTCCCCCATTTTTCCCAGGCAGCCAGGATCACCTCGGTATCACTGCGGCTTACGAAGTGATAGCCGTATTTTTCCAATTCCAGGCTGATTTCTTGAAAGTTGTATATCTCCCCGTTAAAGGTGATCGTATACCGGCCGGAAGGGCTGTGCATGGGTTGGTGTCCGGCTGGACTCAGGTCTAAAATGGCCAGTCGGGTGTTTCCTAACCACACCACCCCATGCGGCGCGGCTGCCTCAAACTCGCCCCGGTCATCCGGCCCCCGATGCGCCAGACTAGACAACATCTTTTGCCGATCGACCTTATCTGGATCACCGATGAAACCGCAAATTCCGCACATATGAGGTAGGGTTATGCTTGATTGGATTTGTAATTAATTCGTAACAAAGATCAGGAGAGATCAAGTAAGCAAGCTTTCTTGATCTCGCCTGGCCTCACGTAATTAAGGGGTTAAAGTGATGGCTTGGTCCCAGACGGATTCGACTTTCTCTAAAACTTGTTCGGTAGTCAATAAATACAAGCAGGAACGATGCTTACAGTTTTCATAGTTGGGAGTATTATAACACGGCTGGCATTCCAAGGTCTTCGGCAGCTTCACGACTACGTTGTGTGCTCCCCAGGGTGCAGTTATCGCCGGATCAGTGGGTCCAAAAATGGACACTACCCTGGTATTCAGAGCATTAGCCACATGCCCGAGCCCTGAATCATTGGCCAACAGGATTTTTACTCGCTCTAGTAACCGCGCCGTTACATGGAGATTATTTCCTTTTGCCACCTTGCAGCGTGGCCCCGACAGCCCCATTTCTCCCCAGATCTTTTCCTCTTTCGGCCCCAGAAAAATCAGACAATAGGCCTCCGGATGGACTGCTAAAAATTGCTCAATGATGTGCTTAAATTTGGCCACCGGATACCGTTTGTACTGATTTATTTGATCACAGCCAGGATGGATGCCCAGAACCGGAGCGGCACCGAACCCCATAGTCTGCCACAGTTCATTCCCTCTATCCCGGGCCGCTTTATCTATGTTAAAAAACATCGGTCCCAAATTTATCTCGGGGAAGAGTTGTTTCGCCAGCAACAAATATGCTTCTACTTTATGGATCTGCAAAGCATGGCTATCCGATAGATTGTAACCGATCCAAGGGAGAGTTCGCTGACATCCGACCCGCCACCTGGCGCCCGCGAGCCAGGAAATCAACTCACCTTTGAAGGAAGAAACTTGTGGCACCACCAGGCATGCGTCAGAAGCAATTTGCCTCAGCCGGTGGACAAGCCGCAACTTCTCCTGGAGCCGCGCTTTCGAGGGATCGTAAACCAGGACTTCGTCACAGATGCGGGATTTCTTAATGACTTCGGCCACTTCGATAGAACCGGCAACTATGGTGACGTGTAACTCTGGCATTCTCTTCCTGATCCCGGAGAGCATCGGCATAGCCATGATCAGGTCCCCGATGCCATGCGGTTGGATCACCACCAAACGGCGGATATCGCCAGAGCCCATATTCAATTACCCTTAACTATTCTTTATGGTTCATGACGCCGACAAAAATAATCCCAAACAGATTATCCCCTCCCCTGTCCAGCCGAAGGTTGGACAGAGACAACATATCTGGTCGATTCAGATTTCTTGGGAAAAATGGTCGAAAGCCAGACAACCAGAAGAACACTGAACGAAAAGCAGAGAGAGTTGGTTATTGGCGAGGCGATGCTTGCTTCAACGAACCATTTCCCATTGATTACCACGCAGAGGTAGAGTATCAACGGCCAGGCCTCACGTCGCCGCAGGGTGGCGGTTAACCCCACCCGATAACCATACCCTATAATAAATCCTAAAAAGAGCGTTGCCAGCAAGGCCCCGGGGAGGTCGAAATCAAGATAAAACGGCGTCAAGCCAAAAGGGGCATAGGTCGAGTCATAGCGCATGAAATCCAGGGGAAGATATTTAGATGGGAAATCATAAAATTCCAGGGGTTTCTCCGGCCATAAAAAAGTCGGAATAATGTAAGAGAAGTTTCTCAGGTTTTCTGCTCCCCAATGAAAAGGCTCGCCCTCCTGGCGTTCCTGGTACACGCAGGCAAAAGATTCAAACGCATACTCCCGATGAGAAATAATTCCAATGGCATCGCTCCAAGACACATCATCAAGGTTGCTGAGTGAAAAGCTGGGGCTCAGCCCTTCTTTTTGGTCGTATAACGCCACCGCAGTTGGAGTCAGCAATACCAATAAAACGAGCATTATCGAGACAGTTTTGGACAATTGAAATATCTTCTTATGATAAAAAACTACAAAAACGATGACGAAGTAAAGAAAGGCGGCCTTAGACCGCACGATTAAAGCGCTAGGCATAATGAGCAAGAAGAAGAGCGTTCCCAGCTTTCTGTTTTGCTGGAAAACTACCACAGGGAGGCACATATTGGAAAGAAAGAGCAGGAGAATCCAATAATAACCCCTTGAGTAATCGCTTAAGGGCATAAACAGGCGCCCTGTGAAGGTCACCCCAAGAAATAAGCCCGCAATCACAAAGAGAGTGAAACCCGAAACCCCCTGCACCGTTTTCAAGGACGCGTAAGCAGTCACGTCATCATACTCGGTCAAGACTAAAGAAGTCCTGGCCAACCTGACCCCGAGGTGATAGAAAATCCCGGCAAGGGCTAAGATGAGCATGGGAGTTGCCAGAAACCATGGGTCGCTCGCCCAGGTGGTCGAAGTCAGTAGCAGCGTCTCGCCCTGCCAGCGATAAATTAACGGCGGTACCAGCATGTAAACCATGAGAATAGGTATAAAACCGATGGGATGCAAAAGAGAAAACCGCCCCCTGAGGCTGTTATAAATCAGCGGCCCTAACCAGACGATGAAGCATGCCGTAAAGGCCGTAAGATCAAGCATCATATCCATAAGTTTTTATACCTTGCTGCCCGGAAGTTCTCCTGCACGCTGTCTCTCAATCACTGCCAGGCACTTCTTCATTTCGCTCTCCCAACCGGGAAAGGCGCGTTTCACCTTTTCATAACCGGCCCGGGCAACGCGTTGACGAATTTCTTCGTGCTGCAGGTAGAAGTGCACCTTGTCGATCATCTCGGCATCACTGTCAAAAAAGGCGGCTTCCACATCCTCTTGGAAGAGCGCCAGGTGGGTGTCGGTTCGTTCCGCCAGCATAAAGGCCCCACAGGCCGGAATTTCTAGGGAGCGCGTGGTATACGTGTCCTCCACCCTTCTGTTGAGGAATGCCAGACAGATTTTGGCCCCGCATAAGGCCTTGGCATATTCCTGGCCGTAAACCCAGCCTTTGAAAAAAGGGGCCAGCTTGCGCCCGGTTATGCCCTTGTCCCATTTCCTGCCGTAAAGGTGGAGCCGGACGGGCCCCCGGTCCACCAAGGCGCACAGAGACCGGGCCCGGTCAACTCCCCAGTCCCCCGCGAAAGCAACGTCACAAGAGTATCGCGCCCGATCCGCAGCATCCAGGAGGTGGGGCCGCATGATCAGGGGATTGTGGCTGCTGGACGACAATAAAACTCTTTGTGCTCCCCTTTGCTGGTACAACTTCATTTCATGTTCTTTCGTGGTGATACATAAGTCGAAGTAAGGCATCGCCCTTTGAAAACGAACCGACCCCAAACCAGGAGATTTCAGAGAGTCCGGCGTATAATGGACGCAGAAGGCCCCGGTGCTTTCTTTGATCCGGCGCAAGGTTGCGGCGCTGATCCAGACGCCTTGCTCGATCCAGAGCACTTCCGGCTGGTAACGCCTTGCCTCTCGCACCAGCCCCGCGGCAACTCGCTTAAGTAATGGGCCATATCCGAGCCGTAGTTGCAGGCGTATCCAGAAACTCCTGGTCACGTACTCGTCTATAAAGATCCTCTGATCTAAGGCATAAAGGTGCTCCACCCAGGGGCGTATTCCTTCCAAGCGATGCAGCGACGTGGCGCCCCATTCTAAGGGTCCGAAATACAGCATTCTCATAGTGCCGCGTCCTCAGCCCCTTGAGCCTGTCCCGGTTTCCTGGCCATAAGCACAGCAGATGATGTTGGGGGTGAGATGCGTGGGAAACTCCCCATGAAAATGGTAGTAGGCCAGCCCCACCATCGGTTTTACCAGCAAAGTGTGCAGCAGCAGAAACAGCGCTCGCTTCACCCTTCCCGCCGGGCGGGTCTCCCGCATCGCAATCTGTCCGCTAAACCCTGCCAAACGCAATAAATATTGCAAAGTGTGCGGCATCATTAAAAACTGGTGGGTCAAATCACCGTACAAAGTGGGCAAGGCAAAGGGGCACTGGGCGTTGGGGGTCTGGAGGATCAAACGTCCCCCCGGCGCCAGGCGTTTCCGAGTCAACTGCAGGGTAGGCAACAATTCCTCCCGGGGCAGGTGCTCCAAGACATCCAGGGCGATGATCACCTCAAAGGTAGCCTCAGAATCCCTGAGGTATGACTGCCATGACCCTAAAACGAGGTTAGCCCCCAGAACCTCCCGGCCATGCCTCACCAGGGATTCATCCGGGTCAATGCCCTGACAATGCGTGTAGCCCCGCTCTTGCAGGGCAATCAGGAGGCAGCCGCAGCCCGACCCGATTTCCAGAATGGCTCGGTCCTTCCTGTCGGGCAACCAGGCGCCAATGCCTTGGAGGTCAACCTTGCCCTTTTGTTTGGCGGCCGCCGGGTCCGGGGCGTAGCGCTCCGGCCTAAAACTGGGGTAATCCATGCTCTGCAACTCTCACGGCAGGCTTACGGGTGCCGCATCCCGGTCGAAAACCGCCATAAAGTGTTCCCCCACCGTGCCGTTAGTAAAGGCGAGAGGTGCCACCCAATAGGGTGTATGGAGTTGTGCTACTCGGGCCCGGTAACCGGCATAATCATGAAAAGCCTCTGCACCACAAACCGGGCATTTCGCGAACGGCGGCTCGGGATAACGGCACAGCCCCAAGCGCCTCATGCCGTACCGTATCTGTTTCAAACGGTATCGCAGACCGGTCAGCCAAAAAGGGCGCGGCTCTATGGCAAAGCCCAGCCTTACCAGACCTCCGAAATAGCTCTGCAATTGATAAATATCCGGCCAATCGAAACGTCGGTAATGGCCTTCGCATTGATGCATGACTCCGCAGCGCCCGCATTTAATATGGCCCGATGCCAAATGTTGAAAAAAGGGGCTGGTGATGGCCACGAATCGCTTGGACAGGCGAGCAAGCTCCACCAATCCTTGGTGATAAACTTCCGGCGGCAGATGTTCGATCACCTCGCAAGCCGAAACCCAATCGGCCATTCCTTCCGGCAGACCGGTTGCCGGCAAAGCCGCCACCATGGTTTCCACGCCTGCCATGCCCTTCAGGGACCCGGCCACGGAATCCGCAACTATCTTGCGATATCCGCCTTCTAAAAAAACCAGATACGAATTGGTTCCTCCACCCACATCCAACAAAGTTGTCGTTTCATCAGGAGGTAAAAAGTCACGCACCGCATCCATAAGAAACGCCATCAATCCACAGGGCCTGGACTTAGGAACCTGATAGGTGGCCAGGAAATCGTAATCCCGGAAAACGTGGACTTTCCCCGTGGTGGACAATAGCTAACCCGTTCCGCCAGTCCTCAATTGACCGGCTTTGCCGACACCATGGACTGGCCCGCCTCTTTCTTAAAAGGCCGGATGGAGGCCACCGCCTGTCGCAGGTAACGATCCACCCCCAGCAAAAAGGTCCCGCCGGTGATCAGATACGCCGCGCCGAAGAGAATCATTTGCCCCCACCCCCGGGGGGACCAGCACCAGATCACTCCCCACCCCAGCGCCGGCGGCGCCAGGCCCAGCAAGACCACCCTGAGCACCATCCCGAAGACGTGAGCCTCGGAAATCCGCTGGGCCAGGAGCCTCACCGCCGCCACGCCCTGAATAGCCAAAGCGGCCACCGTGGCCACCACCCCGGCCAGGGCCACCCCTTTCAATCCCCAGGCATAGCCTAAAGCCACCGACAGGCTCACCTGCAGAGAGGCCTCGCACAGGGAGGCCCAGGTAACCACCTTGATCATGCCCGCCGCAAAAATAACGTTGTAAAGAGCGGAGTTAATGAGTTGGGTGAAGGCATACAGGCAGAAAAGGGCAGTCAGGGTGTCTCCGCCATAATATTGGGCCCCGGTCCACAGGCCCACAAACTCGCGATTTAAGAGCATCACCCCCCCGAGACCTAAAAGGCTGAGCACTATGGTCAGGTGTAACAACATCAGGGTGATCTCCTGGAATTTTTCCTTTTCGCCGGTGCCGAGGATATGGGAGAGACCGGGGAGCAGGCTCATGGAGAGACGCCCTAAAATATCACTTAACGTCAGCGCGGCTTTATAAGTCACTTCGAACACCACCACCAGGGGGGCGGATAATACTATGGCGATAATCATCCCATAGGATCTGGTGGTGAAGACCCGGCATAACCGCCCTAACAAAAGCAGGGACGAGGATTTCAGCAGTCCTCTCAAGGTGGGTAGATCAAAGCGCACGCTTCCGGCCGGTAAGACTTTGCGCAGGCCGGTCCATAGGGCCATCCCATTCGCCGCCAGGGCTAACGCCGTCCCGGCCAGCATGCCCATCGGGATGGCCACGACTCCCCATCCCCACCACAGGCCTATCCAGATAGCCCCGATCCCCACTACTTGCGCTGCCACAATTCCGGTCATGTAGGCCTTGGGGCTTTGGAGGCCCAACAGCACGGCTCCGGAGCCAAACACCAGGACCATCAACATCGCGTCCAGGGACCCAAGGCGGAAAGCCAGCACCAGGTCATGAGTCGTGCCCTTTACTCCCATCCAAGCCGGTATCCAGAGAGCCATGGCCCAGAAAAGAATAAAGACCAAAACCGCCAGCCCCGTCACCGCAACTGCCACAGAGCCGATGGTCCGGCCCAGTTGACCCAACTCTTTAGCCGCATAAAGGTTGGCAGTTCGCTGCACGAGCAAAGTGTTAAGCCCCAAGTCGCCCAGGGAGGCGAAACTGATGACCCCGATGAAGGCCAGCCAGACGCCAAATACGTCAATTTCAATATATTTAAGATAGATAGGTATTAAAACCAGGTTTCTGACAATGGTGAGTAAAACCAATCCCTGATTGCCCGCCAGGTTGATCCAGGTGGAGCGTTTCCGGGAGGGCACCTGATTATGGTGATTGGACTCCATACGCGGCTGATTCACTCGACATCCGGAATTCCATTAGGCCAGTAGGTCACTAATGAAGTCCCTTTCAGGTGGTAGAGAAGGTGGTCTCGGCCAAACTCCTTAAAGAAACGCACCAGGCCTCGCCACCCTCCTGTCAGATCATGCCACACAATCACGCCTCTTGCGGATAAACACTTCCGGGCCTGAGCCGTATCATTGACCACAAAGTCATAACTGTGCGCCCCATCAATGAAAAAGATATCCACTTTTCCTTGCAAGGGGGAGAAATCAAAGGTGTCGGAACTACCGAGAAATTGGGTGATACGTTGACTGGCCATGGGATCACTCAGATAAATGTCGCCGATAGCCGGCTTCCGATTCGGGTTTAAGAGCACGTTGCCCAAATCGGCGGAATGTTGTCTCAAGGTGCTCTTGCCCAGTTCCTCCGGAGGAAGATCCAGCGTATAAACTTCACAGCCGCGTGGCGCATGGCGGGCTAAGGCACGGATCGTGTAACCTCGAAACGTCCCGATCTCGAAAATAGCCCTCGGAGCCATAATCTTAACCAGGCAACTCAGGTAAACGATTTCATCGCAGGTCAGGCTGGCAGCACCCCGGCTTAAGGGGGTGAACACAGAAATGTCGTCAATTTCAACCGTGGGGAACAATTCCCTCAGCGTCACATGCTGCACAAAGCTGGATCTTTCCTGAACCTCAAAATTGAGGATGTAAAGACACAGGTCTCTAAACCGTCGCGGTTGCCCCAATACGCCTAACATGAGGTTCTTAAAAAACAGGAGTATTCCTAAAAGTACAATAAATACGGGAGATGACCGCTCTATTCTCATCGCGCCTAACAACTTCTTATAGATGTTTTCATTAAAATTACCAGGTGTTCTCTTTTATCTTGTTATTGGCACCTTCTGAACTATCCCGATGTTATGCTTTCCACGGATAATAAAATCCCATATCCCTTTTAAATAACCGGATCCATAGCTTACGTGATTAACGAAAAATACGATGGGTAAGACAAATAAATATCTTCGATCCTTGCCCCTGGCTAAAGAAAAAGATGAATAAAGGTTAGGAACCATATAGAGACCAAGTAATATCAAGAAGCCCCAAAAAAATAGCGACAGAAAGAGCGATAAGAATAGCGAGAGAACCAAGGCGCTGACAAACAGGGGCGGGATTATCTGCCGCCAGGTGACAATGCCACCAATTTTTTTTGCCACCAGAGGCTTAAAATAACCGTATTGAAACATCATCTTCGCTAATTTTGAGAGCCTGTCTCTGGCAAAGTAGTGAGAAACTATGTCAGGCTTGAGAAGTATTTTCCCTCCACTCCTAATAATTCTATGATTCATCTCATCATCCTGATTTCTGACTAATGCTTCATCAAAAAGACCTACCCTTTCAAAAACTTCTTTTCTATAACACCCAAAGGGAACCGTATCTACAAACCTGGGCCCTTTGGAGCCTATTCTGCAAAAAACATTCCCTACCCCAAAGGGATGCCCAAGAACAAGAGCAATGGCCTTAGCCATAACCGTATCAGCACTCGGGAGGGTAATTAATATTCCGCCAACATTATCCACATTATATTCCTGAAGGTATTTAACACATTTGGAAATATAATCTTTTTCAAAATTATTGTGAGCATCCATTCTAAGGATAATCTCACCTTGGCAATTCCTAATACCAATATTTAATGCCGTTGGGACTTTCCTAAGAGGATTATCGATCATTCTTACAAAAGGATATTCCTCTGCATATCTTTCAATTATTTCCCTGGTGCCATCATTGCTCATCCCGTCAACTACTAAAATCTCCACCCTTTCCTTGGGATAATCGTTGAGGACAATAGATTCTAAACAATTACTTATGAACCTCTTTTCGTTGTAGCAAGGGATAATAACAGAAATAAAAGGTGAAGGCTTTATCAAAAATAACCCCTCAAAAATTATCAATTAGAGGCTTAATTTCAGGTAGGCTAGATCTGCAATTCCTTCTTGAGGGAATCAAACTCTTGGGCGGCTTGAGCATAATCGTCATGTCGGCCTATATCGAGCCAATACCCATTAAATTTTTTGTAATGGACCGGTAGGCCGTTGTTTAAGAGAATCTTGACCAGATCAGGAAAATCCAGGCAATCCTTTCCGTTAATAAAATTTAAAACCTTGGGCTCAAAAACATATATCCCCATGCTCACCAGGTATTTGTTGATGGGCTTCTCCAGGTAGTCCTGGATGACGCCATCGCCGTTGGGCACGATCACTCCGAGATCAACGGTTACTTGACGTTCATAGGCCCCGATGGTGATAATCCCTGCATGAGTCTTGTGATACGCAATCAGTTCCTTAAAATTAATATTGCTCAGGACATCGGCATTCATTACCAAAAAGGTCTCTTGTAAGCCATCTATCAAAGCCAAAGGCCCCGCGGTTCCCATGGGGGCATATTCATAAGAATAGTCAATCTTCACGCCCCATTTGGCCCCATCCTGAAAATAGGCCCGGATGAGATCCGCCATATATCCCACTGCTAAAGTAATATGCCGAAACCCATGGCTCTGCAACTGCCTGATGACCACCTCCATAACGGGCATTCCGCCAATGGGCACCAGAGGCTTGGGGATGACGTCGGTGAGGGGGGCTAAACGGACTCCCTTCCCACCTGCCAGAATGATCGCGCGCAAAGCCAATCCTCCTTAAAACGCCTCAGCCTGCCTCGGCAAAGGAACTGGCGGCCCTCTCCTCTGTCATGGGAGCATGAAGTGATGAGAGGGTTCCCTTATCGCTAAAAAAGTGGTTAAGCCGGACCGACAGTAGCTCGCAGAGCCTCTCCAGGTCATGCACTGCCCCGGAAGAACAAGTTGATTGAGCTACAAAAATTTCCTGAATTTTGTAGAGCCGGGCCAGGATTTCCACCTGATGATGGTTGCCCAAGACTTTGCGCCCATTAATGCGCCGGCGATGCATCCGGGGGTTTTCATCGATAAAGCCCACCACTTCATAGCGCGGGTCCTGAGAGAGGCTTAGGTAACCCAGGCAAAGCAGCCCCAGGTCGCCGGCCCCCCAGATGAGCACCTGCTTCTTGGGAGTCTCGGCTTGCCCGGCAAGGGTCCGGGAGCGCCATGCCCTGAGAATTTCACGGTAACCTACCAGAAAGATGCTCAGCATAAACAAATCAATAAGAAAAACCGTGCGCGAATAGTTCCGGCTGGAAAAAAGAAAGAAATAAGCGACAATCATCAAGAGGCTGGTAAGGGATACCCCTTTAAAAATCTGCTTGGTGTCATAGATGCTAAAGTAACGTATCAACGTATGATAAAAGCCAAAATAGATAAACCCCGGAAGTCTTATCAGAATGGTTAAGGGGAGGATCAGCAGGAACAGGCTATAGGTCTTGGGAGGGCCAAACCCGCCAAATCGGATCAGGTGCGCCAGGGTAAAAGAGAGAAGACAAAAAACCATATCCGTTACCAGCATCACCAACTGGCTGAAATTATCCGTGAGGTGGCGTCTCTCGATGGCCCCGACGATAGTCACCCAGACCGTCAGAAGGAGGTATCTGATGTCAAGCCAAAAAGATTTATTTCTCACATACTCCAAGTCGACGGTAAGCTTCGGAGGCAGCAGATGTTCCAGGTAATACTCTTTCGGGTCCACCCCGGCAGGGTAAAAATCTTCTTCGTTGCGTCCCCAGATCTGATTGGGGCCGGCCAGCCCCGGCTTCACCGTGAAGATCTCCGCGGCCCACTGGGGGTAGGCCGCGGCCAGATCCGGAGTCTCTGGGCGGGGGCCGATCAGGGTCATATCGCCCTTGAGTACATTGAAAAATTGCGGAAATTCATTCAGCTTTAAACGGCGGAGCATATACCCCGCAGTCGTCACCCGCGGGTCGCCGGCCGGAGAAACACTCGCTCCCAAGGGTTGAGGGGTTTCATACATGGTCCGGAATTTATACATCTGGAAGAGCCGCCCGTTCCGTCCCACTCTCCAGCCCTTGTAAAAAATCGGCCCCTTGGAATCCAGTTTGATCAGCAAACCGATCACCGGCAGCATGATTAACAGGAGGATGATACCAACAAGCGAAATTACAATATCTAAAATTCTAGTCAGCATGGTCTTGGGTAATTTCTCAAAGGTGCCCGGTTCGATGTATGCTGCGCCCCCCTATACCAGCCGAGGCGATAGACCAATAATGGGCTGGCGGCTTAAAGCTCAGTGCTCCTCAAACCCCGGTCAGCCCTTAACTGTGGTCCTTATCCCAATGCTTGATAAATTTACTCTGGTCACTGGCAAAGTATCGGGTGTATCCATAATAGCTGCCGTACCCAAGGGTGTTTATCTTCGCCATATTTAATACTCCCCCGAGCATCCGCGCATTTACTTGCATGAGCAGTTGCTTGGCGATTATTCCCGCCTGCCGGCTGGTGGAATCCTGTCTAAGCACCAGCAATACCCCATCGCATGACGTCGAAAGGGATCGGGCATCGGCAAACCCAATGGTAGGGGGTGTGTCAATAATGACATGTTGGTACTTCTGGCGGAGTTCAGCCAGCAGTTTAACAAAGACCTTAGAGGACAGAAGTTCCGTGGGACTGGGGGGAATCGCTCCGGCCGGGATAAAATCCAGGTTGGGTATTTCCGTGGGGCGGACAATTTCCTCGAAGCTGGCGCTGCCGGTCAGGAAATTGCTCAATCCCGGTTGCGGCGCCTGTTTAAAAACTTTATGGATCGATGGTTTGCGCAAGTCGGCGTCGATGAGCAGCACTTTCCTTTCATTCAAAGCTAACGAGATGGATATATTAATCGAAATTGTCGTCTTACCTTCATTGGCATTGGGGCTGGTGATCAAGAGAACCGACGGCGGGGCTTCCGAGGAGGACAGCAGAATCGAGGTGCGCACCTGCCGGATAGCTTCATTGACTAAAGAGCGAGGGTTAAGAAAAGCCGAGAGGGCCAGATCACTTTCCCCTTTGCCGTTGCCGGATAGTACGGGTACCAATCCCAGCGACGGTATTTGGCAAATCTGCTCCATTTCTTCCACGGACTTGATGGAGTCATCAAAATGATCCACCAAAAAGGCCAGGCTTACCCCGCCGATCAAACCGATGAGGGAGGCTATAATTAAATTCAATTGCTTGTTGGGTTTGAAGGGCCTGAATGGCTTCTCGGCCGGGACCACCACCGCCACGTTACTCGCTACCATGGTGCTGGACACATTGGCTTCTTTCATCCTGGCCAGCAAGGCCTGGTAAAGCTGTTCGTTGGTCTGCAGGTCCCGCTTCAGGATATGGTGCGTCACTAAATTATTCTGCAGCTCTCCCACCCGGTTTTTTTGGCTCTCAACTGCTTCGCGCACCAGTTTTTCAGCCCGCATCGCCGTTCCATAATCCGCCTCGATGCTCTTGCGCATCCGCTTCACTTCGCCATCCAGGCTGGCCCGCAACTCTTGTAATTTGCCGCGTTCCGCCTGCAATTGGGGATAATTATCTCCAAAGATTTTTCTCAGGCTCTTAACTTTGGCTTCCTGGGCAATGGCTTGTTCTCTGATTTTCTGGATCAGAACATTATTGGTGATTAAAGGAGCATCCATTCCCTTTGCTTTAATCTGCTCAAATTGCGCTTCCCGAATCATTCTTTCCGACTGGGCTTTGGTTAATAATTGATTCAATTCCACATACTTACCCATAATCACATTGTCTTTGCCTTCGGCGCCCAAGATGCCTTTATTCTGAGCATGGCCATAGAGCTTCATTTCTGAATCCTGGACTTTAGTCGCCAGCGTTTGCAGTTCCCCTTCCAGCCAATTCTTGATCAATTCAAAGGATTGTTGCCGGGTATCCATGGAAAACTTCATGTATTCTTTGGAAATAATATTGACTACCCGTTGCGCCAGATTTTTATCTTTTGATTTATAAGCCACTTCCACCAGATACGATCTCTTCAAGGGCTTAATCTCTAAATTCTCCAATATGCTATCGGCAAATTTGCTTTGAATCTCTTCCATCGGTTCGTTCGGCATGGATTTTTGCAATTTCTTAAATTCTGGACCCTCCGTCAGCTTCAGGGCGTCCATAATCTTATAGGCCATGGGCCGACTCTTCAGAATAATATATTGGGTCTCGTAAAATCTCCCCGCGGTCTCAGAGCCGTATAAAGACGCCAAGGGATCCCGATCTCCCATGATTGAGGCAGGATTATCCTGGGTGATCTGCAGCACGGTTGTGGCCCGGTAAATCGGTGTAGATAAAAAGGTTATCAGCTCCACCAACACGACCACACTCAGGAAAAAACCCAAGAACCACCATTTGCGTTTCAGGAGGATGTTCCAGTACCGACGGAGATCTACCGGGGGGGCCTGAATCTGCCCATATTGCTGCGGGACAGGCATGGGTTGCAAGATCTGGGGCGCAGGCACCATGAGGTTCGAATGATTATTATTTTCCATAGTATTCTGCCCTTCTGGGTTGACCAAATACAGCCGATATTTTTGTGCGGGTAAAAAGGTTGAGATTTATCTGCCCTGTCGCCGCATCAAGGCTTACAGTACGGTGGCCCCTAACCCCAGGGAGCCTGGTACCATATTTTTGAGGTCGTAGAAAAATCTTCTGAAGAAGCTCTCCTGCACAAAAACGATGTCGTTGGGTTTTAGCTGCGGGTCAGGGTCTTCCCCTTTGGTTACCCGGCCCAAATGCACCGGGATAGTGACCCGCTGCCCTTGTTCATCCAGACGAATAATGGAGATATTGTTCGACGACAGTACCGGGTCGAGGCCCTCGCATATGGCCACGGCCTGAGTCACCGTCAACTTTTTCTTGAGGGGAACCGCCCCAGGTTTTTTTACTGCTCCCAGGACGTACGCCATCTCAGCCGGTGGCACATAAATAACATCGCCGGTCTTGATGGGATAGTTGAGGTCAGCGGCTCCCCCCATCAAAAGGCGCCGCAGGTCAACCACAATGGTTTCCGTGCCGGGGGCAAATGATTGCACCGGTGCCGATGTCATGGCCTTGGCTACTTCGGGGGCGTTCTGGCGGCGGATAATATGCACTGCGGTCCCGGCTTTATCACTCAAGCCGCCCGCTTTACCTAACATCTCTAACAAGGTGCGGGGGCCGATCATTTCATAGGAACCCGGGGTTACAACCGCACCGGTCACCATCACCCGTTGATGACGGTATTGCTTAACAGAGGCAATTATTTGTGGATTCCGTAGATACTTTTCATCGATGTACAACTGCCTCAGCTTCTTTTCGATTTCCCGCGTGGTTAAGCCGGCCACCTTGACTGACCCGACCAGAGGCAAAGTCACTTCACCCTGGCCGTTGACCCTGACTTCCCGGTTGAGTTCGTCCTGCCCGAAAAAGATAAATTCCACCAGGTCCTCAGATCCCACCGTATAATCCTTATAATCCGCTAAAATCGACCGGCCGGTTTCTGCCAGGATTTTCTGCTGCAGCTCTGACTTGGGGGTTTGCAGTTGCGCCGCCAGTTCTTCCGGTTGAACCTGGACCTTGGCGGAAGGGCCGGCGCAGCCCCACACCAACCAGAGTAAGGTTACCATTAACCACAAGTAATCTTTCCTACTTTTCATGACTCTTCCCAATTATGCGACTTTTGCTTGAATCGGTTCTTTGAATCAGAGCTTCCACGGGCGGAGAATATTCGGAATAACCTTGATTCTGCTGCCTGATGGTGCGAAGAACAGTAGGGGAGGATGAAAAATCTCAGTCGCCGTTTGCCGCCGGGAAATAACCGCCAGGAGCGAACCGCTGCCACCATGCCTTCATTTCATGACCCCCTTCTCCCCTTAATACGCTCTTCTCTGAGTGATTAGGTGACCGAGAATGCTTCTCACCCGAATAATTCCCGAAAAGTCCGTAAAAGCGGAAAGGGTATCTGCCAACCTGCTGAAATCGCCAAACAATCAGCTTCTCAGACGGGATGCCCGATGGCAACCGTCTGCCATAAGCAGCTCTTCTTGGAAAGCCCTCTCCGCCAGGAAGTCATTGCTCTTTCCCGGCCTTCCTCGCGGCCTGTTTGACCTCCAAAAAAGCCGGGCAAGTGCCCTCTCATATCGGGCGGGAATAATGCGGAATTACTTACTTGAGTTACCATATAACATTCTTATAGTCCATTGTAAAGGCGATATACACTAAATTAAGTAAATTAGAAAATGGTGTTATTTCTTTAGGTTAGGGCACTTCTTCAGCAGAAGCTGATGCCCCCCAAAAGCCAAACGGCCTCCATCGGCAGGGAGCATTCTTGAGGCCCTCGAAAATCTCCCTGAGGTTATCTGGTCCAAGATCGCCTCTGCGGCAAAGCAGTTCATCAAAGGGCTCCGGGAAAACCTCTTAACCGAAGCAGTCACCGCTCTGGGCGAGGCCTGGCGGGGCTTTGGGTCCGGCCTCACGGAGCGGGGGCTGCTGGGCCAATCAGCTTGGGGACCGCCAATCCAGGCCCTCTCTCCGATTTTCAGAGCTCTGGTCGTCGTTTTTAAATTTTTTCCCCTTGCCATGCGGCAGGTTAGGTTTTACCGGTTGCTGTTCCTGTTCCCGCAACGGCTTCTCAATGATCTCTTGGACCGGGCATTCTCTATCGGTCTCAGGAGCTTTCGCAGGCGTATTCAATTCACTGCCCGGCTTCTTTTTGACGGAGAGAGACTTTGATGCGTCTTCCTGACTCTGCCCCCATGCCACTCCCGCGCAAAGTAATCCGGCTATCAGCAAATACAGGAGCATAGCCGCGGCGCCACAAGGTTTACGCATTGGTCTTTACCCCCTTAAAGGCAAACTGCACCTTTAGCGAAATCTCAACCGGGGTGCTTCGGCATCCCACCCCTGCCCCTGCCCGGTTGATACCTGCCCCAGCCTGCGCACCTCGCGGCCACAGAGCAATCCGGGCGCCGGAGTTTGCCGCCTGCAGTACTATAACATAAGGGGGCTAATCACTTCACCCAGGCAGATACAAGCTCTTGAGGCAAAAGAATCTGGGGGGCGGGGGGGGAAAGGGCTCAGTCCTAAGGCCTGCGCCGCTAAATTCGCCGTCATGTGCCAATTCTCTGCCCGGCCGGCTCCCCTAAACGAATCCTTTTGGCCTGGTGAAAACGAGGCGCCATATCTGTGACTGCCGGAGTTACGCCCATACCCCTCACCCGGACAGGTCCAATTGAAGCGGCCATCGTGCCCGGGGAAATTTAGCTTCTTCTCCAAATGCAGGGATCATGGTATATTCTGCCTGCCCGGCCGCGGCCTGGGACCCGGCCTGCGGGCCGAACGAGAAAGAAAACCATGGCTGTCTGTCAGCCTGATAAAAATCCCCGCCAAACGGTGGGCCCAAGGCTCACTCGTGGCCGGCCGGACCCACGCCTGAACCAGGGATGAAACCATGACCTCTGAAAAACGCCTGGACTTTATTGATCTGAAAGCGCAACAGCAGAGAATTTCTGCCCTGCTCACCGAGAACCTCCAACGCGTCCTGGCCCACGGCCAATACGTCATGGGGCCCGAAATCAACGCCTTGGAGACCCGGCTGGCGGCGTATGTGGGCGTCAAACACGCCATCTCCTGCTCTTCCGGCACCGATGCCCTGCTGATGCCCTTGATGGCCTACGGAGTCGGCCCCGGCGACGCCGTTTTTACCACGCCTTTCACCTTTATCGCCACCGCCGAAGTGATCCAACTGCTGGGGGCCACTCCGGTCTTTGTGGATATCGATCCCCAAACCTTCAACCTTGACCCCGAAGCCCTGGCCGAGGCCGTCGGCCGCCTGGGCCGCAACCCCGGAACTGCTCATCTTAAACCCAGAGGCATCATCCCGGTGGACCTCTTCGGCCAGCCCGCGGATTACGACCGCATCCACGCCGTCGCCCAAAACCACGGCCTCTTTGTCCTGGAAGATGCGGCCCAATCCTTCGGCGCCACCTACAAGGGCAGGCGGGCCGGAGCCCTCGCCGCGGTGGCCGCCACCTCCTTTTTCCCGGCCAAGCCGTTGGGCTGCTATGGTGACGGCGGGGCCGTTTTCACCGATGACGACAACCTGGCCGAGATCTTGTGCTCCATCCGGGTCCACGGCCAGGGCCGGCATAAGTATGAAAATGTCCGCATCGGTATCAATGGCCGGCTGGATACCTTACAGGCCGCGGTTCTCCTGGCCAAGCTGGAAATCTTCGCTCAGGAGGTGGTGGACCGCCAGCGCGTCGCCCGGGCTTACAGCCAGGCCCTGAACCCCGTAGTGGAGACCCCCTCTGTGGCCCCGGAGTCTACCTCCGTCTGGGCCCAGTATTCCGTGCTCAGCGATCATCGGGAGGTTTTGCTGCAAAAATTGCAGGCTGCCCAAATCCCCACGGCCATCTATTACCCCCTGCCCTTGCACCTCCAGAAAGCCTTTACTCATTTGGGCTATAGAGAGGGGGATTTCCCGGTGAGCGAACGCGCTTCCCGGCGCATCTTCAGCCTGCCCATGCATCCCTATTTGAGTCAAACTGATCAGGCCAGGATTGTCCAGGCCCTGTTAACCTGAACTACCGCAACGGGACTTCGTACCGCAGGGTTAACCATGGAAAAGCTCAGTTGTTTTAAAGCTTACGACGTCCGGGGCCGGGTCCCGGAGGAACTCGGCGAGGACCTGGCTTACCGCATCGGCCGGGCTTATGCCGCGTTTCTGTCCCCGGCCCGGTTGGCGGTGGGCCGGGATGTGCGCTTCTCCAGCCTCCCCCTGACTGAAGCCCTGGCCGCGGGCCTCAACGACGCCGGGGTCGAGGTCTGTGATCTGGGGCTCTGCGGCACCGAACAGGTCTATTTCGCCACTTCCCACCTGGAGCTTGACGGCGGCATTATGGTCACCGCCAGCCACAACCCCCCCGAATACAACGGCATGAAGTTCGTCCGGGAAGAGTCCCGGCCCATCAGCGGCGATTCCGGCCTTCACGAAATCGAACGGCTGGCCGCCGCCTCTGAGTTACCGCCCTGCCCCGGGCCCAGGGGCGGGCGGATTGCCACGGACGCCCTCAACCCCTATATCGCCCACCTGTTGGGCTATATCGACCCCCAGATACTTTCACCCCTCACGGTGGTGGTGAACGCCGGCAACGGCTGCGCCGGTCCGGTGCTCGACGCCCTGGAACCCCACCTCCCCTTCCGGTTCATCAAGATCTGTCATGCCCCGGACCCGACTTTTCCCCACGGGGTGCCCAACCCCCTGCTGCCGGAAAACCGCCGCCTCACGGCCCAGGCAGTGCGTGACCACGGCGCCGACCTGGGCCTGGCCTGGGATGGCGACTTTGACCGTTGTTTCTTCTTTGATGAACAGGGAACTTTTATCGAGGCCTATTACCTGGTGGGCTTTATCGCCGCCGCACTCCTGGCGCATCATCCGGGCTCCGCCATCATTCACGATCCCCGCTTGACCTGGAATACCATCGAAATGGTGGCGGAGGCCGGCGGCCGCCCGGTGATGAGCAAGACCGGCCACGCCTTCATCAAGGCCAGGATGCGGCTCGAAAACGCCCTCTATGGCGGGGAGATGTCGGGCCACCACTACTTCCGGGATTTCGCCTACTGTGACAGCGGCATGATCCCCTGGCTGCTGGTCCTCCAAAGCATGTGCCGCACCGGCCAGCCCCTCTCGGCCCTGGTCCGGGAGAGAATGGCGCGCTACCCCGTCAGCGGCGAAATCAACCGCAAGCTAACCGACCCCCATGCCGCCCTCCAGCGCGTCGCCGCGCGCTATCAGGCCGAAGCCGTCGCGGCCGACCGCACCGACGGCCTCAGCCTGGAATTCCCCGCCTGGCGTTTCAACCTGCGCCCCTCCAACACCGAACCCGTCCTCCGCCTCAACGTGGAAACCCGCCAAGACCTGGCCCTGCTTCAGGAAAAGACCGGCGAACTCCTGGCCCTGATGACCTGAGCCGATGAGGAGAGTTTTTATTTTGCCAAAGAAACAGGCAGGCCCCGGAAGGAACCTGCCCTGATTGATTGGATCTTCCCCTCAATTTTTCCGTTTTTGGCTTGCTACGCTTCCGGCCTCAGCAGGCGCTTCAGCTCTTCCGTCTCATAGACCACTTCTTTGCCGGCCAACCGCACCTGTCCGTGCACTACATAGTTGAGAACCCGGGGTTGCCATGCATGTTCCGCCCGATTCACCTTCGCCGCCAAGCTCTCCGGGGTATCGCCCGGCTCAATGGGAATCGGCAGGGCGAAAAGGATCGGGCCGCGGTCATAGACCGGATCGACAAAATGCATGGTGACCGCGCTGTGGGTAATTTCCCCCCGGCCATAAGCTGCCATAACCGCTTCGTGCACCGCGTGTCCGTAAAGTTTCGGCCCGCCAAATCGGGGCAATGGACCGGGATGGATATTTATCGTACGCGCCGGGTCAAGGCCGGCAACGAGTTTCAGCCAGCCCGAGAGCATGACATAATCAGCGTTGAAATACTTGACAAAGTTTTGGTAGCCCCCGGCCACATAGGGACCAACCCAGTATTCGGCATGGATCCCGAGAGCTTTTGCCTTCTGCCAAACCCCGCCGGCAAAATGATTAGTGATAACCGCACAAATCCAGGCGTCTAAAATCGGCGGCCTGGTCCGCGCCGCCCTTACAATCGTCTCAAATCCGGATCCGCCGCCGCTCTTTGTCCCGGACGCAAAAACCAGAATATTTGGCTGAGTTTTTTGCATAACGCCATCCCTGCTTGGCTCAATTATTCAAGCGCGCCCCCCCCCGGACCTCCCCTCAAACTCCTGATTTCTTCCAGGCGATCAGGCCGGATAAATATGATCTCCCGGTATCCCTTTAAAAGCGTTGCGGGTATCCACAATCAGCCGGGCTTGGGCGGCGATCCAGGCATAATCATAGGCCGAGTGGTCCGTCACCAAGAGCACCAGGTCGAACTCTTGGAGGGCGCTCTCGTCCAGGGGCGTCGACATCAGGTCGAAATGGGGATAATGCCGCATCCCGGCGCATCGGGGGATGTAAGGATCATTGTAACTGACCTCGGCCCCTTCCTGCTTGAGCAGGTCCATGATCTTCAGGGCCGGAGATTCCCGCAGATCATCGATATCCTTCTTGTATGCGATCCCCAGCACCAGAATTTTGGCGCCGTTCAGGGCCCGGTGGTGGTCGCTCAGGGCCCGGGCCGCCCGCTGCACCACGAAATAGGGCATCGAGGTGTTGATCTGCCCGGCCAGTTCGATAAACCGCGTGGAAACATCATACTCCCGGGCCTTCCAGGTCAGGTAAAACGGATCGATGGGGATGCAGTGTCCCCCCAGGCCCGGCCCCGGATAAAAAGCCTGGAACCCGAAGGGCTTGGTCTTGGAGGCCTCGATGACTTCAAAGATGTCCACCCCCATCCTCAGACACAGCATTTTGAGTTCGTTGACCAGGGCGATGTTCACCGCCCGGTAGATATTCTCCAACAGCTTGCTCATTTCCGCCGCCTGGGTGGAGGACACGGAGACCACCCGCTCGATCACCTGGGAGTAAAGCGCCACCCCGTGCGCCAGACACGCGGGCGTCACGCCGCCCACCACCTTGGGAATGGTGTTCACCTGAAAAGCGGGGTTGCCCGGGTCTTCCCGTTCGGGAGAGAAGACCAGCCAAAAATCCTCCCCCACCCTGCCCTTTTCGCCCAGGATGGGCAGAAGCAATTCCACCGTGGTGCCGGGATAGGTGGTGGATTCTAAAGACACCAGTTGGCCGGGCCGCAGGCACTGGGCAATCTGGCGGGTGGTGTTTTCCACATAGCGCAGGTCCGGCTCTCGCTTCGAAGTCAGGGGGGTGGGCACGCAGATGATCAAGACATCCGGTTCGCCCAAACGGCTCAGGTCGTGGGTAGCGTTAAAGCCCCCGGTGCCCTCCCGGGGCGAGAGCAAGGCCGCCAGCCGGGAGGACGAAATGTGCTTGATATAGGACTCCCCCCGGTTCAGGCGTTCCACCTTGTCGGCATCCGTGTCAAACCCCAGGACCTGAAATCCTACCTCGCAAAAGCGTAATACCAACGGCAGGCCCACGTAGCCCAAACCGATGATGCCCACCACCGCTTGTTTAGCCTTGATCTTGTCCAGCAAATCCATATGTTCCATCCTTACTGGCGCGCCGCGGCCTGCCCTTACCGCCGCGGCAACCCATGATAATCCAAATACCATTGGACAAAGCGCGGAATCCCCACCTCAATGGGGGTGAGCGGCTCGAAACCGAGCTTTTCCCTGGCCCGGGCAATATCCGCATAGGTAGCCGGAACGTCTCCGGGTTGGATGGGCAAGAGCTTCTGGTCCGCCTTGATCTTCAGTTCGCTCTCCAGGATGCCGATCACCTTGAGGAGT
Source organism: Desulfobaccales bacterium (assembly GCA_052139855.1). Taxonomy (GTDB): domain Bacteria; phylum Desulfobacterota; class Desulfobaccia; order Desulfobaccales; family 0-14-0-80-60-11; genus 0-14-0-80-60-11. The sequence goes on from JBKQVS010000157.1 coordinate 30,222, forward strand.
TCTTCAGCCCGGTGGTTCCCCAGGTTGATGATCTCATAGACGTCCAGGCCCGGAGCCATCAACGCCGCCACCACCCCCTGGACAATGTCGTCAATATAAGTGAAATCCCGTTGCATCTTGCCGTAATTAAAGACTTTGATGGGTTTCCCTTGAAGCATGGCCTCGGTAAACAGCCACATGGCCATGTCCGGCCGGCCCCAGGGGCCGTATACCGTAAAAAACCGCAACCCCACGGTGGGAAGGCCAAACAGGTGGGAGTAGGCATGGGCCATGAGCTCGTTGGCCTTTTTGGTGGCCGCATAGAGGCTGATGGGCGTGTCCACCCGCTGCGTCTCGCTGAACGGCATTTCCGTCAAGCCGGCATAGACGCTGGAACTGGAGGCGTACACCAGGCGGTCCGGCGGAAAGCGTTTGGCCAGTTCCAGGAGATTGACAAACCCCTCCAGGTTGGACTTCTGATACGCAAAAGGGTTGGTCAGAGAATACCGCACCCCCGCCTGGGCCGCCAGGTGGCAGATCTTCCGGGGCCGGTGGGCGCTAAACAGGGCTTCCAGGGCCGGCAGGTCGCTCAGGTCGGCCGCCACCGGAATAAAATTGGGGTGCCGCCGCAACTCCAGGTCCCGGTCATGCTTTAAGGCCGGGGAGTAGTAATCGTTGAAGTTGTCCAGCCCCATCACCCTGGCCCCGTGGCTGAGCAATTCCCGGGCCACATGATACCCGATGAACCCGGCACTGCCGGTCACCAAAAAGGTATCGTCCTTGATCTCAGAGGGGTAATTCGTCATAAACACATCTTTCCGAAGTTATCCTCGCCCGGCTACCAGTATTCTTGCCGATGTTCCCGATAATAGGCCACGGTGCGCCCGATCCCGTCCTTCAGGCTGGTCTTGGGCCGCCAGCCCGAGCCCGCGGTGATCCGGCTGATGTCGCTGAGATAGTCCCCGGTTTCCACGAAATACCGGTCCCGGGGCCACTCCACCTGCCGCACTTCAGTGCCGGGCACCGCCTCGGCCACCAGGTGCGCCATCTCCATAAACGGCACCCCGGTGCCGGTGCCCAGGTTGTAGACCCGGCCTTCGGTTCCCGGGCTCAGCATCAGAGCTACGCAGGCTTCGGCCAGATCTTCGTTGAAGATATAATCCCGGCGCTGCTGCCCGTCACCGAACACCGTCAACGGCTGCCCCATCAAGGCCAGGCGGATGAACCAGTTGACGATCCCGTACTTGCTGTGTTTCATCTGCTGCCGGGGTCCGTAAGGGTTGGCAATGCGCACGCTCACGGTCTTTAAGCCGTAGGCCTCATGATAAAAGCGATAATACTTTTCCCCCGCCAGCTTGTGAATGCCATAGATGCTCAAACAGTTAAACGGGTGGTTTTCGTCCACCGGCAGGTATTCGATCCGCCCATAGACAAACCGGGAACTGGCAAAGAGCAGCCTGGCCTGGGGGTTTTCCACCCGGCAGGCCTCCAGCACCTGGAGGTGCCCCTTGCAGTTGATATCCAGGTCCAGGAGCGGCTCGGTGTTGCTGTCCACGTAACTCACCTGGCCGGCCAGATTGAAAATATAATCGTACCCGGGCACCACCCGCCGCATCAGATCCAGGTCCCGGATATCGCCCTCAATGAACTGAATTGCATCGAGAACCCCCCGGAGATTGAACCGGTTGCCCCCATACAGAGGCAGCATGGCGTCCAGGATGGTGACCTGGGCCCCCTGGGCCACCGCCAGTTGGGCGATGGTGCTGCCGATCATGCCGGCGCCGCCGGTGATCAGCACCCGGGCGCCTTTGAGCGTCCCTAAGTTTGAAATAACTCACCTCTGCTGTGAAAAGTTTTTCCTGGGCTGCGTTTTATGCCCCACCGGGCGCGCCGCTCCTTTACCCGCTCGCACTGAAACGGGCCCATCGCCGGGGATGCCAGGCCGCCGGCAGCAGGGGCAATTCCCTCACGGTCCGGTACCACAGATACATGGCCACCCAGATAAACAGGAAATTGGACAGCCAGGGTGCCAGCCCCGGATCGATCCGGGCGTTGACGGCCAAACGCCAAGACGCGGTGAATATGATATAATACACTAAAAATAACATCAGACCCAGGACCAGGCCCCAGGTGCGCCCGTGCTGGCGGGGACTCAAACCCAGGGGCATGGCCATCAGACAGAGCAGCATCGCCCCCACCGGCATGGCAAACCGTTGATTCATTTCCACCAGGGCCCGGTTGGAGGAGTCCGACCCCCGGGGCTGCGTCGCCACGATGCCCCACAATTCCCCCAAAGTCATTTCCGACTCGGCTTTGCCCCCCTTCAGGGCAATGTTGAAGACCTGCAGGGGCAGTTGATAGGTCTTGTACTCCACGTCTTGCCAGCGGCTCGGCGTCTCCCCCCACTTGATGATGCGGCCGTCATAGAGTTTCATGAGCATGGTTTCCTGGTCCTGGTCGTAACTCAGGTCTCCATTCTCGGCATAAACGGTCACGGGATTCTCCTGGTCCCGGAAATCATAGACGAACACCCCTTCCAGATGGCCACCCTTGCGGGCGACGTGATTGACAAACACCATCATGCCGTCGAAGTCGGTATTAAACGTCTGTTCTTGGATGCCCATATCGGCCCGCCGCTTGACCACCTCCTTCATCAAGTCTTTGGTCGCCTGCTGCCCGAACGGGCTGGCAAAGACCGTGAGCCCCAGGGTAAGCAGCCCCACCGCCAGAGCAAACCCTAGGACCGGCGGCAGTAGTTGGGCAAAGCTCAATCCCGCGGTCTTCATGGCGATCACTTCCTGGTCCGCCGACAACCGGATCATGGCCAGCAAGACTCCCACCGTGGCTGCCATGGGCAGAGTGAACACCAGCAGATAGGGCAAAAGATAGGCGCACATCTTCAGGACGTCCATGAGCCCCACCCCTTTGACCACGATCATCTGGGTAATCTTCATCATGCGGCCCAGAAACACGATAGAGGTGAAACCCAGGAGGCCCACCCCGAAGGGCGGCAGGATTTCCAGGATCAAATAGCGGTAGAGGATATGGGGCATGATGGGTAGAGTTCTTGGACAAAGATGGGTGGCGACTCTGCGACTGCCTTATTTTCCCTCATAGGCCGTTAAAATACAATCTTTATGCGAGGCCACCGGGCGGAATTTTCCCGGCAGTCCCTCGGCCAGCCAGGGGAGATCGTGGACCTTCAGGAAAAAGAAGGTCACCGGATGCGCCGCCGTGAAGGCCGGCAAAGCCGCCTTGTCGGCCAGACATAAACCTGCCTCCGGGCGCAAGCGCTCGCCGAAGTCCAGCTCCGTCCGGCACCCCAAAAGATGAAAGATCTGGCCGCTGTAAAAGCTCAGTCCCTGGGAATAGAGCTGCACCCCCACCAGGGCCGCCTCGGGCTGCCAGTGCGATTTGAGGGCGACTCCCATATCCTTAAACGACCGCCCCGGGCTCACCTGGTCGATGCCCCGGGGCACCAGGGCCGCAAGCAGCAGCGCTCCCAGCACCAGCGCCCCCAGGTGCCGCCAGATCAGGGCCGCCAGAGGGGTCAGGACCCAAACCATCGAGAGCGTCAGGAGGTAGGGAAATGAAAGGTTGGCCCGGGCCAGGGCCTTAACCAGGGGCGCCGGAGGCCATAAATTGAGCCCCACCAACGCCACGCCGCTGACCCCCCAAACCACCAGGCTGGACTTGAGCAACCGGCTGTTGAAGGACAATCGCCCCACCCCGGTGAGTCCCGTCAGGCCGTGTCCCACCAGCAACGCCAGGGGTAAGAGCGCCGGCAGGATATACGGCACCAGCTTCCCCCGGGACAGGGAGAAAAAGACCACGATCACGGCCGCCCAGATCACCAGGAACCGAAAGTCCGGGTCCCGCCATCGGCCTTTGGCCGCCACCGTCCAGGGCAGCAGCCAAGTCCAGGGCAGCAGCAGGCCCAGGAGCACGGGGACGTAATAGGAGAGGGGCTCGGGATGGATGGCCGGCGTCAGGAATCGCCCGAAATGCTGCTCCAGAATGAAGAAACGAAAAAACTCCGGATAGCGCCACTGTACGTAAACAAACCACGGCAAGGTGATGGCCGCCAGGAGCAGCCAGCTCCGGGGCTGGACCAGGGGCCGCCAGGTCCCGCGGCTCACCATTGCCCAGATGCCCCAGGCCAGCCCCGCCAGCACCAGCGCCACCGGTCCCTTGGTGAGGACCGCCAGCGCCAGGGCCAGATAAGCCCACGGCCACAGCCGGGCCTGGCCCCGGCTCAGGGCCAGGTACCCCAGGCCGATCCCCAGGTTCAACCACAGGGCAAAGGTCATGTCCAGAGTCAGGATGCGGCCCAGGGCCACGTAACCCGCGGCGCTCGCCAGCACCAGGGCGCCCAGGACCCCCGCCACCGGCCCCCACAGGGCCCGCCCCAGCCCATAGGCCAAAAACACCCCACCCAGGGCGCTCACCGCCGATGGCAGGCGGGCCGCCGTTTCGGTGTAACCCAAAACCTTGAAGCCCAGCGCCGTGAGCCAGTAAACCAGGGGTGGCTTCTCCAGGTAGGGCAGCAGGTTGAGATGCGGGATGAGCCAATCGCGCCGGACGAAAAATTCCCGGGCGATCTCCGCATACCTCCCCTCGTCCGGGTCCATGAGCCCCGGAGCCCCCAGACGGTAGCCGAACAGCACCAGCCCCACCAGGAATAATCCCAGGAGGAAAGGCCAGTCGGGCGAGCCCGTGGCGCTTAGTTCTCTCTTCCGGTTCATCAAGTAAGATGCCGTCAGGCCAGGAAAACGCCTGGAGTTTTTTTCAGGGGCGAACCAGCGTGTCCCCCCTCACCAAGACCTATAAGTTTTTATGTTACCACAAGTTTTCCCCTGACGTCCCGAAGGTTTGATCCGACTGCAAAAAAAAGCCGGCCCCTCTCGGGACCGGCTTTGCGGTGCAATGAGGGTGCGCCGGGCGCACCCTGCAAGATTTTACTTAAGGTGCTTGACCAGCAACGGCACGATCAACAGGGCCACGATGTTGACAACCTTGATCATCGGGTTGATGGCCGGGCCGGCGGTGTCTTTGTAGGGGTCGCCGACGGTGTCGCCGGTGACTGCCGCTTTATGAGCATCAGAGCCCTTGCCGCCGTAGAGGCCGTCTTCGATGGCCTTCTTGGCGTTATCCCAGGCGCCGCCGCCGGAGGTCATGGCAATCGCCAGGAACAGGCCGGTGACGATGGAGCCGATCAGCATGCCGCCCAGGGCAACGGGACCCAGACCGGGCATGAAACCCACGACCAGAGGAGCGCACACCGGGATCAGGGCGGGGAGCATCATCTGGCGCAGGGCGCTCTTGGTGACGATGTCCACGCAGGTGCCGTATTCGGGTTTGGCGGTGCCTACCATGATGCCGGGGATTTCCCGGAACTGGCGCCGAACTTCCTCGACCACGCCGCCGGCGGCCTTACCAACGGCCTCCATGCACAGGGCGGCTAAGAAGTAGGGCAGCAGACCGCCGATGAACAGGCCGGCGATGACCCGCGGATCGGACAGA
>JBKQVS010000158.1:0-27575 GCA_052139855.1 Desulfobaccales bacterium
GGTGGAGCCCGAAGAAACTTTAGGGTACGTTGCGGTGCCATTCTCGAAATGGATGGACCGTCTCCCACATGCGTGAAGCACCATGAATCTCTTCCGGTCGGAAGAGCACATCCGTAACTGGACCAAGTTTAATCCTGCTACTGAGGAAGGCATCATCCAGCTTGCAGACTTGGTCAAATTGTTTTCAGGGGATTTTTGCCAAAAACGATTGTCCCTGGATTATGTTTCCCGCAGCGGGGATTATGTAGGCGGGTTTGTGGCAGGCATAATGGAATTTGCCAAGACCCGCCCTTTCTGGGCGCCGGGGGGTCATTAGCCAAGAAAGTTGAAGGAGCTTCAAAAGATTAGATTGACTTAGTATACTCTTAGGGTGGAATAAATTACGCATACAGATTAGCCGAGAGACCAGGCTGCATGTGACGTGTGAACGCATCTCCCACAAGACGGCTTACTGAGGTTTGAGATATGCATGCGGAAATGTTAGTGCTGCGGTTTTCCGAGAGCGTGGTGGATCAGCCTATCATCTACCGCCTGGTCAAGGATTACGACCTGGAGTTCAACCTCCTCAAGGCCACCATCTATCCCCGGAAAGAGGGAATCATCGTCATGGAGCTGCGGGGCCACCCCAAGAATTTCCGGCGGGGCCTCAAATACCTGCGGGAGGCGGGGGTCAAGGTCCAACGGGTAGCTCGGGATGTGCGGCGCAACGAAGAGCGCTGCTACCAGTGCGGCACCTGCACCGCGGTCTGCCCCACCGGGGCGCTGTTCGTCAAGCGGCCGGAGATGGCCGTGCTTTTTGACCCCAGCAAATGCAGCGCCTGCGAGCTATGTTGCCCGGTCTGCCCGGCCCGGGCCATGGAGGTCCGGCTTGACCACAGCGCCTTATAGGTGCGGTCCACCCCCTTGCTGCCCTTTTATATCAGTGTCTATTCCGCGATCATCGGCTCCATCTATTTTCTTCTCCCGCTCTATTTAAAGGGGAGCCTCCATTTCACCGGGGGCCAGATCGGGATCCTTTACGCGGTCCTGAGCCTGAACGCCATCCTGGTATCCTTCCCGGTGGGGGTTATCGGCGACCGTTACCAGGCCCGGATTCTCACCCGGGCGGGCCTGGCCGCGACCGCGGCCAGCCTCTGGGGCCTGGCGGCGGTGGGGAGCTTTTGGCTTTTCCTGGCGGTCTTTTGGGGCTTCGGCCTGAGCATCCAGCTCTTCCGGCTCTCTCTGGATACGCTGTTGTTCAAAGAAAACCCCGTGGATGTGCCCCGGCGCCTGGGCCATTACAATGCCATGCGCATGGGTGGGATGATGGTGGGGACGCTGTTGGCGGGCGCGGGGTATTACTGGCTTCAGTTTCCGGCCACCCTGAAACTGTTCAGTATCGCGACGCTGCTGCTGATTGGGCCCACGGTTAAACTGCCGTTGACCCGGGGCGTGCGCACCTCCCTGTTTGACTACGGCCGGGATTTTCTGGCGCCGCCGGTGCTGTTTTTCGTCACCTGGCTCTTTCTATTCACCCTGCACTGGGGCGCCGAGGCCACCAGCCTGGCCCTGTTTCTGGAGCATAATCTGGGATTGTCACCCCTGGGGGTGGGCAGTTACATGGCCGGCGAGTTCGGGGTGTTGGGCCTTACCGCCTATTTCTATGGGAGGTTCTGGGCCGGGCGCCTGAAGCCCCTCACCTTCCTGGCCCTGGCCCTGGTCTTTTCCGGCGCCGGCCACATTATGATGACGTACCCGGTCCTGCCCTGGTCCTTTGCCTGGCGGGCGGTGCACGGGTTCGGCGACGGCCTCATCCTCATGGAGACCTACACCACCATCACCCGGCTCTTTCACGTGGACCGCATCGGCGGCAGCGCCAGCCTCATTTCCCTGACCACCACCCTGGGGACCCTGGCCGGCTCCCTGATCTTCGGCCCCCTGGGCGCGGCCTATGGTTATCAGGTGCCGCTCATCGTCTCCGGCGCCATCAGCCTGGCCCTCCTGCCCATGGCCTACACAGGTTTGAAGGAGTGAGGGTCCTTCAAATCGGCCGGCGCCTGCCGGGGCCGGGGGTAGGCCCCCAAACCGGGCTCGTGGGGACAGGCATGGTTTATGGTGAAGATCAAGAGGTGCTCTTGATTCACTGCTTTTTATCTTTGCAAGTTTTCTGTTTGACAAGTTTCATCGTCTATAATAATAAGGATACAATGGTTTAGAATTATATTTTTGCCATGATGGTACAAGGGGGATACCATGAAGAAACGAGGGGGAATGTGTTTAATTGTGGCTTTGGCCGTGCTGCTGGCCCTGTCTACGGCAGTCCAGGCCGAGATGTTCGTGGAAGGGCTGTTGGGCGGTACGACCGCGGCCGATATGGGCAGCCCCAGCTTTCAACAAAAGGACCTGCCGGCGCCGCCGCCACCGCCACTGCCGGACACGACGCCGGATTCTATCCTGAAATTCAATACCAACGGCGCCACTTCGCCGGCGGTGATCGGCGGGGTGAGACTCGGCGTCAATTTTGTGCCCACCGGGACCTTAGGCTGTCATTACCCGGATTGGATGAAATACTTCGGGTTCTACACCGATTTCACCTATCACAAGCTGAATGTCACCCGGAGCTCGTGTCCGGTTGATGATTTCGGTGACTCCGGTGGTTTTAAAGGGGTCTTCCCGGGATCGTTCTCCAGTACCGGCTACGTGGCCACCTGGGCTTTTATGTTTTCGGGCCGCTACGGCTTCCTGCCCGACGCCGAAGTGCCCTTCGGCCGGTTGCAGCCTTTTATCGGGGTAGGCCCGGCCATCATGTTTACGGGCATGAAGCCCCAGGCCATCGTCTACAGTGGCAACACGGTGGGCGGGTACGCCCAGCCGGGCGGCGACTTTGCGGTGATCCCGGCCCTGGCCGTGGATGCCGGGATTCGCTATATGGTCTTCCCGCACATTTCTCTGGACCTTTCCTTCCGGTACCGTTATGCCCAGCCCAACTTTAAGTTCAACTTTACCGATATCCATGGCGGGGTCCAGAACCTCAACTTTTCTCCCACCTATAACCTGTTCAGCGGCCTGTTCGGGGTAGCCTACCACTTCTAAGTCAACCGCAGCAGCCAATAAGAGGCGGCCTCCGGGCCGCCTTTTTTATGGCTCGTTTTCTATCATACCTGTAGTTACCCAGGCCACGGTCCCGGGAGTGTCTTGCCAAATGCGGTCCCCTGGGGGCGGCCATTGTGAGGGCGTCGAGGACGCCGACCCGACACCGCCTTAGCCCGTCGGGGCCGCCTGCCGCCGGCGCCGGCCCTGCCTGCCGGTAATCCACTTGGTCAACTCCACGAGGGGGACCAGGGTGAGGCTCAGGCCCGCCGCCAGCAGCCAGTCCTGCCACCTGAGGGGGGTGGTGTGGAAGAGACGGGATAGGGGCTCCCATTCGATTACCGCCACCATCATGGCCAGGGAGGCCAGCACGGACAGGATCAGGAAGCGATTGCCGAAGACCCCCACCTTAAACAGCGACAGGTAGTCGGAGCGGCAGTTGAAGGCGTTCACCAGCTCGGCCAGCACCAGGGTAATGAACACCATGGTTTGGGCCTCGGTCAGGACCATCCCCGGATTGCCCAGCTCCCAGGGATTCCAGTAGTAATAGTAGCCAAAGAGTGGAATGAGAATGACCGTGAGATAGAGGGCGATGGCCGCCAGCAGGGCGGTGACCCCGGGACTAAAGACCCCTTCCGCGGGGGGCCGGGGCGGCCGGGACATGATGTCCGGGGCCTTGGGGTCCACCCCCAGGGCCAGGGCCGGCAGCCCGTCGGTGGTGAGATTGACCCAGAGGATCTGCAGGGCGATGAGGGGCAGGGGCAGTCCCAGGAAAAACGCCCCGGTAAGCACCAGAATTTCGGCTAGGTTGCAGCTCAGCAGGAAGATGAGATATTTTTTGATGTTGTCGAAGATGGCCCGGCCTTCCTCCACCGCAGCCACCAGGGTGGCGAAGTTGTCGTCCGCCAGGATCATGGCCGCGGTCTCCTTGGTGACTTCGGTGCCGGTGATGCCCATGGCCACGCCGATATCCGCCCGCTTCAGGGCCGGGGCGTCGTTGACCCCGTCCCCGGTCATGGCCACCACCTCGCCCTGCGCCTTGAGGATATCCACCAGGCGGAGCTTATGTTCCGGGGCCACCCGGGCGAAGACCCGGACCTCCCGGAGGGCCTCTTTGAACTCCGGATCACTCAACCGGTTGAGCTCTGGACCGGTGATGACCGCATGGGATTCCTGTCCCGAGAGAATCAGGCCCACCTCCCGGGCGACGGCGGAGGCGGTGACCGGGTGGTCGCCGGTAACCATGATGACCCGGATGCCGGCGCGGCGGCACTCTTCCAAGGCCTGGCGGGCTTCCGGGCGGGGCGGGTCGATCATGGCCACCAGCCCCACCCACACCAGTTCCGGGTCCACCTGGTCCGATTCCAGATCGGGGACTTCCGGCAGACGCCGGTAGGCCAGGCCCAGGACCCTGAGGGCCTCCTGGCCCATCTGAGCCGCCTGGGCGTAGACGGCCTCGTGGTCCTCGTCCTGCATGGGCCGCTCGCCTTGGGCGGTCAGCATCTTCTCAGCCCGGGGCAGCAGGCGTTCCGGCGCTCCCTTGACGCACATGAGGATCGCACCCGGTTCCTGATGGAAGGTGCTCATGCGTTTGACGTCCGAGGAAAAGGGGATCTCCGCCACCCGGGAAAATTCCAGACTGAGGGCCTCGGGGTCCAGCCCCGCCTTCCGTCCCAATACCAGGAGGGCCCCCTCGGTGGGGTCGCCCCGCACCGTCCAGTTGCCGTGGTTTTCTTCCAGGGCGGCGTCATTGCACAACAGAGCGATCCGGGCGATCTCGGCCAGCACCGGGTGGTCTCCGGGACTCACGGCGGCGCCGCCGATGGCAAACGACCCGGCGGGATCGTACCCCGAGCCGCTCACCTCGATCAGCGCGCCATCCAGGAAGAGGCGCCGGACCGTCATTTCATTCTTGGTCAAGGTGCCGGTCTTGTCGGTGCAGATCACGGTGGTGCAGCCCATGGTCTCCACCGCCGGCAGGCGCTTGACAATGGCGTTTTTCCGGGCCATGCGGGTGGTGCCGATGGCCAGGGCCCCGGTGACCACCGCGGGCAGGGATTCCGGCACCGCGGCCACGGCCAGGCTGATCCCCCAGATCAGCATCTCCAGCCACTGGTGGCCGCGCAGCACCCCCAGAACCGAGGCGCCCACGGCCACCGTCAGGCAGATCACCGACAAAACCCGGCCGATGCCGGCCATACGGGCTTCCAGGGGCGTTTGGTCCTCGGTCACGTCCGTCAACATCCGGGCGATCTTGCCGAACTCCGTGTCCATGCCGGTGGCGGTGGCCACGGCCCGGCCCCGGCCGTAGGTGATCACCGTGCCGCCGAACACCATGCACTTCCGGTCGGCCACGGCGAGGTCGGGGTCGGCCACCGGGGCCGTTTTCTTGCCGGCAGCCATGGACTCCCCGGTGAGGAGGGCCTCGTCCGCCTTTAGATTGATCTCCTCCAACAAGCGTCCATCCGCGGCCACCCGGTCGCCGGTGTGCAGCACCAGCACGTCTCCCGGCACCACTTCCCGGGCGGGAATGGCCCGCTCTTTACCTTCCCGAACTACGGTGGCCACCGGCGCCGCCAGCTTCTGCAAGGCCGCGGCGGCCTGTTCCGCCCGGTATTCCTGGACAAAACCCAGCACCACGCAGGCCAGCACAATGGCCAGAATCACCCAGGCGTCCAGGCGTTCCCCCAGGACAAAGGAGATCACCGTGGCCGCCAGCAGGATGGCGATCAAGAGATTGGTGAACTGGCGCAACAGGATGGACCAGGCCGATATGGTTTTGCCCGCGGCCAGCTCGTTGGGGCCGTAGCGCTCCAGGCGCTTCAGGGCTTCGGCATCGTTCAGCCCCTGGGGTCCGGTGGACAACGCCGCAAAGACCGCCTCCGGCGTCAGCATGTGGAAATGGATGGGTTCCGTTGACATGAGAGATCTTTATGAGCCAGGTTATGGCGCCTGAAACGCACCCGGCCTGTTTGAAACTTCGGCGCCGGCTCCAAGGGGTATTCTATCCCGGACCCTGGCCGGGGCCAAGGGAAAAGGCGAACCAGGCTTGCATCTTGTCCGGTGAGTTCTTACTATTTAATCGTAATTCCACCAGGAAAGAGTCTGCCTCCATAAGATAGTCAGGGAGGGACATATGGACTATAAAGCTGCAGCCGCACAATTGAAAGAGAACCTGCGCCTCAGGACCGAGCCGTTTGGGGCCCTCTTCTTTAAAAACCCCGATGACTTGCCGCCCAAGACCCGGCAGCCCTCCAAAGTCTTCGGCAAGAAAGTGACCATCTGCCAGGGGGTTACCATGGCCCGGGTCTATGGCTGGCCCGTGGGCCTGACCCGGGAGGATCTCCTCTGTGTGCCCGGCATGCTGGCCTTCGGGTTTACCCCGGCCACCGACCCCATTATGGAGCTGGGGCAGCTCTTCTGTGAAGCGGGATTTCACACGGACCTGGGCCCGGCCCTCAAAGAGGTGGAGTCCCTGCCCCGCTTCGAGCCCCAGGAGGTGGGGGCCCTCTACCTCTGCCCCCTGGAGCACCTCACCCTGGACCCTGCCGTGGTGGTGGTTTACGGCAACCCGGCCCAGCTCATGCGCCTGATCCAGGCGGCCACTTTCAGCCTGGGGGAGCGGGTCACCGGCGAGTTCGGCGGCAAGGTGGAATGCAGCGAATACCTCATTGCCCCATACCGTTCCGGGGAGTTCCGGGTGGTCATCCCCGGCATGGGCGACCGCATCTTCTCCATGACCCAGGACGACGAACTGGTGGTGGCCTTTCCCGGCCGTTTCCTGGCCGGGCTTCTGGTGGGTCTGAAAGAGGCGGCCAAAAAGATCGGGGCCCGCTACCCCATCACCTTTTACCAGAATTTTTCCCCGAGCTTTCCGCCGGCCTACGAAGAACGGGCCAGGAAGTGGGGAATCTTATAGAGCCATTCTAACCTCAGGCTGGATACTACGATTTGCAAGGAGGCAATCGATGTCACCGGTGATTTTAATCAATCCGTTCGAAGTGCCCAAAGGCAAGCACGTGGAGTGTCTGATATTCTGGGATAAGGCTGCGGAATATCTGAGACGGCAACCGGGATTTATTTCCGCACGTTTACATAGAGCCCTATCGCCCGAGACAAAGTTTCACTTCATCAACGTTGCCGAATGGGAATCGGCGGAACATTTTCACGCGGCTGTTGACAGCCAAGAGTTTCAACAGTTGATTGAGCCATATAGGGAGGTATGCCCACACTACCCTGGACTCTATGAGATCATCAGGGCCTAGCTTGCGCGCAACCGGACCAGGGTTGCCGGCCTGTTTCCCAGCATAGGTATGCCGATTCATGGTTGAATCACCGCCCACCTTTCGCCCCATCGCCCTCCGGGTCCTGACCGAGCGCTATCTGCGCCGGGACCCCGAGGGCCGCGTGGTGGAAACCCCCGACGAATTGTTCCGCCGGGTGGCCCAAGCCGTGGCCGGGGCGGAAGAGCGCTACGGCGGTTCCGAGGCCGCGGCCCGGCAGGCTGGGGCCTTTTATGAGGCCATGGCCGCCCGGCAATTTCTGCCCAACACCCCCACCCTGACCAACGCCGGCCTGCCCCGGGGGCAGTTGGCCGCCTGCTTCGTCATTCCCATCGCCGACGACATGCGCAGCATCCTGGAGGGCGTCCGGGACATGGCCCTGATCCACCAGACCGGCGGCGGCACCGGCTTCAATTTCAGCCACCTGCGCCCCCGGGGCGACCAGGTCCGGAGCACCGGGCGGGTGGCCTCCGGCCCCGTGGGTTTTATGCGCATCTTTGACACCACCACGGCCGTGGTGAAACAGGGCGGGCGCCGCCGGGGCGCCAACATGGGCATCCTGAGGGTGGACCATCCGGACATCCTCGAGTTCATCACCGCCAAGCGGGATCCGGCCATGCTGGCCAACTTCAACCTGTCCGTGGCCGTCACCGACGACTTCATGCAGCGGGTGGCCGCAGATGACGCCTATCCCCTGATCAACCCCCGGACGGGGCTCACGGTTAAGCGGCTCAAGGCCCGGGAGGTGTTCGACCTCATCTGTGAGATGGCCCTGACCACGGGCGACCCCGGCCTGGTCTTTGCCGATGCCATGGAGCGGGCCAACCCCACTCCGGAGATCGGGCTCCTGGAGGCCACCAACCCCTGCGGCGAGCAGCCCCTCCTGGCCTACGAGGCCTGCAACCTGGGCTCCATCAACCTGGCCGCCCTGGTCAGCCGGGGAGAGCTGGACTGGACCGCCCTGGACCGCCTGGTGGCCCTGGGGGTGAGATTCCTGGACGACGTCATCGACCAGAGCCGCTACCCCCTGCCCCAGATCACCGCCATCGTCGCCGCCAACCGCAAGATCGGCCTGGGGGTCATGGGGCTGGCGGATTTATTCATCAGGCTGGGGATCGCCTATGATTCCCCCGAAGCCTTGCAACTGGCCGAGACCATCATGGCCCGCATCCAGGACCGGGCCGTGGCCCAATCCCAGGCGTTGGCCGCGCAAAGGGGGCCTTTCCCCAATTTCGCCCACAGCCGCTGGCAGCGCCAGGGCCAACCGCCCCGGCGCAACGCCACGGTCACCACCGTGGCGCCCACCGGCACCATCAGCCTCATCGCCGGGGCCTCCAGCGGCATCGAACCCCTCTTTGCGGTGGCCTACCGCCGCCGGGCCCTGGAGGGCGAGGAATTTCAGGAGATCCACCCCCTGTTCCTGGAGAAACTGCGCCAGGCGGGGCTGTCGGAAGCCGAGTGGCTGCCCCGGGTCCTGGCCTTCGGGCGGGTGCGGCCGCTAGCGGCGCTGCCGGAGGAGCTTAAGCGGCTCTTCCCCACCACCTTCGAAGTGAGCGTGGCGCGCCAGGTCGAGATGCAGGCCGCGTTTCAGCGCCACGTGGACAACGCCGTGTCCAAGACCATCAACCTGGCCCCGGATGCCACCCGGGAGGACGTGGCTACCGCCTTCCGGCTGGCGTTTAAGTTGGGTCTGAAAGGCATCACCGTGTATCGCTACGGCTCCAAAGCCGGCCAGGTGCTCAGCCTGCCGGCCGGGGCCGCGGCCCTGACGCTGGCGCACGAGTTTGCCGAAGAATGCCGCCTCTGTTCCGTGTGACCGGGGTCTTGATTCTTTCGCCTATCGAGATTACCTTTAGACAGTAATTCATGAGCCTTCGGCCCACCCGTTGCTGATGAAAAATTCCTGATGGGCCTATCTCGAACCGCAAACCTTGAACCTTGAACTTTGAACTTTTTCATTCAGGAGGAATGCGAGCCATGAAGCGAGTGCCGTATGCAGTTTTTGCCTTGGTCTTGCTGCTGCTGCTGCCGGGGGCGACCGCGGCCCAGGACGTCCAGAGCCTGATCGACCAGGGGATGCAGGCCAGCCAGGCGGGGCGTTACGACCAGGCCCTCCAGGCCTTTGATCAGGCCTTGAAGCTCAAGCCCAACGACCCGGCCCTGATCTCCTACAAGGCCACCGTTTATTACGCCAAGGGCAACAACGCCAAGGCCATGGAACTGTGCAATCAAGCCATCAAGCTGAACCCTAACTTCGCCCGGGCCTACAACCAGCGGGGCATGATCTACCAGAGCCAGGAGAAGTACCGCGAGGCCCTGCCGGACTTGAAGAAGGCCAAGGCCCTGGGGTACGGCATCGACCCGGACTTTATCGCCTTAATGGAACAAAAGGCGGCGGCGCAGAAGTAGCGGCGGCGCGGCAGCCGCTGGGGTTGGCGGATAAGACCCGCATCACTACGGCGAATAAAAAAGGCAGGGTCTTGAAGACCCTGCCTTTGTTTATTCACGGTGGGCAAAGTCCGCCCTGTATTGCTTTGTAGAATTGGACAATTCGTGCTATTTTGTCTAATTAAAAGAATATCAGGAGAAAGGGAAAATGTGGGCCGACAGCCTGACAGAAGAAGAAGTTGAAGGAACACTAGGTGCTGCGGATCAATTGGTTTCTGTAACTTGGGCTGCACCTCTCCTTAACCGGACAAAACCTATTTTGGACCGGCTGCGCATCGGAAAGGATGACTGGGAACTCTATCGGAAAAACCCGCTTAAGCCGAGCGAAAAGTCTTTTTTGTTCGAAATTAGGTTTGCCAACTCACTCGCAATGGCGGGGGTTACTGCTGAATATGAACACAGCACTGGCGAAGGAAACACAACAGTAGATTTTAAAGTCAACCTCGATCCACCGTGGCTTGTCGAATTAGTTAGCCTGCATGAATCGGAAGCATTTAAGGAAGCGTGTTTTACATCAGGTGAATTGCAGGGCTTTATGCTATCCAGTAACGCAATTGATCCGCGGCAGAGCGAAGAAGGTGAAATCATCAAGGCACAGGAACGTATCGGCAGTAAATTGTATGATAAAAAGCGGGGGCCGATCAAGTTTCCGAAACCCAATGAAGCAATCCATATGGTTATGGTGGATGCCCGAGGTTTTCTTGGGGATGGACAAGGCGATAAGGCGGACTGGCGTCAGATTGCTCACGGCCCTCATGGCTTGAAAGATTGTTTCATCAGGTTTTGGACGGACCCCAAGACCGGCCAGTGCGCTCCAATACGAGGTTTGTTTGAACAAAGCTGCCCGCTTCCAGCGTCGCGCGTCATACAAGAGCGTCTGCATATCATAGGCTTTGTTTGTGAACGCACTTTTGAGGAAGGGGAAATTAAAGAGCGGGCCTTCTATTGCGGCAATCCTGCAATGTTTGAAAATGAGGAAAAAGAGCGGATCGTCATATCGAATTGGCCGCTGATCCGGAAGGCGGGGCTGATGATTGGGAAATCCTAAGAAGAATAACTGGACAAAATCTCGCTAATTGTCCGTATTCAATAAAATATCCTGCGCCAAGCTTGGAAGTACGGTCCAACCAACACCCCGAAAGCTGGACAGAATGGCAGCCAACCGAAAATCCCGCCCCGTTCTTTTTGCTGAAAGCTAAAAGCTGACCGTTAATCGCCTGAATCTCTTGCCCCAAAAAAAAGCACGGGCGAAACGCCCGTGCCACTTATTCAACTCCGGTTCGCCAGCCTTAAATCACCTTGTGCAGCGGATACTCCACGATGCCCTGGGCCCCGGCCCGGATGAGACGGGGAATGAGGGTCCTGACCTCCCCCTGGTTCACCACCACCTCCACCGAGTACCAGTCGGTCTCGAAGAGGCTGGCGATGGTGGGGGCCAGGAGGCTGGGGAGCAGGCCGATGATGTCCTTCAACTTCTTCTCCGGGATGTTCATTTTGAGGCCCACCATGCGTTCGGCCCGGAGGGCCCCCAGGAGCAGCAGGTTGAGGTTCTCCATCTTCTCCCGCTTGGCGGCGTCGGACTCCCACACCTGGGTATTGGCGATGAACTGGGTGTTGCTCTGGAAGAGCTCGTGGATGATCTTGAGGCCGTGGGCCCGGATGGTGCTGCCGGTCTCGGTGACTTCGACAATGGCGTCGGCCAGCCCCGCGGCCACCTTGGCTTCGGTGGCCCCCCAGGAGAATTCCACCGTCACCGGGATCTGGCGCTCGGCGAAATAGCGCCGGGTGTAGTTCACCAGTTCGGTGGCGATCTTTTTACCCGCCAGGTCCCTGAGGCTGCGGATCTCGGAATCGGATGGCACCGCCAGCACCCAGCGCACCGGGTTGAGGCTGGCCTTGGAGTACATCAGGTCCGCCACCACCGTCACCTGGGAGTTGTTCTCCATGGTCCAGTCGAGGCCGGTGATGCCGCAGTCCAGGGCGCCGTTCTCTACGTAGCGGCTCATCTCCTGGGCCCGGCACATGGAGCAGGTGATCTCCGGGTCGTCGATATCGGGAAAGTAACTCCGCCCATTCACCTGAATATGCCAACCGGAACGCCGGAAGAGTTCCAGGGTCGCTTTTTCCAGACTGCCTTTGGGGACGCCCAACCGTAACTTATCCACCCCCATATACCTCCTTGGGATCAAAGATTGGGGAGCCCACCACCTGCCAGCCCTCCTCCTGCCGCCGGCGATGAAAGCAGCTCCGGTGACCGGTATGGCAGGCGGCTCCGCCCACTTGCTCCACCTTCAGGAGCACCGTGTCCTGGTCGCAATCCAGAAAAATCTCCTGGACCCGCTGCACGTGGCCGGAAGTGCCGCCCTTGCGCCAGATCGTCTGGCGGGTGCGGCTGTAATAATGGGCCTCGCCGGTGGCCAGGGTGCGTTCCCAGGCCTCCCGGTTCATAAACGCCAACATCAGCACCTCGCCGGTGTCGGCGTCCTGGACGATGGCCGGCAGGAGGCCTCCCATTTTGTCGAAATCCAGGCTAACTTGCTTGCTCATAACCTAAAAAAATACCCTTTTTCGTTTAAATCCGCAAGGTGAGATGATACATTTCCCTGAGGAGAATCGCCGGCCGTGAGCAAAATTATCCCCTACAGCACCCTGCTGCGCCAGCAGCATGTGAGTTTTCTCCGCCACAAACACCGGGAATACCAGGAACGGGAAGACTATATGACGGGACTGCGCCGCCTGCTGTTTCAGGTGGAAGGCCAGATGCGCCAGGCGGAGATCCAGCAACTGGAGGTCTTCCGGGAGATGGCGGGACACTTCAAGATCGCCTTGAAATTACCCGACTTAGGGGACCGGGTCGGGTTGCAGGAGGTGTTCATGGCCAACCCTCTCCTGAACGCACTCAAGGAGTTTTTTGCCGGCCGTATCAACGCGGATGAGTGCTGCGAGAAAATCCTGGCCCTTCAGGAAGAGTCCCCGGCGCCGTGACCGGCCCCAAAGAGCGCGGCGGGAAGCAGTTCCGTGGCAGGAGCGGTGCAGCTCGCCGGAACCGCAAAAAAATAACTGGCCGGGTGGGGGAGGAACCCGGCCAGTCGGTGAAAGGAGAAAATGGTATATGAACTTTGATTAAGGGGGGGATGTGGGTACCTTAATAGGGTCCATATACGTCACAATAGAGATGCAGAAAGTGTGCCATGTCCCAGATAACCTTGATTATCTTGTTATTTACGCATGTTATCCGTATGGTGCGATTTTATCTCAGTTCAATTATTTGTACCGCGTCAAGCCCGGCCACCAGCCTCAGATATTTATCTTGCTGTAATTACAGCTACTTAATTAATTTTTCCTCGGAATTCAATTTTTTGTTCCCGGGTCCCTGGAAAGATGGCGCCCCGGGAACGGCAAGAGCGAGGCGCCGCGGCCAGGCCGCGTCTCTTTAAGGGCTTTCCTCCCGGTCCTTCCCCGGTTATAATATTCGAGCGGTGCCACCGGGGCCCGCCACCCGGCGTCCGAGACCTTAGCCGGGAACCACGGCGGCCCTGCCGCGCCCAGGTCGGCGGGACTGATCCCGGGCGCCACCGCCGGAACCAAGAGATTGATCCAGTCAAGGAAAGAGGGGATCATAGACTTGCATAATGCGTCGGAAGAGGGGCCGGAGCCACCGGCCGCCATGAATGGGGCGTTTTGCGTCTGGTTGATGGGGTTGAGCGCCTCGGGAAAAACCACTCTGGCCCAGTTGCTGGCCCGGGCGCTGACGGAACGGGGCTTCAAGGTTGAGGTCCTGGACGGCGATATCGTGCGGACCACCCTGAGCAAGGGGTTGGGGTTTTCCCACGGAGACCGGGTGACCAACCTGCGGCGCATCGCGGCCAGGGCGCAAGAGCTGGTCCGGCAACAGGTGGTGACCATCGTGGCGGCCATCTGCCCCTACCACGCCATCCGGGAAGAAGTGCGGGCCTTGATCGGCGAATACGTCGAAGTTTACCTCAACTGCCCCCTGGAAGTCTGCATCAGCCGTGACCCCAAAGGCCTCTATCGCAAGGCCCTGGCCGGAGAAATCCAACATTTTACCGGAATCGACGATGTCTTTGAGATCCCGGTGCAGCCGGATATCGAGGTCACAACCCACGCCGAGGACCCCGAGGCGAGCCTGGCCCGGATTCTCCGGAGGCTCGCGGCCCTGGGGCATATCGTTTCGGAACCCGCCGCGCCCCTGGAGCAGGGCCGCCCCGAGCCGGCGCCGCCTCAGCCCTCTATGAGATGTAACCGATAGTTCCCCTCCCCCTCTGAAAAAGTTGAGGGGAGGGCCGGAGAATACCTTACGCCGAAACGGAAAAACGGAAAACTTCTCTGACCTTTCTCCCCTTATTACTCCCAGATTATTCTTGCAACTCAGTTGATTTTCGAGTACTAGATTTATCATGAGCGACCGGTGCAATTTTTCCCATTGGCTGGCGTTAGAAGGCCTGCGGGCCACCCCGGTGCGCCTGACGGTGCTGGAGATTTTAGGGGAGGCCACCCGGGCCCTCCGGGCCCGGGAGATCCTGGAGGTGATCCGGACCCGGCGCCGGGTCAACAAGGTCACGGTGTATCGCATCCTGGAGGATTTCACCCGGCGGGGCATGGTGCGCAAGCTCTCCCTGGAGGGCCGGGTGAGCCACTTTGAACTGGCCTGCGAGCACCATCCGCCCCACCCCCACTTTCAGTGCCAGGCCTGCCGGGAAGTCCAGTGCCTGGAACCGGTTGCCCTCAACCGGATGTGGTCCGAGCTGCAGGGGCCCGTGGGCAACCGGGCGGACCATATCGATATTAAAGTGGCAGGACTCTGCCATAAATGCCGGGACACCAACAGGACAACTTAGTTGCATGAGATCGAGGGAAAGGTATGGACGTCCCTGAGCCCAAAAATGTCGAGGCATCACTTCATGATGCCACCACGCCGCCGGAAATTCCCACCGGGATGAAGAGATTTTACCGGTATCCGTTTATCGGACGCCTGCTAAAGTTCTGCACCTGGTGGCTCATCTTTTCAGGCATCTATGCCAGTACATCGGTATGTCCGTTCTGCGGCCAGGCCGGCTGCCCGGTGGGCGCGGCCAGCGCCGGGGTGGTGGGTGGATTGTTTGCCCTCATCCTCGGGAAAGGAAAAGTATTACTGGACTATATCATGAGATGGTTTTCACTCATCCGCGCCAAATTTACCCCCAACCGGTCAGGGCGACCATGAACGCCTCTAAGATTCTCTATCGCAGTTCTCCTCATGAGACCGCCGGGAGCCGGGCGCACCTGCTGCAACAGGTTGCGCCACAGATGGTGTAAAGTCCTCCCATTACTGCTGCTGGGATGCTGGTGCCTGACGTTACCCGCGGGCCAGGCCCGGGCCGCGGCCCATTCCGGGCCGCTCCTGGTGGCGGCCACCATTGTGCCCCTGGGAGATTTCTGCCGGAGGCTTGGCGGCGATCTGGTCCAGGTCCAGGTGCTGATCCCGCCGGGCGCCAGCCCCCACATCTTTGAACCGGCCCCGTCGGTGATGGCCAGGGCCTCCCAGGCCCGGGTGTTCGTCTATATCGGGGCGGGCCTGGAACCCTGGGCGGACAAGTTGCTGCGCTCCCGGGGAGAGGACGGCCTGGCGGTGGAAGCAGCCCAGGGCGTCCCCCTGCTCAAGGACGCCCAGCATCACCACCACGAGGAGGCCGAGGAACCCGGCCCTGCCGGCCGGCATCGTGAAGAAGGTTCCCATGACCTGCACCTGGCCGGCAACCCGCATATCTGGCTGGACCCGGTGCTGGCCCAGGAGATTTGCCGGAAGATCGCCGCAGCCTTCATCCAGGCGGACCCCGGCCACCGGGCCCTTTATGAGGCCAATCTTAAGGAGTATCTGGCGGCCCTGGAGGCGCTGCACCAGGAGATTCAGGAGCATGCCCGCGCCTGGCGCCTCCGGGATTATGTCACCTTTCACCCGGCCTTCTCCTATTTCGCCCGCCGGTACAATCTCCATGAGGTGGGGACCATTGAAGAAGCTCCCGGCCGGGAGCCCACGCCCCGCCATCTCAAGGACCTGGTGGCCGCCATCCACCGCTATGGCATCAAGGTGGTGTTCGCCGAGCCCCAGCTCAATCCCCGGGTGGCGGAGGTGATCACCCGGGAGGCCGGGGTGAAAGTCCTGATGCTGGACCCCATGGGCGGGGTGCCCCCTTACGGCTCCGATTACCTGTTGCTGATGCGCCACAACCTGGCGGTCCTGGATGAGGCCTTGCGGTGAGGGAACCGGAGATGGGCGAAACCGCGGTAATGCTCGAGGAAGTCTGGGTTAACTTCAACGGCACGGTGGTCCTGGAGGATGTCAACCTCACCATCGAGGCCGGCCGGTACGTGGGCATCATCGGGCCCAACGGCGCCGGTAAAAGCACCCTGCTCAAGGTGATTCTGGGCCTGATTGCGCCCAACCGGGGGGAAGTGCTGGTCTTCGGCGCCCCCCCGGCGAAGCTGCGCCATCAGGGGGCCGTGGTGGGCTACCTGCCGCAGCGCCCCCTGGGAAACCCCCGCTTTCCGGTCACGGTTCTGGATGTGGTGCTCATGGGCCGCTATGGCCGCATCGGCCTGCTCAAACGGGTGCGCCCGCAAGACCGGGACATGGCCCGGCGCCGGCTGGAGGACCTGGGGATCGCCCATCTGGCGGATCGGCTCATCGGCGATCTTTCCGGGGGAGAGCAGCAGCGGGTCTTCATCGCCCGGGCCCTGGGCGTGGAACCCCGGCTCCTGGTGCTGGACGAACCCACGGTGTCCCTGGATGCCTGCGTCCAGGACGACATCTTTGAGATGGTCAATACCCTCAGAGAAAAGCTGAACCTCACGGTGCTCATCGTGTCCCACGATATCGGCGCCGTGGCCCGCCACATGGACGACGTGGTCTGCATCAACCGGCGGATTCACGTGCATCAACCCCCGCCCATCGGCCGCTTGGGGCTCGAAAGCACTTTCGGCTGCGCGGTGGAATACCTGTTTCACGGCGAAATCCCCCACCAGGTGGTGAAGGCCCATGATGATTGATCTGTTCAGCCTGGGGTTTCTCCAGCGGGCCCTGGTGGCGGGCGTCCTGGTCAGCCTACTCTGCGGGGTGCTCTCCACCTTTGTGGTGCTGCGGCGTATGGCTTTCATCGGGGTGGGCATTTCGCACTCGGCCTTTGGCGGGGTGGCCCTGGGGTTCCTTCTGGGCGTCGATCCCCTGTGGACCGGCATCGGCTTTGCCCTGCTGGTGGCCCTGCTCATCGAGTACGCCCAGACCCGCACCGCGGTGGAGGAAGATACCGCCATCGGCATCTTTTTCGCGGCCTCCATGGCCCTGGGCCTGGTCTTCCTGCATCTCTCCCGGGCCTATAACGTCGATGTTTTCGGCTTTCTCTTCGGCAACATCCTGGCCATCGGCACCCGGCAGTTGTGGCAGATCCTCGTGGTCACCGTGGGGGTTTTGGCGGTGATTCTGGCCTTTTTCAAGGAACTCGTCTTCTTATCTTTCGATGAGGAGATGGCCTGGGTGAGCGGGGTGCCGGTCAAGGCCCTGCGCTATCTCTTCCTGGTCATCATGGCCTTGGTGGTGATCGTCACCATCTACCTGGTGGGGATTATCCTGGTCTCGGCACTGCTGGTGATCCCCGGGGCCATCGCCCAGAACCTGGCCCGGCAGCTGAAAACCATGCTGTGGGTCTCAACCGGGGTGGCGGTGGGCTCCGCGGTGGGCGGCCTGATCCTGTCCTACGCCATCGACTTTCCGTCCGGAGCCACCATCGTCCTGGTGCTGGCCGCTCTTTACCTCCTCACCAGCGCCCTGCGCCCCTGGCTGCTCCACCGCTAAGACCCGATTCTAACGGCCCTTGCCTCGTGTCCTCAACCACAAAATTGCCTAAAAAATAAATTCTGGTATGGATTATTTTCCAGGATGTTTTACCTTTAAGTTGATTCCCCCAGCGCCTTGTTTGGGGGGAGCCATGAAACCATCGTCAAAAGAGGTGACACGATGCTGCGGAAAACCTTAGCGGTAGGATTGGGGTTAGCGCTGGCGCTGGTGCTGGGCTGCGGCCAAAGCCCGCCGGCCACGGCCAAGGCCACGCTGGTCAATAATCAGGGTCAAAAGGTGGGGGAAGCCACCCTGACCCAGACCCCCGAAGGGGTGAAGATTGTCATGCAGATCGATAATCTGCCACCCGGGGAGCACGCCTTCCACATTCATGCCAAAGGCGCCTGCGCCACGCCGGATTTTGCCAGCGCCGGCGGTCATTTTAATCCCTTCGAAAAGCAACACGGCCTGAAGAACCCTGCCGGCCCGCACGCCGGCGACCTGCCCAATATCACGGTGGGCCCGGACGGCAAGGCCAACGTCGAGGTGGTGGCCAAACTGGTCACCTTGAAGGAGGGGGAAAAGAATTCTCTGCTCCAGGCGGGCGGGACTTCCCTGGTGATTCACGCCGGGGCGGATGACTATGTAACCGATCCCGCCGGCAACGCCGGGCCCCGCATCGCCTGTGGGGTGATCACCAAGTAGGGGCGCGGCAACCTTGAGGGGAGGACCGGGCCTGCCCCATCTGCCCGCCCGGTCCCGGTCCTGGCTGAAAGCTGATAACGCTTTTCATCCAAACCCCTCAATATCACCGAGAGGGATTGCCCCGTGAGCACCCCGCGCCAGGCCATGAAAGAACTGTTGGCGGAGCAGCCGTATTCCAGCCTCGAATTGTCGCAACTGCTGTCGCAGTCGGAAAAAGAGGTGCTGGACCACCTGGCCCACCTGGCTCGGGCCCCCGGACCCGGGAAGCGCTTTCACCTCATCCCGGCGGTGTGCAAAAACTGCGGCTTCGTCTTTAAAAAACGGGGCCGCCTCACCCGCCCCAGCCGCTGCCCCCTGTGCCAACACCAAACCATCAGCCGCCCGCGCTTTGCGTTGGTGGAAAAGTAACTCCTTTGCGTTCTTGGCGCCTTGGCGTGAGAATTATCTCTCGCCAAGACGCAAAGTCGCCAAGACTACTCCACCGTCACGCTCTTGGCCAGGTTGCGGGGCTGGTCCACGTCGGTGCCCCTAAGGTCGGCGATATGGTAAGCCAGGAGTTGCAGCGGCGTTACCAGGACAATGGGCGACAGTGCCAGGGGAACCGCGGGCACGGTAATGACGCTCTCCACCCGCTCCCGCACCTGGAGGTTGTCGGCCTCGGTCAAGGCGATGAGCCGGCCGCCCCGGGCCGCCACCTCTTCGATATTGCCCTGCACTTTTTCCAGCACCGGGCTGCGGGACGCCAGCACCAGGACCGGCATATTTTCATCGATCAAGGCGATGGGCCCGTGCTTCATCTCGCCGGCGGCATAGCCTTCGGCGTGGATATAGGAAATCTCCTTGAGTTTCAGAGCCCCTTCCAGGGCGATGGGGTAGTGGATGCCCCGCCCCAGGTAGAGGAAATTGTGGGCGTTCATGTAGCGGCGGCCGGTCTCCCGGATCTCCTGGTCCAGGTCCAAAGTCTCCTGAACCCAGGTGGGCAATTTGAGCATCTCCGTCAGACGATGCCGAATATCGTCACGGTTCAGTCTTCCCAACTGTTGAGCCAGAAACAGGGCGATGAGGTACAGGGCCACCAACTGGGTGGTGAAGGCCTTGGTGGAGGCCACCCCGATCTCCGGCCCGGCGTGGGTATAGAGCACCGCGTCGGCATCTCGGGCGATGCTGGAGCCCACGGCGTTGACGATGGCCAGGGATTTGGCCCCCAACTCCTTGCCGGCCGTTAGCCCGGCCCGGGTATCGGCGGTCTCGCCGGACTGGGAGATGGGGATGAGGAGGGTATGGCGGTCCACCAGAGGGTCACGGTATCGGAACTCGGAGCCCAACTCCACCTCCACCGGGAGGCGGCAGAGTTGTTCGATCAGGGTCTTGCCCACCATCGCGGCGTGAAACGAGGTGCCGCAGGCCACCAGGTAGATCTTGCGGATATCCTTGATCTCCGCCTCGGAGAGGGCAATCTCCTGGAGCACCACTTCCCCCAAGTCGGGGTTGATGCGGCCCCTAAAGGTGTCGATCAGGGCCCGGGGCTGCTCGAAGATCTCCTTCTGCATGAAATGCTTGTAGCCCGCCTTTTCCGCCATCGCCGGACTCCAGGTGATGGCGTGCTCCGGGCGCTCGATGCGTTGGCCTTCCCGGTTCAACAGGAGGAATTCCCCATCCTGCAGCACCACGAGGTCGTGGTCTTCCAGAAAAATCACCCGGCGGGTATAGGGCAGGATGGCGGGGATATCAGAGGCCAGGAAATATTCGCCGTCGCCCAGCCCCAGGATCAAGGGGCTTTCCTTGCGGGCCGCCACCAGCATGCGGGGCTCCTTGGCGTTGACAATGGCCAGGGCGTATGACCCCTTGATTTCCTGGAGGGTTCGCTGCACCGCGGCAAGATAGGGGGCCCCCTGGTCCAGGTGCTTGACGATGAGGTGGGAGACGATCTCCGTGTCCGTCTCCGAAGCAAAGCGGTGGCCGGCTTTGATCAACTCCTCTTTGAGTTCCAGATAGTTTTCGATGATGCCGTTATGCACCACCGCGATGTCGCCCACCCGGTGAGGATGGGCGTTGGTCTCGGAGGGGCGCCCGTGAGTGGCCCACCGCGTGTGGCCGATCCCCACCTGACCATGCAGGGGGTCCTGCCGCAAGAGATTTTCCAGCTCTTTCAGTTTACCCAGGCTGCGGCGGATGGCCAGGTCGTGATCGGTAATCACCGCCATCCCCGCGGAGTCGTAGCCCCGGTACTCCAGCCGTTTCAGCCCATCCAGGATGATGGGCATGGCCTCCTGGGGCCCCAGATATCCGATGATGCCGCACATAAGTTACCTCTTTTGGAGTTGTCAGTGGTCAGTTGTCAGTAAAAGAATAATTTACCATCTTTTGACTGACCACTGGCCCCTGGTTATTCTTCTTTCTTCTTGCCGGTCAACCGTCGGTCTTTATTTACCTGGCGGGCCCGGGCGAGGCCCAGTTTGCCCGGCGGCACGTCCTTGGTGATGGTGGAGCCGGCCCCGACGTAGGCCCCGGCGCCCACAGTCACCGGCGCCACCAGGGCGGTGTTGCTGCCGATGAAGGCGCCCTCGCCGATGACGGTGGGGTGTTTCTTCTCGCCGTCGTAGTTGCAGGTAATGGTGCCGGCCCCGACGTTGGTGCCGGCCCCGATGTCCGCATCCCCCAGGTAGGTGAGATGGCCGGCCTTAACGCCTTCGTGCAGGACGGATTTCTTCACTTCCACAAAATTGCCCACGTGCACCCCCTGACGCAGGTCGCTTAAGGGGCGCAGATGGGCGCAGGGTCCGATATCCGCCCCGGCCCCCACCCGGCTCTGGGTGATGACGCTCCCCATCTTGACATGCACATTCCGTTCCAGGATGGAGTCCACAATCTTAACCGAGGCTTCGATGACACAGTCCTCCCCAATGACGGTGCGCCCTTGCAGATAGACGTTGGGATAGATGACCGTGTCTTGGCCGATCTTTACGAACGACTCGATATAGGTGGCCTCCGGGTCGATCAGGGTCACTCCCTGGTCCAGGTGCCGGGCGTTGATGCGGCGCTTGACGGTGCGGGTGGCCCCGGCCAGCTCGGCCCGGCTGTTGATCCCCAGGAGCGCCTCCCAGTCCGAGTCGATGAGGGCTTCCACCCCCCTGCCCTGCCGCCGGGCGATGTGGATCAGGTCGGTGAGATAGATTTCGCCGGTGACCGGGCTTTTGGGGATTTTCATAAGTCCATCAACCAGAAACCCCGCGTCAAAACAGTACGCCCCGGTGTTGATCTCCCGGATGGCCAGGAGGTCGGGGCGGTCTCGAGAATCTTTGGCCTGGACCACCGCGGCCACCAGGCCCTGCTCGTCCCGCACCACCCGGCCATAGTGGGCCCCGTCCGCCAACTCGATGGTCTGGACGGTGACCGCGGCCCCGGTGCGGTCGTGCAGCAGTTGCAGCGCCGCGATGCTTTCCCCGGAAATGAGCGGCGCATCGCCGCACAGGACCATGACGGTCCCGGCCCCTGAATCCACCGCGGGCATGGCCACCTGGACCGCGTGCCCGGTGCCCAGTTGCGGCTCTTGGATGACGAAGCGCAGCTCATACTCACGCAACGCCTCTTTGACCGCTTCGGCCTGGTGGCCCACCACCACCACGATATCGTTGACCCCGACCTCCCGGAGGGTATCCAGCAGGTAAGCGATCATGGGCCGGCCCAGGATCTGGTGCAGCACCTTGGGCCGGCTCGACTTCATGCGGGTCCCCTGGCCGGCAGCCAGGATGATGGCGGTGATATTGTCTTTCGACATGTTCATCCCTTATTTATATGCACTCTTTGTGCCAGAAATCATCGCTTTGCATCACCCCACCACCGCATAATCCACCGCCCGGGGATTATCCATGCGCTTGGAAGCATCTAAAATTTCCATGCCCACGACATTGCCGTCCTTATCGTAATCGATGATTATCCCGGGTTTGTCTTCATCACTTTCTTCGATGGAGGCGCTGGTGAAGAGAATGCGAAGCACGTCCAGCTCGGTATCGTAGGTTATCTTCACGGTATTCTCAGGCAAATTCTCATGGTGATATGGATAACATATAAAAAAATGGCAGCTTTGTAAAAATGAAAAGGCAAGCCCGGGAATTCAGGCTTGCCTTTATTTATCAGGTTAGGTGAATGATGGGTTACCGGCCGGCCACCTTGGTGCGCACCAGGGAGCGGCGCATGGCGGCTTCGGCCCGGGCCCAGTCGATGGACTCGGTCTTGGCCGCGGCCAAACGTTTCTCGGCCCGTTCCAGAGCCCGCTTAGCCCGTTCCACGTCGATCTCCCGGCCTTTTTCGGCCGATTCCGCCACGATGGTGACCTTGGCGCCGGTGACCTCGGCAAAGCCGCCGCTCACCGCCAGGTACTCGGTCTGACCGCCCTTGCGGTAGTACATCTCGCCGATATCCAGGGCGCTCAGAAAGGGGATGTGGCCCACCAGGACGCCGAACTGGCCTTCCACCCCGGGGCACACCACCACGTCGGCCTCGGTGGACAAGACCAGGCGATCGGGAGTAACCACCTCCAACAGGAGTTCTTTTTCTGCCATGGGCTTGGTCTCCGTCGGCTTTTAGGCGGCCGCCAGCCGTTCGGCTTTGGCCACCGCTTCTTCGATACCGCCCACCATGTAGAAGGCCTGCTCCGGCAGATCGTCGTGCTTGCCTTCGATGATTTCCTTAAAGCCCCGCACGGTGTCCGGCACGGACACGAACTTGCCCTCCTGGCCGGTAAACGTGGAAGCCACGAAGAAGGGCTGGGACAGGAAGCGCTGCATCTTCCGGGCCCGGGCCACGATGAGCTTATCTTCGTCGGAAAGTTCGTCAATGCCCAGAATGGCGATGATGTCCTGCAGGTCCTTATACTTCTGGAGGATCTGCTGGACGTTCCGGGCTACATAGTAATGTTCGTCACCCAACACCTGGGGGTCCAGGATGCGGGAGGTGGAATCCAGGGGATCCACGGCCGGGTAGATGCCCAGCTCGGTCAGGGCCCGGGAGAGCACCACGGTGCCGTCCAGGTGGGCGAAGGTGGTGGCCGGGGCCGGGTCGGTCAAGTCGTCGGCGGGCACGTAAATGCACTGCACCGAGGTGACGGACCCTTTCTTGGTGGAGGTGATGCGCTCCTGCAATTCACCGAGGTCGGTGCCCAGGGTGGGCTGGTAACCTACGGCGGAGGGCATGCGGCCCAGGAGGGCCGATACTTCGGAACCCGCCTGGGTGAAACGGAAGATGTTGTCGATGAAGAGCAGGGTATCCTGACCTTCTTCATCCCGAAAGTATTCCGCCGCGGAAAGGGCGGTCAGGGCTACCCGGGCCCGGGCCCCGGGGGGCTCGGTCATCTGTCCGTAGATCAAAGCCGCTTTGGGGAGAACGCCCGAATGTTTCATTTCCAGGTAAAGGTCGTTGCCCTCACGGGTGCGCTCGCCCACGCCGGCGAACACCGAGATGCCGCCGTGGTGCATGGCGATGTTGTGGATCATTTCCATCATCACGACGGTCTTGCCCACGCCGGCGCCGCCGAACATGCCCATCTTGCCGCCCCGGGGGAAAGGCACCAGCAGATCGATGACCTTAACGCCGGTTTCCAGCACCTTGACGGTGGTGTCCTGGTCCACGAAGGCGGGCGCCGGGCGGTGAATGGGGTAATAGGTCTTGGCTTTCACCGGGCCTAGGCCGTCCACCGGGCGGCCTACCACGTTGAGCACCCGGCCCAGGGCCTCGGCGCCCACCGGTACCATGATGGGATTGCCGGTGTCTTTCACGGGCATGCCCCGGACCAGACCGTCGGTGGTGTCCATGGCGATGGTGCGCACCATGTTGTTGCCCAGGTGCTGGGCCACTTCCACCACCAGGTTGTCTTCCTTATCGTCGATGGCCGGGTTGCTGATCCATAGGGCGTTTTTAATGGCCGGCAGTTTGTTTTCCTCGAATTCCACGTCCACTACCGGACCGATAACGCGAGCGACTGTCCCGATATTCATATGCTGTAAATCCTCCTCGTCCGGGCGGCTTAGCCCTTAAGGGCTTCAGCCCCGCCCACGATATCCATCAATTCTCTGGTAATGGCCGCCTGCCGGGCCTTATTCATCACAATGGTCAGGGTGTTGATCATTTCTTTACAGTTGCTTTGGGCGTTGTCCATGGCGGTCATCCGGGCGGCGTATTCGCTGGCGGAGTTTTCCAGGAAACCATGGTAGACCTGCACGTTGATATACTTGGGCAACAGGTACTCCAGGAACTGCTCCATGGGCGGCTCGAAAAGATACTCGGTGCTGGCCCCTGCTTCTTGCTCCGCCTCGCCGGGCTGGATGGGCAGCAGTTGGACCATTTTCGGCCGCTGGATCGCCATGTTAATAAAGTTGGCGTGGATCAGGTGGACCTCCTGCACCCCTCCGCTCAGGAAGGCGCTCATGAGCTCCCGGGCCACCGTCACCGCATTGGAAAAGTCGAACTTATTCCAGACATCCACGTATTGGGCCACCATCTCCCGTTTGCGCCGCCGGAAGAAATCCCGGCCTTTGCGGCCCACGCAGATGAGTGAAACCTCGATGCCCGCGGCCTCTTTTTCCCGGATGAACTTCACCGCGGTATTAATCAGGTTGACGTTAAAACTGCCGCACAGACCGCGGTCAGCGGTCATCAACACCAACCCCACCCTTTCCACCGGCTCGGCCTGCTGAAAGAAGGGGTGGATATCCGGTTCCACCCGGCCGGCCATATTACCCAGCATCTTGACGAAGGCCGCGGCATAAGGCCGGAAGCCTTCCATGCGCTGCTGGGCGCCACGCAGTTTAGCGGCGGAGACCATATTCATGGCCTTGGTGATCTGCTGGGTCTTCTTGACCGCCCCTATCTTGCGTCTGATATCTTGTAGGGTCGCCATGCTTATACCCCGCGCTTACGATGCGCTGACGACAGGCTGGAATACGGAATCGAACTCTTCCAAAATAGCCTTCATCTTGGTATCGATTTCCGAAGTGAACTCTTTCAGTTCCTTGATGGCGGCCAGCACGTCAGCGTATTTCGACTCCATGAAGCTGTAGAGCTGCTGTTCGTAAGACGCCAGCACATCGATGGGATACTTGTCCAGGAAGCCCCGGGTACCGGCAAAGATGATGGACACCATCTTCTCCATGGGCAGCGGCTGATACTGGGGCTGCTTCAAGACTTCCACCAGCCGGGCGCCCCGGTTGAGCTGCTGCTGGGTGGCCTTGTCCAACTCGGAACCGAACTGGGCGAAGGCCGCCAGTTCCCGGTACTGGGCCATTTCCAGGCGCAACATGCCGGCCACCTGCTTCATGGCCTTCACCTGGGCGGCGCCGCCGACCCGGGAGACGGACAGACCGACGTTGATGGCGGGCCGGATACCGGAGAAGAACAGGTTCGGTTCCAGGTACACCTGACCGTCGGTGATGGAAATAACGTTGGTGGGAATAAAGGCCGACACGTCACCCTGCTGAGTTTCAATGATGGGCAGGGCGGTGAGAGAGCCGCCTCCCAGGGTGTCGTTCAGTTTGGCGGCCCGCTCCAGCAACCGGGAGTGGTTGTAGAAGATGTCACCGGGATAGGCTTCACGTCCCGGGGGCCGGCGCAGCAGCAAGGACATCTGCCGGTAGGCCTGGGCCTGCTTGGTCAGATCATCATAGATGATCAGGGCGTGGCCGCCTTTGTCCCGGTAATACTCGCCCATGGCGCAGCCGGCAAACGCCGCCACGTACTGCAAGGGCGCGGGCTCGGAGGCCGAGGCGTTGACCACGATGGTGTGCTTCATGGCGCCGTTGCGCTCCAGGGCGTCCACCACCTGGGCCACGGTGGATTTTTTCTGACCAACAGCTACGTAGACGCAGATGATGCCGGAGTCTTTCTGGTTGATGATGGCATCGATGCAGAGGGCGGTTTTGCCGATCTGCCGGTCGCCGATGATCAGTTCCCGCTGGCCGCGGCCCACGGGGGTCATGGCGTCAATGGCCTTGTAGCCCGTGTACATGGGCTCATTCACCGGGCTGCGTTCGATGACGCCCGGGGCCTTGACCTCGATGCGCCGGAACTCCTTGGTTTCGATGGGGCCCTTGCCGTCAATGGGGTTGCCCACGGGATCGATGACCCGGCCGAGGACCGCGTCCCCTACGGGCACCTGGGCAATACGGCCGGTGCGTTTAACAATGTCGCCCTCTTTGATGTGCGTGTCTTCCCCCAGGATCGCGACACCTACGTTGTCCTCTTCCAGGTTCAGGGCGAGACCAAAGATACCCCCGGGGAACTCCAGGAGCTCCATGGCCATGCACTTCTCCACGCCATAGACCCGGGCGATGCCGTCACCCACGGACAGCACGGTCCCGGTTTCGGCCACCTCCACCTTTTTCTCATAATCCCGGATCTGAGAGCGAATAATTTGGCTGATTTCTTCGGCTCTAATTTCCATTTATAAGACCTCGCCTTTTATTAAGGATTCTCTTAAGGAATTAATCTGGGTGCGCACGCTGCCATCCAGCACCAGATCCCCCACCTTGGCCACCAGTCCGCCGATGATGGCGGGATCTTCTTCCACTTCCATGACTACGGTGCTGCCGGTCAACTTCTCCAGGGTCTTACGGAGGCGATTCTGGGTGGCTTCATCCAGGGAAATCGCCGTCTGAACCTTAGCCCGCCGGACGTTTTCCACCTCGTCCAGCATTTCCTGATAGGCTAACGCGACTCCGTCCACCACGTTGAGGCGGTGTTTGTCCAGGAGGAGTTGAAGCAGGTTCGACACCATGGGAGGCATTTGCAACAACTCGATCATGCGGAGCAGGAGTTTGCTGCGGTCCTCCCGGCTGTGGATGGGGTTGAGCAGGGCATCCTTCAGTTCCGGTTCCCGCTCCAAAAGATGGTCTTGCCCGCCGCCGGCCTCTGCAGCTTGAGCGCGGCTGCGCGCGCCGTGCCCGACTCGATCACGCTCTTCATGAGAGACACCACGATGTACGCCGTCTCGGCACGAACATCCTGCTCGAGCGGGGGCGTGGGGATCGCCTCAGGGCCAAAGGCGGAGATGAGGCGCGGCTCGCCGTGCTGGCCGCCGGCCGCGAAGGTGGCGTAGGCGTTGGCCAACTCGATGGGCGTGACCGTGTTGGCGCCCAAGGCCAGGGAAAGTTCGAGCGAATCGGGCAAGGGCGAGGTGATGCCGGCGTGGACGGCCATCTCGCGGGTGGCGGTGATGCCGACGTCGGAAAGCAGCTTGATGGCCACGG
>JBKQVS010000159.1:0-4807 GCA_052139855.1 Desulfobaccales bacterium
GGGGAGGACTACGACTGCGGCTACGTCCAGAATTACGACACCAACGAGCACCGTCTGGACCCCAACTCCTTCGGGACCTTGTATTTCGTGCGCCTGCGAGCCCGGACTGACGCTTAAGGACAAGGGCTATGGGCTGGTATGAGAAAATGATTGACAGGGCCACTTAAGCTAAATATATAGATGGCTGAGTTATGTTCAGGCGGAAGCCACCCAGACTCCCTGGGCGGCTTTTTTATTTTGGGGGCCTTATGCGGCTGCTGATGATCGATAATTATGACTCTTTTACCTATAACCTGGTGCAGTTGTTCTACGAGTTCGACCTGGAGGTCCTGGTTTACCGGCACGACGCCATTAGCCTGGTGGAGATCGAGGTCCTGCGGCCCGACTGGATTTGCATCTCCCCCGGCCCCAAGGCCCCGGAGCAGGCCGGGATCAGCAAGGCGGTGATTGCCCATTTTTATCGGCAAATTCCTATTCTGGGGGTCTGCCTGGGCCACCAGGCCATCAACGAGGTCTTCGGCGGCGCCACCGTGCCGGCCCCGGTGCCGGTGCACGGCAAGCAATCCCAGGTCATCCACCAGGGCCGGGGTCTATTTGCCGGCCTGCCGTCGCCTTTTCTCGCGGCCCGCTACCACTCCCTGATGGCCGCGCCCAACTCCCCGGACCTGGAAGTCACCGCCAGGAGCGACGACGGGGTGATCATGGGCCTGAGCCACCGGCGCCACTCCTTGCACGGCGTCCAGTTCCACCCGGAATCCTTCCTCACCAGCCACGGCCACGCCCTGGCCGCGAATTTCTTGGCGGAAAATGGTAGTTGGGGGAGGGGGCTAAGGGCAGCAAGCCCTTACCCCCTCCCCCAACCCCTTACAGGGGACTGGGAGGGGAGCTTGAGGGGAAGGCGGGGGACTCGCGTCCCCCGGTCCTCTCCTCAAAATGTGCCTCTGGAGGTTTTATGATCGGGCGCGTGGTGGATATAGATATACGGCCGTACGAGCCGCCGTCGGGGGTTGGCGACCTGGCGGAGCTCTTCGTCGCGGTGCGCCGGCGCCCCTATGCTATGTTGTTGTTAAGTGGCGGGGACCTGGACTGCTCCGGCTATTCCCTCATGGGCTGGGACCCGTTTCTGGTACTCCGGGCCAAGGGGCGCCGGATTTGGCTTAAGCAGGACGGCGACCCCCGGGTCTCCGAGGCCGACCCCTTCGTGGTGCTGGAGGATATCCTGGGAGCCCTCGCGTTAACGGGAGATTCCCCCCTCGCGCCCATGGCCGCCGGCGGGCTGGGCTTGCTGGCCTACGACCTGAAAAATCACCTGGAACGTCTGCCCGCCACCGCGGTGGATGATTTACACCTGCCCGAAATGGTGTTCGCCTTCCCCCGCCGCCTCATAATCCATGACCGTCGAGCCGGGCGTTTCTGGCAGGTGGGCGTCACCTATGAAGATGCCGGGGGCCGGGCCGTGCCCCCGGAGGCGGGCGACATCTGGCCCCCGGCTGTGCCCCTGGGCGCTTACCGGGTCGGGCCCCCCGTAAGCAACTTTACCCGGGAGGCGTATTTGACGGCCCTCACCCGCATTCGGGAGTATATTAGCAATGGTGATGTCTACCAGGTCAATCTGACCCAGCGCTTTTCTTTTCCCCTGTCCGGAGAGCCGTACCACCTGATGCAGCGGCTCTTCCAGTTGAACCCCGCCCCTTTTTACGCCTATCTGCACTGTGATGATTTTCAGGTGCTCTCCACCTCCATGGAGCGCTTCCTCTACCAAAGCGGCAATTATCTCGAAACCCGGCCCATCAAAGGCACCCGGCCCCGGGGGGCCACCCCGGCGGCCGACGCCATCCTGCGCCGGGAATTGGCCGAGAGCCCCAAGGACGACGCCGAGCTCTCCATGATCGTGGACCTTTTGCGCAACGACCTGGGCAAGGTCTGCCGGCCTCGCACGGTGCAGGTCAAGGAGCACAAACGCCTGGAGGCCTACCAGAACGTCTATCACCTGGTGTCGGTGGTCACGGGGCAACTTTTGCCCGGCTGCGGCCCGGTGGATATCCTCCGGGCCACCTTTCCCGGGGGCTCCATCACCGGTTGTCCCAAAATCCGGGCCATGGAGATCATCGACGAACTGGAACCCCACGTGCGCCACGTCTACTGCGGGGCCATCGGCTACTTGGGGCTGCACCAAAACCTGGACCTCAACGTGGCCATCCGCACCGCCATCATCTCCCAGGGCCAGGCCCATTTCGCGGTGGGGGGTGGCGTGGTCTACGACTCCCGGGAAGAGGACGAATACGAGGAAACCCTCCACAAGGCCGGCACCCTGTTTCGCCTCATCGCCGGAGACTTGTAGGTTGGGCTGGAAAGGAAAAAAGGCGAAGCGGCGAACAGGGAAAAGATTGCCTTACAACTAGGGCAAATCGTACGATATCAAATCATAGGGCGGCCTGTGGCCGCCATAAATCGGCATACCCGGCCCGCCCTATGGCTGCTTGCAGAATAGGCGGTTTTGTGGATAATAGAGGTAGTTACGGGCGAGGAGGAGACAGCTTTCTTCTTTTACCCCTTTCGCCTTTTTCCCTTTTCCCCGTTTGCCCCAAGCTTGCTATCACCGCACGAGGCCCATTCTCATGAAAAAATTTGTCTGGCTCAACAACAATCTCATCCCCCTGTCCCAGGCCCGGGTCTCGGTGAACGACCGGGGGTTCCTCTACGGCGACGGCCTCTTCGAAACCCTGCGGGCCGATGACGGGCGGGTGCAGTTCCTGGCCGAGCACCTGGAGCGCCTGGCCGCCTCGGCCCGGACCTTTCGCCTGCCTTTCCCTGCAAATATCCCGTGGCCGGAGCGCCTGGCACAATTGCTCACCGCCAACGGCCTGGACCGGGGCCCGGCCCGGGTAAAAATTCTCCTGAGCCGGGGAGAGGCCGCCGGCTTTGGCCTGCCGGAAGACTGCCGCCCCACCCTGGTCATCTACGCCCAGTCCTACACTCCTCCCAGCCCCGCAGACTACGCCGCCGGCTGGCCGGTGGCCGTCTTTCCCCAAGGCCGCTCCACCTTCGTGGGCCGTCACAAGAGCCTCAACTACCTCTTTTACCTGACGGCCCGGCAGGAGGCCCTGGACCGCGGCGCCCAAGAAGCCCTCATTCTGGAGGCCGACGGCCTGGTCTCGGAAGGAGCCGCCACCAGCCTGGTCTATCTCCATCAGGACCGGTATTACACCCCCGCCTCGCCCAGCGCCCTTCCCGGGGTGACCGTATCGGTCCTGGGCCGGGGCTTGGCCGCCCGGGGCCTGACTCTTGAAACCCGTCCCACCACCGTGGCCCAACTTCAGGCCGCCCACGGCCTCTGGCTGGCCAACTCCCTCATGGGCCTGATGCCGGTGGCCGCCATCGACGGAACCCCAATGCCGCTGAGCGAAGCCACGTCATTTCTTCAGGAAATCTTGGCAGATGGATAAGCGAGGGCCGGGGGACGCCCTTACGAAAGATTCCCCCGCCCGCCCTTCAACCCCTCCCAACCCCCTGTAAGGGGTTGGGGGAGGGAGTCTGAGGGAGGGAGGGGCCCCTTACGAAAAAGCCCCTGGCCCCTTCCCTCAGAAAGGTCTTTCACTCCCCTCAAAATCATCCCTCCATCTTCCCCAGGGCCCGGCGGAGCTGCTCGCCGGTCTTTTCCAGGTCGCCGGGCCTATAGCTCTCCTGGGGAAAGAGTTTAAGGCCGTCGGCGTGGTACCGGGGGATGACGTGGAGATGGGCGTGGAACACCACCTGTCCGGCGGCCTCGAAATTATTCATGCCGATATTGAACCCCTGAGCGGATAACGCCGCCCCCAGGGCCCGGGCCACCCGCCGGCAGACCTGGCCCATCTCCGTCCACAGGCCATCCGGCAGCTCCAGCAGGTTCTGGTAGTGGCTCTTGGGAATGACCAGGGTGTGGCCGTAGTGCACCGGGGCGATATCCAGAAAGGCCAGGACCCCCGGAGTTTCCAGAATCCGCACCGCCGGCACCTCCCCGGCCGCGATGCGGCAAAAGATACAGTCTCGCATGACTCTCCTTTCCGCGGTAATGGCCGCCCGGGGCAGAGTCCCGGCTCAGGCGCTTGCACCAGATTGCGCCCGGCCTCCGGCCCGTTTCCGGCAAACCACGCTGCCGCCCAATAAGGTTATTGTCATTATATTCGAAAAATAGTATGTATGACGGCATTTTAGGGATAAACAGGACCTGATCGTCCCCGGAGACGGCCCCAAGCCTAGACGCCATGACCCTCAAAGAAATTGAAGCAGCCCGGCAGCGCCAGGCCGGGGTGGTCCTCCACACCCCGCTCATCTATGCCCATTCCCTGAGCCGGGCCAGCGGCCGGGAGGTCTTCCTGAAGCTGGAAAATCTCCAGACCACCGGGTCGTTCAAACTGCGGGGCGCCCTGAACCGCCTCACTCTCCTCAAGGAGCGGGGCGAAGGGACCCGGGTGGTGGCCGCCTCGGCCGGCAACCACGGCCAAGGCGTGGCCTTCGCCGCCGCCCACCTGAATCTCCCGGCCGCCATCGTCATGCCCCAGGGGGCCTCCATCTCCAAGCAGATGGCCACCCAGGACTATGGGGCGGAGGTGATCCTCCATGGCCGTGATCTGGGCGAAGCCCTCAAGCGGGCCCAGGAGTTGGCCGCCCAGGGTTACACCTTCATTCACCCCTTTGATGACCCCGAGGTGATCGCCGGTCAGGGCACCCTGGGCCTCGAGATCATCGAGGACCTGCCCGGAGTGGACACCGTGGTCCTGCCGGTGGGCGGCGGCGGCCTGGCCGCGGGCGTGTCCGTGGCGATAAA
>JBKQVS010000160.1:0-2629 GCA_052139855.1 Desulfobaccales bacterium
CGGGGTTGGGGCCGGAGCACCGCCATGCACTACCGGCAAAAGACCAGCGAGGTCTCTATGATCCCCGGAACATCGAGGTCCTGCACCACCTCAACGCCGCCTTGAAGGCCCACAACCTGTTCAAACGGGACGTGGACTACATCGTCAAAGAGGGCCAGGTCCTCATCGTGGACGAGTTCACCGGCCGCCTCATGCCCGGCCGGCGCTACTCCGACGGTCTCCACCAGGCCCTGGAGGCCAAGGAAGGCGTGAAGATCGAAAACGAGAACCAGACCCTGGCCACCATCACCTTCCAGAACTTCTTCCGCATGTATGACAAACTGGCGGGCATGACCGGC
This sequence comes from Desulfobaccales bacterium, assembly GCA_052139855.1. Taxonomy (GTDB): domain Bacteria; phylum Desulfobacterota; class Desulfobaccia; order Desulfobaccales; family 0-14-0-80-60-11; genus 0-14-0-80-60-11. The sequence goes on from JBKQVS010000160.1 coordinate 339, forward strand.
ACCGCCGACACCGAGGCCGAAGAGTTCAAGAAGATCTACAACCTCGAGGTCATGGTCATCCCCACCGACCGCAAGATGATCCGGACGGACTACCCCGATTCCATCTATCGCACCGAGGCCGAAAAGTACGCCGCGGTGGCCGAGGATATCAAGGAATGCTACGAGCGGGGCCAGCCGGTCCTGGTGGGCACCACCTCCATTGAAAAATCGGAGCACGTCAGCCGGCTCTTAAAACGGGAAGGCGTCAAACACGAAGTGCTCAATGCCAAACAGCACGAGAAAGAAGCCCAGATCGTGGCCCACGCTGGCCAAAAGGGCATGGTGACCATCGCCACCAACATGGCCGGCCGGGGCACCGACATCGTCCTGGGCGAAGGCGTGGTGGCACTTGGCGGCCTCTACATCCTGGGCACCGAACGCCACGAGTCCCGCCGTATCGACAACCAGCTCCGGGGCCGCTCCGGCCGCCAGGGCGATCCCGGCACCTCCCGCTTTTATCTCTCCCTGGAGGACGACCTCCTGCGCATCTTTGGGTCCGACCGCATCAAGGGCCTCATGGGCCGCCTGGGCATGGATGACGGGGAACCCATCGAGCACCGCCTGGTGTCCAACGCCATCGAAAAGGCCCAGAAGCGCGTGGAAGGTCATAACTTTGACATCCGCAAACACCTCCTGGAATACGATGACGTCATGAACAAGCAGCGGGAGGTGATCTACTCCCAACGCCGCCAGATCTTAAGCGGCGCCAGCCCCGAAGAAGACCTGATGGATATGGTCGACGAATTGGTGGAAGAGGTCGTCGAAGAATATACCGCCGGCAAAATGCCGGAGGAGTGGGACCTCAAGATCCTGGGGGACGTTACTTTCCGGCAGTTCGGCGTCCGGCTCTCCCTGGACCACCTGGATGGCGACCTGGACGGCGACCTCCGCGACGTCCTCCTCGACCTGGTGGAAAAGCGCTTCGCCGCCAAGCGCGAAGAGGTCGGCCCCGAACTCTTTAAGGAGCTGCAGCAGATGGTCATGCTCCAGATCGTGGACAACCACTGGAAAGACCACCTCCTGTCCATGGATCACCTCCGGGACGGCATCGGCCTTCGGGGCTACGCCCAGGTGGACCCCCTGCGGGAATACCAGCGGGAAGGCTATGACATGTTCATGGGCCTGATCCACCGCATTAAGGCGGACTCCGTGGGCACCCTGGTCCACCTCCAGGTCCAGCCCCACCACGAACCCCCGCCCGAAGCCAGACCCAAGGCCGCGCCCATGGTCTTCAGCCACGGCGACGGCAGCGCCGCCCAGCCCAAGGAGCGCCAGAAGAAAAAGGTGGGCCGCAACGATCCCTGCACCTGCGGCAGCGGCAAGAAATTCAAGAAGTGCTGTGGGAAGTAAGACTTTTGGGGGGAGGATCAGGGATTTACATCCCTGCCTTCCCCCCAAACCCCCCTCCCAACCCGCATACGTAGGGGCGACCCGTGGGGTCGCCCCCTCCACGAGAAAAAAAGTGGCACCGGCATCTTGCCTGTGCTCGTTTTTTTTGTCATGCTGAGCGCAGCGCAGCATCTCGTTTTCCCTTGAGTCATGGGGCGGCCTGTGGCCGCCATGATCCCGCGTGCACGGCACGCCCTATAGGGTTGTTTCAGGAGTCCTACCCATGATCGTCCCGGGATTTAAATTCGCCGCCACCGCCGCCGGCATTAAAAAACCCGGGGTGCTGGACCTGGCCCTGATGGTGGCCGATACCCCCGCGGCCGCGGCCGGGGTGTTTACCAAAAACCGGCAGAAGGCCGCGCCGGTGCTGATCAGCCGGGAGCGCCTCCGGGCCGGCCGGGCCCAGGCCATTCTGGTGAATGCCGGCAACGCCAACGCCTGCAACGGCCCCCAGGGCCTGGCCACCGCCCGGGAGACCTGCCGGCGAGCCGCGGAGTTGCTGAACCTCCCCGAGGGCCTGGTGCTGCCGGCCTCCACCGGGGTCATCGGCGCCCCCTTGCCCGGGGACCGCATCACCCAGGCCCTGCCCCAACTGGTGGCCGGGCTGAGTCCTGACGGGTTGGGCGAGGCGGCCCGGGCCATTATGACCACCGACACCCGGCCCAAGGCGTCGCTGGTCAAGGGAATGATTGACGGCAAGGAATTCACCCTGGCCGGGATCGCCAAGGGCTCCGGCATGATCCACCCGGATATGGCGACGCTTCTGGTCTTCCTGTTTACCGACGCGGCCGTCACTCCCAAGGTTTTGAAAACGCTTTTGCGCCAGGCCCTCCCCCAAAGTTTTAACCGGATCACGGTGGACG
>JBKQVS010000161.1:0-5877 GCA_052139855.1 Desulfobaccales bacterium
TGCCCCACAAGATGTAATACAGCCAGAAATGATGGGGCGCGCCGGGAATTCCCATAAACCCTTTAGGCATGTCGGGGTGGATCATGCCCGGGCCGGTGCCCACGGGGGTCTGGGCAATGGCCTCTTCCAGCTTGCCGGCCCAAGACGGCTCCGCCAAAGCCAGGGTGGCTACCACGGCCAGGGCGGCCAGGAAAAAGATGATGAGTCCGGTTCGATTCCGCATGAAATCCTCCTGCAGGAAAATTATGGTCGCGTGCGCCGGCCCCCGGCCGGATGAGCCTTGCTCTGAGGGGTCGGCTGACCACTGAGGCTATAAAAGGGAAAAAGCGCCGCGCCGACGAAAAACCACGATTAGCCCGTGGTGCAGTGCTTTTCGCCTGCTCGTGCTATCATAAGCAAGTATGGTGCCAATTCCGGCGACAAATTAGTTTACAAGTAAACGGATCGTTGACGATTCTCCGTGAGTTCGAGCTGATCTCAGTCAATTTTTCTCAATGAACTAGAACTTTGCCAAGGGAGGCAATAATGAGCTCATGTGCATAGCTATCCAAATTATTACTCTTTTTCACCGGGAACATATTTCTCTTTACCCAAAACGTTAATCGTTTATAATTAACACAGGTAAATTCGTTAACGGTTAACCTTAACCCTGGCGTATGAACTTTGAATCCCGATCTCTGGGGCGCCCCAGGACCGGATTCCCAGGCCGCGTGGGAGCAAAAGTGTGAGCCTAAAACCGTTGCAAGACCAGCCGGGGGCTCCGGAGGCCCTGTTTGAAGAAGGCCAGGAGCACTTCTGGAAGACCGTCATTGACACCATGATCGACGGTCTGCTGGTGGTGGACGTGGAGGGGGTGATCCTATCTGTCAACCTGGCCATGGAGCAGATTACCGGCTACACCCGGGAGGAGCTCATCGGCCAGCCCTGCACCATCCTCAAGTGCCATACCTGCCTGGATTCCGTGATCATGGGCCGAAAAAATGAGTGCGAGCTCTTCCGGCGGGGGTTTGTCCGGCGGCGCAAGTGCGTCCTGGAAAAAAAGGACGGCACCCCCCTGCCGGTCCTCAAAAACGCCGCAGTCCTCAAGGATCGCCGCGGCAATATAGTGGCCGGGGTGGAAAATTTTACCGACCTCAGCGAGGTGGAGGCCAAAGAAAGGGTCATCTCCCATCTGCGCCGCTCCCTCAGCCGGGAGGAGCCTTCGTACGACCCGCCGGTCAAGTCCCCCGACATGATGCAGTTGTTCATCTCCCGCCTGCGCCAGGAAATCGACAAAGAGGATGGTTTCCAGGGTATCATCGGCACTTCTCCGGTCATGGTGCAGCTCTTCACCCTGATTTCTTCCGCCGCCCAATCCGAGGCCCCCGTGGTGATTTACGGGGAGTCGGGCACCGGCAAAGAGCTGGTGGCCGCGGCCATCCACCGCCTCAGCCCCAGGCACCAGGGGCCTTTCATCAAAGTGAACAGCGCTGCCCTCAATGAATCACTCCTCGAGAGCGAGCTTTTCGGCCACGTCAAAGGCGCCTTCACCGGGGCCGAACGCACCCGGATGGGGCGGTTCGAGGCCGCCAACGGCGGCGATATCTTCCTGGACGAAGTCGGCGACCTGCCCATGGCCACCCAGGCCAAGCTGCTGCGGGTGCTCCAGGAAAAGATCATTGAAAAGGTGGGGGACCACGCCCCCATCCCGGTGAATGTCCGGGTCATTACCGCCACCAACAAGGACCTCCACCGCCTCATGGCCCTGGGCCGGTTCCGGGAAGACCTCTTCTATCGCATCGGCGTCATTCCCATTCATCTGCCCCCCTTGCGGGAACGCCGGGAGGATATTCCGCTGCTGGTCAAAGCCTTTATCGACCGGGCCCGCCGCAAGACCCGCAAACCCCTAAGCGGCATCAGTGACGCCGCCCTGGACCGGCTCACCGGCCATGATTGGCCCGGCAACGTCCGGGAGCTCATCAATGTCATCGAGTACGGCTTTGTCCTCTGTCCCGAGGGCGCCATTGGCCCGGAGCACCTCCCGGCCACCTTCCATCAGAAGTCCGCACCGCCGCTCCAGGCACGCCGCGCCAGCCGATCGGGCCGGGTACCGGACGAACGCCAACGCCTCATCGACGCCATGAACCAGGCCGGGGGCAAAAAGAACGAGGCCGCAAACCTCCTGGGCATCAGCCGGGTAACCCTGTGGAAGCTCCTCAAGGCCCACAATATCCAAGTGGATAAGATTATTCGGGGTTAGGGACGCACCCCTGCCACCGTGGCCCCAAGCCTCTGTCCCGGATTGCCGGGTTACATCGGAGAACGCATGAGACCTGAACAAGTCAAAAAGTGGTTACCCGCCTTCTTGTTATTCATCTGGTGCCTGCCCTCGTGGTCACTGGCCCAGGAGACTAAACCCCTATCCATTACCCTGGAAGGCTATGCTTACCCTTATCAAGTTGACTTCCTCAACCTGAACCTCGAAGGCCAGGACGTCAGAATGGCCTATATGGACGTTAGGCCGGACCATCCCAACGGCAAGACCGTCCTGCTTTTACATGGCAAGAACTTTTTTGGGGCTTATTGGGATAAGACGATCCACTTCTTGTCTCAGAACGGTTTCCGGGTCGTGGTTCCCGACCAGATCGGTTTCGGAAAATCCGCCAAGCCCGATATTCATTATAGTTTTCACCTTCTGGCGGCTAATACGAAAAAGCTGTTGGATACTCTGGGGATAAAACAGGTTGCGGTGGTAGGACATTCCATGGGCGGCATGCTGGCCGTCAGGTTTGCCCTGATGTATCCGGCAACGGTAACCCGGCTCATCCTGGAAGATCCCATCGGCCTCGAGGATTACCGGGTTTTTGTCCCCTACGCTTCCCTCGGCGCGCTTTACGCCAATGAATTAAACGCTAAAGAGGAAGGCATCCGAAAATATCATCAGGCTTACTATGTCCACTGGAAGCCGGAATATGATGCATATGTCCAGGTGGCGGCCCGCTGGAAATTAAGCGGAGAATATCCTCGCCTGGCCAGATCGTCGGCCCTGACCTATCAGATGATCTATGAACAGCCGGTGTGCCATGAATTTCCCTATCTTAAGCCCAAAACCCTCCTGATTATCGGTCAGTCGGATAGAACGGTGGTGGGGAAGGCCAGGGTCAAACCGGAACTCCTCCCTACGGTGGGGCAGTATCCGGCCCTGGGCAAAAAAACCGTCGGGTTGATTCCCCACGCTACCCTGGTGGAAATACCCGACGTGGGACATATCCCGCATCTTGAAGCAACCGCCAGGTTTCATCAGGAGTTGCTGGCCTTCCTGAATAATTAAGTGAGACCCTTCCGGCCCGGTGGCACGCGCCAGGCCAGGCCTAAAAATCCGGCGGCTCCCCGGCCCGGGCTTTCCACCATTGGTAAGCAACCGGCACCAGGCTCACCAGGATCACCAACACCACTCCGATGATCAGTCCCGTGGAAATGTTGCCCTGGAGCAGATCGACGATATTGCTGGAAAAGTACACGAAGGCAATGGTGGAGGGCAGCATGCAGACAAAGGTGGCGGCCAGGTAAGGCCAGAAAGAGATCCGGGTGAGGCCGAAGGCATAGTTCAACAGGGAGAACGAGAAAACCGGGACCAGACGCGTCAAAGCCACGATTTTCCAGCCATGCCGGGCCACTTTTTCGTCCAGGGTCATCAACCGGGTGCCGGCCAGCTTCCCGGCCACCCAGTCCCGGGCCAGATAGCGCGCCACCAGAAAAACCAGGCCCGCGCCTAAGGTGGAGCCCAACGCGGTATAGACCACTCCCCAGATGGGTCCGAAGAGCACGCCGCCGGCCAGGGTGATGGGCAGGCCGGGCAGGAAGAGCGGCCCCAACGCCCACACCGCCAGATACAGCAGGGGCAGCATAAGGCCATGGGCCGCCCCGAACTGCCGCAGACGCTCGTGATCCAGGTACTGTTCCAGATGAAATTGCTGTACGGCCACCACCGCCAGAATTAACAGCAGGAATATGAGGGGGCGGATTACCGATGTCTTTTTGCCGCTCGCCGGAGGCTTCGATCCCGGGAAGTTTGCCATGCAGCGCTCCTGAAATAAACTTAATAATAATTATCGGATTTTTCGTGCAAAAGCCCACCCGTAGTGGCGGAGCCTCTTATAAGTTTTTAAGAAGCTATCGGGGACTTGGCGCCATCGCATCGGCCGGCGCGCCTTATCATAGGGCGGCCTGTGGCCGCCGCCCGTCGGCTGTTCCGAGGAAAACCCGGCTGCCGATCGGGTCAAGGCAGGGAAACGCCCGGGTTATCCGCCCGGCGCGGATGTGCCGGCCATGAGCCGGCCCAGCAGTCTCAACGCCTTCTCGCGGCTGCGCCACCCCGGCTGCGGCGCCGGGCCGGCCCGGTGGAGGAACGTCCGCAGGTTGTCGTAGGTGTCGATGTCGGGCCAGGTGGGGAGGAGGTGGACCCTGAGGTCCAGGTGCCGGGCCAGGCGCAGGGTGTCTGCCATGACCGTGCTGCTGGACCAGGCCGGCCCCTGGAACAAGAGGGGCTGAGGCGAGTTACAGCCCACTAGGTAGTAGCCGCCGTCAGGGCAGGGTCCCAACACCACCTGGGCCCGGCCCGCCGCCAGCACCTCCCGGGCCTCCATCACCACTGCGGCCGGCAGATCGGGGATGTCGCTGCCCCGGAGCATCACCGGACCGAAACCCGCGGCAAAACCCCGGGTGAAGGCCCGGGCCATGCGCTCTCCCAAATCCGCCCCCTCCTGGGGAAAGAGGTCGGTGCCGGGCGGCGCCAGGCCGCGAAAAATGACCTGCGCCCCCGGGGGACTGAAGCCCATGGCCAGACGCACTTCCGGCACCCGGGCCATTTCTTCCAGGATATCTAAGAGGAAGCTGTGATAAAGTTGAGCGGCCTCCTTCGGGGACAGCGGGGGGCTGAGCCGGGTTTTCACCTGCCCTGGGCGGGGTTCCTTGGCGAATATGATGAGTAAGGCGGTCATGCAGTGAAGGACGGCTTTAAAGGAGGGATAGAGAGCGTTGCGTCTCGGTTTTCCCCGAAGCCCATCATTTCTCTCATCCTGCCGGTCCTCAATGAAGCCCCCCTGCTGGCCGTGGCCTTGTCAGCCCTGCCCCGGACCCCTGATCTGGAAATTATCCTGGTGGACGGTGGCAGCACCGACGCCACCCGGGAAGTGGCAGCCGGCTTCCCCCACGTCTGCTGGCTGAGTGCCCCCCGGGGCCGGGGGGTCCAGATGAATGCGGGCGCCCGCCAGGCCCGGGGAGATTTTATCGTATTCCTGCATATCGATACAGTCCTAACCTTTGACCATCTGGCCGCCCTGCGGCAGGCCGCCGCCGACCCCCGGGTCGGGGCCGGGGCCTTCGAACTCCGCCTGACCCCGCCCACCTCTTTCCTCAGGTTTATCGCCTGGGGGGCCAACTGGCGCTGCCGCCTCTTGCGCCTGCCCTATGGCGACCAGGCCATTTTCGTGCGCCGCGACCTGTTCTTCGCCCTGGGCGGTTTTGCTCACCGTCTCCCGGAAGACCTGGACCTGGTGATCCGGCTGGGACGCCTCACCCGGCTCCGCCTCCTGACGCCGCCGGTGACCACCTCCGGCCGAAGGTGGCTTGAACACGGCAACCTCCGGACCACGGCCCACCACTGGGCCTTCCTGGTCCGCCACCTGGCCGAACGCCTCCTCACCCGCCGCTGGCCGCCGATTGGGGATTTGGATGTTGGGGAAAGGGGCTAGGGGCTTTTTCGTAAGAGGCCCCTACCCCTTCCCCCAAGCCCCCGTCCCCAACCCCTTACAGGGGGTTGGGAGGGGAGCTTGAGGGGAGGGCGGGGAAATTAACTTACGAAAAACCCCCCGGTCGTCCCCTCAACTTTTATCCCGC
>JBKQVS010000162.1:0-19744 GCA_052139855.1 Desulfobaccales bacterium
GTCGCAAAGCCTGAAGACCTGCGTAATCATCGGCTGATCGTGATGTTCTTCGACCTGACTTCGATGCAGCCGGAGGATTTGGACCGCTCCGTGGATGCGGCGAAGGCCTTCCTCCGCGCGAAGATGCAGGCTGCGGATCTGGTGGCGTTGGTGTCGCTGGGCGACACGCTGAATGTGGATCAGGATTTCACGGCCGACAAGGACGCACTGATTCACGAAGTCGGCGCGTACAACGGGACCGAGGGCCAGGGCTTTGCAGCGGGTGCGACCAGCAACTCGAACCAGACGGAGGACACAACCGGATACACACCGGACGAGAGCGAGTACAACGATCTGAATACGGACCGCGAGCTGTTTGCGCTGCGCGCCATTTCCAAGTCACTCGAGAAGATTACGGAGAAGAAGTCGCTGCTTTATTTCTCGGGGGGTATTTCGCGCGACGGCATTGAGAATCAGGCTTCGCTGCGCGCGGCGATCAATGCCTCGGTGCGCGCCAATCTTTCCATCTACAGTGTGGACACGCGCGGACTGCAGGCGGTATCGCCGCTGGGTGACGCATCAACCGGGAGCCTGCGCGGAAGTGGCGCCTATAACGGCGGCGCGCTGATGGGGCTAAGGGCACCCGCCCTTACCCCTCCCCCAAACCCCCACCCCAATCCCTTACAGGGGGTTGGGAGGGGAGTTTAAGGGCAGGGCAATTGGCTTACGAAAAACCCCCCAGTCCTCCCCTTAAATTTATTTCTTCCGCTCCGAGATGTCCTGGATAAAGCCTTCGTAGTAGCTGATGGCGCCGGTATCATCCCGCACCGCCCGGGCGTCCACCGCGATCCAGAAGGTGCTGCCGTCTTTGCGGTACACCAGATATTCCTGTCCCCGGATGATTCCCGCCTCGGCCATGTCCCGCCGAAATGCCTCCCGTTGCTGGGGGTCCACGAAGATCTGGTGGTCCAGGTCCTTGATGGCGGCGATCATCTCCTCGGGGGAATCGTAGCCGCGCATCCGGGCCAGGGCCGGGTTAATGCTGAGCAGCCGGCCGGAAGGGGTACTCTGGAAGATGCCGATCACGGCGTTTTCATAGATGGACCGGTATCGGGCTTCGGATTCTTGTAAGGCCCTTTCCATCAGTTTTTCTTTGGTGACATCCTGGATCATGGCCATCTTGGACAGGGTGCCGTCGGGATGCCGGATGGGGGTGTTGATGACATAATACCAGTGCTGGTCTTTGGGGCTGAGGACCTCCCAGCGCACCGTCTCGCCCCGGAAGACTTGGTCATTGACGCACCAGGGGCAGACCTCGTCCCGGTCATGGAGGGCCCGGTAGCATTTCTGGCCCAGGGGGTAAGAGCCGGTGCGTTCGATGAAGCGCTGGTTCATGAATTCCACTTCATAGTCTTGGGAGCAGATGTAGATGAAGCCGTCGAAGGCTTCAATGATGGCTTCGTACTGGGCCCAGAGATCCCGCCAGGCCTCGGAGGAGCGGTGGGAACGGGATTCCGCCTTCTCCAGGGCCGCCACCTGGCGGCGCAGCGTGGCTAATTCCTTAATGAGGTCGGCTTTGTCCCGGTCCTGGTCTTGCATCGACATACTCGCAGGGAACAAGAATATCCTGGATTTATTCTCTATCAATTTACTCAAAATTACAAGGTATTATAGGATGGTCAGCCTGGGGCCGCGGCCGGAATAGGGGGCCAGACAGATAGGCGAAGAGTCACAGCGTCGTTGGCTGATGAGCCCGTGAGCGGGGAGACCCCGGCGGCCTTGCACTTCAGCCTGGCGCCGCGGCCCAGGGCAGAGGTTGATTCAACCCCTCAGTTTTCGGCAATGGGCTCGATATGGAAGACCTGCAGGTACAACCCCGGACCGAGGCGGGCGAGCTCGCCATAGAGCATGACCGGGTCCAGGCGCTTGAGCTTATACTGGTCGGCCTGCTCGGGAGCTATAGCGGCCAGGTCAAAGTAGCCGGTGAGGTCAGCCGTACCATAGGTGGCGAACCATTTAAGCTGATACCACCTGACGGGATAGCGGAACAGGGTGAGGTAATTCCGGACTATGGCCGGGTCATAATACAGATATTGCCAGAAATACGCCTGCACCCGAACCTTCTGGCCGACCTGGAGGCCGGTGAGGCCCGGGGTCAGGAGGTCATGGTAGTCTATGGGGGTGTAGGCCTGGGGGTCAAAAGCGGCCGGGAGCGGCCGGAGTTCGCCGCAGGCGGAGAAGCCCAGCAGGCCGCACAGGAGGAAGACCCCCCACCAGCGGGAGAGGCCGCGGGGCCGGGGGCCGTCGGGAGGCAAGGACAGATGGCGCCGGTGGGGTAATTTTCTCATGGCAGTTGCCTTAGCTACAATCTTCCCCATAATAGAGGAAATGGCTTGAGCTGAGGAGATTTTGTTATGGCCTGTCCCATAATTATCCGCCATCATGAGGGGGTCCAATCTTATCTGGTGCTGGATGACAACCCCCGGGAATTACTGCGCCACGTGGGCTTTGATGAGCCGTGCTCCATCCGCCCGTGGTTGGGGTCCGTGGACCCCGAGGAGGCCCGGGAGGATTGGGCCGAAATGCTGGCGGAGGGGCCGGATAACTACCAACTTACCGACGACGACAATCAGGTTTACTGCACGGAACGCTCTGATTGGGACCACTGCACCATGTGGCCGCCGCGGCCGGAGGCATAAATTTTGGGGCCCAGCCCTTAGCCCTGACGGGGGTAGGGCGCGGCTGGGCGTCTGACCGGCGCATCCCGGTTTTCCTCCTCTCACCCTTTCCCGGGTGTCGGCAATGGGTCTCACTCCGCCATCAGGCATACGTGGGCCAGCACCTTGGCGTCCCCCAGGATGTGGCTCAGGAAACAGAATTCGTTGGGCTGGTGGGCGCAGTCGTTGGCGGTCATCCAGACTGCGGCGGGCAGACCCTGCTGGCGGAAGAAGGCGGCCACCGTGCCGCCGCCGATGCCCTGGGGGAGAGCTTCCCGGCCGTAAACCTTTTGGATGGCCTGCTGCAGGGCTTTGACCACCGGGGCATCGGGCGCGGTGGGCGGGGCGCTGGCCAGAGTCTGCACCGGCGAAACTTCCAGGGTGACGCCGAATTTTGCCGCGGCCTCGGTCCCGATGGCCCGGACGCGCTCAACGACCTGGGCCAGGTCGTAGTCCGGCAGGACCCGGCAATCCAGGTAGAAGACGTTTTTGCCCGGAATGGTGTTGATGTTGGGCACGTTGGCCTCTTTCTTGGTGGGCTCAAAGGTGCTGATGGGCGGCCGGAAGAGCGGGTTGTGCCGGGGAAATTCCTGGTGCAGGTCATCCAGGGCCACGATGACGTAGGCCGCGGCCCTCAGGGTATTTTTGGCCTTGTGGGGCCGGGAGGCGTGGCCCTGCTGGCCCAGGAGGGTCAGCTTGAGCCAGAGGATGCTTTTCTCGGCCACCTCGATCATGGTGCCGTCATTGCTGCCGGCATCGGGAACGATGATCAAATCCCGGGGGGAAAAGAGTCCGGGGTGCTCCCGGAGCAAGTAGGCCAGGCCGCGCTCGTTGCCGGTCTCTTCGTCGGCCACCAGGGCCAGGGCGAGGGTGCGTTCCGGGGTGAGCTGCAAGTCCAGGAAGGCCCTGACGGCCAGGAGGGACATGACGATGCCGTGATGGTCGTCTTCGGTGCCCCGGCCGTAGAGGCGGTCGCCTTCCACCCGGAGGGTGAAGGGGTCGGAGTCCCAGAGGCTCGAGTCCCCCGGGGGCACCACGTCCATATGGCTCAGGATCCAGACCTTTTCCGGTTTTTTACCGGGCAGGCAGGCAACCAGGTTGGGGCGGGAGCCGCCGGGCACCCGGTCATCCGGGGCCGGATAGTTGTGGACCTCAAGCCCCCAACTCGTCAGTACTTCGGTCAGGAAGGCGGCTTTGTCGGCCTCGCCGGTCCCACCCACCTCAGGCCCCAAGGCCACCCGGGAGACCAGTTGCCGCTGCAACTCGATCACTTGTTCTGGATAGGTATCCAGGCGCTGGCTTATGAGCTGGAACTTCTCAGCTTTGGTCATCAATTACCCTGCCTGTGCCGGAGTGTTCGATTCCGGGTTATCATTTGTCTCAGAAGGGATCTGGTCAGATCAGAAAAATCGCCGTCCGGGGACGCCGGGCTTTTCCTTCCTGGCGCCATCATATATAATTCGAGTGCCTAAAGACAAGAAGAGTTTGGGGAAATCCCCCGGCGGCCGGGATCGGCCTTGCGGCCCGGGGCCGTATGTCCCGGGCCGATTGGTCAGCTAACCGCCTATGATATCATAAGAAAAATATACTCGTCCCTATGGAGGAAGTTTTATGAAGATCAAACGCATTGCCCACCTGGGAATCGCGGTGAAGGATCTGGATCCCCCCAAAAAACTTTATACTGAAAATCTTGGCCTGAAATTGAAGGGTGATGAAGTGGTGGAAACCCAAAAGGTCAAGGTGAGCTTCATCCAGGTAGGGGAGTCCAACCTGGAACTGCTCCTGCCCACCGCGGCGGACAGCCCGGTGGCCAAGTTCCTGGAAAACAAGGGAGAAGGCTTCCACCACTTGGCCCTGGAGGTGGAGGATATCCACGCGGCGGTGGCGGAATTGAAGGCCGCGGGAGTGCGGCTCATCGATGAGACTCCCCGGGAGGGGGCGCATGGGGCGCTGGTGGCGTTTCTCCACCCTAAGGCCACCTATGGCCTCCTGGTGGAGTTGTGCCAGTATCCTGACTAAACCTCAATGGGGATAAGCGCGGCGGCCCTGGTGGCCCAGGTCCAGGTCAATATCCCTTTTCCGTACTTGCAGGCCGGGTATCTGGAGCGGTTTCTCAACCGGGGCCTCAATCCGGAAATCGGCCTGGACTCCTATAGCCTGGGACATTACCGCCCCGGGGTTTTTCGCCGGGCGGCCCGGGCTTTTCAGGAGAGGGGGCGGCGGATCACCCTGCACGGGCCCTTTCAGGACCTGGCCCCGGGGGCGCTGGACGACGGGGTGCTGGCGGCATCGCGCCGGCGCCTGCGCCAGGCGTTCCGCTATCTGCCGGTATTCCGGCCGGCGGCGGTAGTCTGCCACCTGGGCTATGAGACCCGGCACTACGGCTGGGACCAGGAGCGCTGGCTGACCTGCAGCGCCGCCACCTGGAAGGAGCTGGCGGCCCTGGCGGCGCCTTATGGCGTGACGGTGATGCTGGAAAATGTCTATGAGACCGAGCCGGAACTTTTTCTGGAGGTCCTGGGCCGGGTAGGGGCGCCTAATCTTCAGGTCTGCTTTGACGTGGGGCACCTTCTGGCTTTCAGCACCGGGGATTTCCCCGGCTGGCTCGAAACCCTGGCGCCGGTCATCGGGCACCTCCACCTGCACGACAACCTTGGGGATCACGACACCCACCTGGCCCTGGGGACCGGCCGGGTCCCGGTCAAAGAAACCCTGGATTACCTGGCGAACCGGGGGCGCCGGCCCCTGGTAACCCTGGAGCCTCACCAGGAAGGCAGCCTGGACCCCTCTCTGGAGTACCTGGCCGGTATCTGGCCGTGGGAGGGTTGAAACAGGGGGAAAGGGTGCGCAGGACGCAGCCTACACCCTTATTGCTTTACAGGCGGAAGGCGAAGGGATAGAATAAGTCAGGTTACATAACGTAGTCTATATATTAGCAAACTTCCCTGCGGTCCGGGACCGGGTCAGGTAGTGATGGGGAAGTGCCGATATCATAAGGACAGATCAGCTCCATGAAGCGCCTGGCTATTCTTGGTTCCACCGGCTCCATCGGCCAAAGCACCCTGGCGGTGGTGGCGGAACACCCCGGCGAGTTTGCGGTGACGGGGTTGGCCGCCGGCCAGAACGTCAAGGTCCTGGCCGAACAGATAGGTCAATTTCGCCCGGCCCGGGTGTCAGTGCAGAGTGAGGCGGTAGCCGCGCATTTGCGGGAGCTGCTGCCGCCCGCGGGGGCCCCCGAAATTCTCTGGGGACGGGCCGGGGCCCGGGAGGTGGCGGTGGCCTCCGGGGCCGAGCTGGTGGTTTCCGCCATGGTGGGGGCGGTGGGCCTGGAGCCCACTTTGGCCGCGATTCACGCCGGCCTGCCGGTGGCCCTGGCCAACAAAGAGACCCTGGTGGCCGCGGGTTCCCTGGTGATGGCCGCGGCCAAGGAACGGGGCGTGCCCATCATCCCGGTGGACAGCGAACACAGCGCCATTTTTCAAGCGTTGCACGGCCAGCGGCGGGAGGATGTGCGGCATCTCTGGCTGACCGCTTCCGGGGGGCCGTTTCGGGCCTGGGACCTGGAGCGGCTGCGCGGCGCCACGGCGGCGCAGGCCCTGAAGCACCCCAACTGGAGCATGGGGCCCAAGATCACCATCGACAGCGCCACCATGATGAACAAGGCCCTGGAGGTCATTGAGGCTTCGGTGCTCTTCGGCCTCCCGGTGGACCAGGTGGGGGTTTACATCCATCCCCAGAGTATTATTCATTCCCTGGTGGAGTTTGTGGACGGCTCGGTGATCGCCCAGTTGGGGATGCCGGACATGCGCCTGCCCATTGCCTATGCCCTGACCTACCCCCGGCGCCTGCCCTTGAAGGGGCCTTCCCTGGACCTGTGCCAGGTGGGCCAGCTCACCTTTGAGACTCCCGATACGACTCGTTTCCCGGGGTTGGCCCTGGGATATGCCGCGGCCCGGGCGGGGGGCACCATGCCGGCGGTGCTCAATGCCGCCAACGAAATGGCGGTGGCGGCCTTCCTGAACGGCCGCCTGGGGTTTATGGACATTCCCGGGACCGTGGCGGCTACCATGGAGGCCCACCAGCATAAGCCTCTGGAGAGCCTGGAGCAGGTCCTGGCCGTCAACCGCTGGGCCCGGGATTTTGCCCACGACTTGATCAACCGGGGGAATCAGCGGCGCACCGCGCGCGGTGGTCACGGACCGACATGATTACTAATTCTCCCACAGGAGCAGAGAGACTTTCATGATAACCGCGTTGGCGACCGTCATCGTCCTGGGGGTCCTGGTCTTCGTCCACGAATTGGGCCATTTCATCTTCGCCAAACTTTTCGGGGTGAGGGTAGACGCTTTCTCCCTGGGCTTCCCGCCTAAGGTGCTCCACAAGCAGATCGGGGAGACGGATTACCGCCTTTCCGTGATTCCGCTGGGGGGCTATGTCAAGCTTTTTGGGGAAAATCCCAAGGATGAAGTGCCGCCCGAGTTGGAACCGGTGTCATTTTCCCATCACCCGCTCTGGCACCGGTTTGTGATTGTCATGGCGGGGCCCACCTTCAATCTGATTTTTGCGGCCGTGGCCCTCTTCCTGGTCTTTGCCTTTTCCGGCGTTCCCTACCTCACCAACGAAATCGGCGGGGTGAAAGCCGGTTCCCCCGCAGCGCAGGCGGGCCTGCAAAAAGGCGACCAGATCCTGTCGATGGAAGGCCAGGTGATGAGGCGTTGGGAAGATCTCTCGGCGAAGATCCGCCAGAGCGGGGAACAGCCTTTGACCCTGTTGGTGCGGCGGGGAGACCGGGACTTCGAGGTCCAGGTGACCCCCCAACGCATGGAGACCCCCGACATTTTCGGGGGAAAAGTCTTTGCCATGATCATCGGCATCACTTCCGGGGAACATCCGGCCGTGGAGCGCGTCGGTCCCATCCGGGCCTTAGAGCTCGGGGTAAGCTACACCGGCCGCCTTACCTGGCTGACCGTGGAGAGCCTGTATAAACTGGTGGCCCGGGAAGTGCCGCTGAAGAGCATCGGCGGCCCCATCCTCATCGCCCAGGTGGCGGGCAAACAGGCGGAGATGGGGATAACCTATCTGGTGCAGTTTATGGCGGCACTGAGCGTCAACCTCTTCCTGCTCAACCTTCTGCCCATCCCGGTTCTGGATGGCGGGCACCTGTTTTTCTTCGCGGTGGAGGCAATCCGGGGCAAGCCAGTGCCGGTGCAGCACCGGGAGATGGCCCAGGGATTGGGCTTGATGTTGCTCCTGGCTTTGATGATTCTGGTCTTCTACCAGGATATTTTGCGCCTGGTGCAGACCCAGTACTGAGGGCGGTTCTGGGTTTTGGGTTCTGGATGTGCCGTTGGCGCCCTCGACGGCGATGAGATGGGGTGGACAGCCGAGGGCGGCTGTCCTACACGAGATTTTCGCACCGGCCTCAATTTGAAATTTCCTTCATTTTAACGAAAAACCAAAAACCAAAAACGGCAAAAGCCCATGCTCATCCTGGCCCTGGATACCGCTACCGAGAAGGGCAGTCTGGCCCTGGTGGCGGATGACCAGGTGCTGCTGGAATACTCCCTGGAAAGCCACAACTCCTACCTGACCCGCTTGATGCCCGGGGTGGCGGCGATCCTGAGCCATGCCGGGGCGGAGGCGGCGGACCTGGCCGCGGTGGCCGTGAGCGTCGGCCCGGGCAACTTTACGGGGCTCCGGATCGGGCTGGCCACCGCCAAGACCCTGGCGTGGTCCCTCAAGTGTCCGTTGGTGCCGGTCCCCACCCTGGAGGTGCTGGCGGCCCAGGTCCCCTTTCAGCCTGACCCCATCGGGGTGGTCATGGACGCCAAGCGCGGGGAAGTCTTCTGGGGGCGGTTCCGGTCCACGGAGGATCAGCCTCAGGTATTGGAGGGGCCATTGCGGCTGCCGGTGGTTGACCTTCCGGCCCGGCTGGTTGCGCCGCTCCGGCTCACCGGTCCCGGCCTGGAAGTGCACCGCGAGATACTGACTGCGCACCTTGCCCCGGAGATTGTCTTGGCCCCCCCGGAGCTGCGTTGGCCCAAGGCCTCGACCGTGGCCCGGCTGGCGCGCCACCGCCTGGAAGCCGGCCTCACCGGCAACCCCGCCCAACTGACCCCTTCCTACCTGCGCCCGGCGCTGTGATCGAGTTAACCAGGATAATTTGAGGGGAGAGCCGGGGGAAGTCAATTCCCCCGCCCTCCCCTCAAACTCCCCTCCCAACCCCCTGTATGGGGTTTGGGGAGAGGGTTTGGGAGAGTTTTTCGTCAGGATAGGGGCCGTCGGCCCCTGGCCCCCTCTCCCAAAAATATGTTACCGATTTGCGCCCCCTCTCAAGAGGGCCCGAAATATCGCCGGATAAAGTCCCTTTCCTCGCTGCGGCTCTTGACCTTTTCATTGAGGCGGGCTTCCAGGAGGCGGTCCAGCATCTCCTTGATGAGGGGCCCGGGTTGATAGCCCAGGGCCAGGAGGTCCCGCCCTTTGAGGTCGGGTTTGAGATGTTTCAGGTGGGTGAAATAGAGGGAGATGGCCTTGCGGGAGCTCTCGTGACGCGATTTGGCCATCATAAAGAGGATGAATTCCGGGCCCAGGGGGGCCAGAAGGTGGTAGATCTGGGGGCGGGTGGGTTCGCCGTAGCGGAAGAGCCGGGCCAGGGCCTTGTCGCCGGCCTCCTTGCCTCGGAGGATGGCGGTAGCCTGCTTGGGAGACAGGTTGAACCGGGCCAGCATCTCCTCAAGTTCGGCCAGGGTCAGATGATCCACCAACCCCAGGAAGTAGAGCAGCCAGCGTTTATACTTTTCTTCCAGGTAAAGGAGGTCGTACCAGGAGAGGACGGCCTGGACCCGCTCCAGCAGGCGGCGGGTGCCGTCGTCGAATACCAGCCGGGGATGGACCGCGGCCAAGAGGTTCAATTCCGCCAGGCGGACGATGGCGGGAATGGGGTTTTCCTCCTGGAGGATGAGGCGCAACTCCCCGAAGAGGCGGGCGCCGGAGAGGCGGTCGAAAAAGTTATTTTTCACCGCATTGGTGATGAGATTGGCGGCCAGCTTGGTGATGCGGAACTTGAAGCGCTGCTCGAAGCGGATGGCCCGGAAGACCCGGGTGGGATCCTCCACGAAACTCAGGTTGTGGAGCAGGCTGATGCGACCCTCTTTGATATCCCGTTGGGCCCCGAAGAAATCCAGCAGGGTGCCGAACTCCCCGGGGTTGAGTTTCAGCGCCAGGGTGTTGATGGTGAAGTCCCGGCGGTAGAGATCCATCTTGATGGAGCTGTATTCCACGATGGGCAGCGCCCCGGGGGACTCGTAATATTCGGTGCGGGCGGTGGCTACGTCGATCTTGAAGCCGTCCGGGAAAATGATCACCGCGGTCTTGAATTTTTGGAATTCCCTGGACCTGGCGCCGAATTGGGCCGCAAAGCGCCGGGCGAAGATGATGGCGTCCCCTTCAATGACAATGTCGATGTCCAGGTTCTCGTGATTGAGCACCAGGTCCCGGACAAACCCTCCCACCACATAGGCGCTGAAGGTTAATTCCGCGGCCACCTGGCCCACCTGGGCCAAGATATCCAGGATGTCCTTGGGGAGGCGCTCCCGCATCAGGGAGACGATGTTCTTGGTGCGCAGGGGCTGGGACCACTGAGCCTCGTCATCCTCGGCCATGAGCAGGTGCAGGAGGTCGGTGCGGCTGATCAGGCCGATGACCTTGCCGTCCTCCACCACCGGCAGGACGCGTTGCTTGTTGATGACCAGGCGGTCCCTGATTTCGGCGATGGAGGCCTCGGGGTCCACCGTGGCTACTTCGGAGTTCATGTAGTCCACTACCTGGTGGCTCTTCAAGCCGTGAAAGATGCCCTTTTCCACGGTCTGCCGGGAGATCAGGCCCAGGAGCTTGGCGCCGGCCAGGACCGGCAGGGCATTGATATTGTAGCGGTTGAGGATGACTTCCGCCTCCTCCAGAGTGACCTCCTGGGCGACAAATTTGACCGGAAAGGACATGATCTCCCGGGCCAGGCGCCGGGGATGCACCCGGGCCTGGACGATTTGGCGCAATTTTTCCTCCACCTGGGTCAAAGGCGTATCTTTGATGGCGGCGGAGGCGGCGTAGCTGTGCCCCCCGCCCCCCAACTCGGACAGGATTTCGGCCACATCCACTTCGGGCAGGCGGCTCCGCCCCACCACAAAGACCCGGTCTTCCATCTGGGCCAGGGCGAAGAGGACCTGGATGTTCTCCACGTCCATGAGGCGATGGGCCACCACCGCGAAATCCGGCACGTATTCCGGGGCGGTGGTGCGGGCCAGGACCACTTCGATGCCCCCCACGTGGAAGCTGGTGGAGTGTTCCAGGAGGTCGTTGAGGAGGGCCACCTGCTCGGCATTCAGCTCCCGGGTGACGATTTCGGAGATTACGTTGAGGTCGGCCCCCCGGCTGAGGAGAAAGGCGCCGGCTTCAAAATCCTGGGGAGTGGTGGAAGCAAAGGTGAAGGAGCCGGTGTCCTCAAAAATTCCCAAGGCCATGACGGTGGCCTCAGGTGGGGAGAGGGTGAGGCCCCGCTCTTTGATGATGCGGGTGAGGATGGCGGTGGTGGAGCCGACCTCCTCCACGACCTCGACGCTGCCGTGCACATCTTCATCGGTGTCGGGGTGATGGTCGTAAATGTGGATGTCCACATTGCCGCCGGCGGCCACTTCGGCGAATTTGCCGATGCGGGAAGCCTGGCGGGTGTCCACCAGGATGAGGCGTTTGATCTCCTCCAGGGGCACCTGCTTCATGCGGGTGAAATCGACGAAATAAAAGCTGGAGCGGATGAAAAAGTCCCGGAGGTTGCGCTCCTGGGAGCCCGGAAAGACCAGCAGCGCCTCGGGGTAGAGCTTTTTGGCCGCCACCATGGAGGCCATGGCGTCGAAATCGGCGTTGAGGTGAGTGGTGATCACCTCCAGGGTGCGGGGGGGCGCCGGCCCGTTCCGGTTATTGCGGTTATTGCGCGTGGTCATGGCCGGGGATGGGCTTTCTTGTGCACCTGCTTGAGGCGCACCGCGTCCAGGTGGGTGTAAATCTGGGTGGTGGCCAGGTCGGCATGGCCCAAAAGCATTTGCAGGACGCGCAGATTGGCCCCCCGGGACAAAAGGTGGGTGGCAAAAGAGTGCCTGAGGGTGTGGGGGGAGAGGGTCTTCACCCCCGCCTTGAGGGCATACTGCTTCAAGAGCTTCCAAAAGCCCTGGCGGGAGAGTTTGCCGCCCCGGTGGTTGATGAAGACATAGGGGCTCTCCCGGCCTTGCAGCAGCCGGGGCCGCGCCTGATCCAGGTAGAGCTGTACTTTTTCCACCGCCAGGGCCACCATGGGCACCACCCGCTCTTTGGAACCTTTGCCCAGGGGGCGCACCACGCCGCGCCGGAGGTCCAACTGCTTCAGGGTCAGGCCCACCAGCTCGGAGACCCGAAGGCCGGTGGCATAGAGCACCTCCAGGAGGGCCTGGTCTCTCAAGCCCGTGGGGGTGCCGGGGTCCGGGGCGGCGAGCAGCGCCGCGACGTCTTCCTCCCCCATCACCTGGGGCAGCCGTTGGGGCAGGCGGGGCGAGTCCAGCAACTCCACGGGGTTGCTCTCGACCTGCTCCTCCCGCTGCAGAAAACGGAAAAATTGCCGCAGGGCGGAGAGGCGCCGGGCCCGGCTGCGGGCCGACAGCCCCCGGGCTTCCAGGGCGGCAAAATAATCTTGTAAGTCGGCGAGAGCCACCGCATCCCAATGCGTCCGGCCGCGGCCTTCAATATATTCCCAGAAATCCTGGAGATCCCGGGCATAGGCCGCCAGGGTCAAGGGGGCCAAGCCCCGCTCGACGCCTAAATGCTGATAAAATTGATTGAGCGCCGCGTCCATGGGATGCCGATTTGAATGTATTGAGAGTTTTCTTGGGGAGAGGGGGCCAGGGGCTTTTTCGGAAATGGCCCCTCCCCCCTCTCCCCCAACCCCCATAGGAGAAATAATTCTGCAAGGATGTTAATTTGCTATAATTTGTCTAAGATTATACCCTGAGTTTCATAAAAGTATAGAGGAATAGGGCGGCGCATGGCCGCCAGAAATCGGCGGGCACGGCGGGCCCCAAAAAGCTGAAAGCTGATAGCTCAATGACCCAGATCATCTACGGACGCCATCCGGTACTGGCGGCCTTGCGCCAGCCCGAATCTCCCCTGGAGGAGATCATTGTGGCCCAGGGGGCGAAAGGGCAGTGGCTCTATGAGGTGAAGCGGCTGGCCCGGGCCGCGGGGGTGCGCCTCAGGGTGGCCGAGCGGGCGGCGCTGGACCGGGTCTGCGGCACCCCGCACCACCAGGGGATTTTGGCCCGCCGGGGGAGCTACGTTTACCGGGACCTGGGCCAACTCCTGGAGGATCTGGCCGGCTTAAAGGAGCCGGCGCTGCTGGTGGCCGCGGACAGCCTCACCGACCCCATGAATTTAGGCAACCTCTGCCGCAGCGCCTTTGCCGCCGGGGCCCACGGCCTCATCATCCCCAAAGACCGGGCCGCGGGGGTGACGCCCGTGGTCACCAAGGCCGCGGCCGGGGCGTTGGAATACCTGGCGGTTTACCGGGTGACCAACCTGGCCGATTGCCTGGCGCGGCTTAAAGACGCGGGCCTGGCGATTGTCGGCACTGATGCCGCGGCCTCCCAAAGTATTTACGCTACGGACCTGACCCAGCCCCTGGCCCTGGTCATCGGCAGCGAAGACAAGGGGTTGCGCCCCCGGGTGCGGCAGCAGTGCGACCTGGTGGCGTCCATCCCCATGGCGGCGCCTTTGATCGGCTCGCTGAACGCCGCGGCCTCCGGCGCCGTGGCCCTGTTCGAAGCCCGGCGGCAGCGCCTCATGGCCATAAAATAAGATTTAAGCCGCCGCCCGGCAAACCGATAGAGGCCCAGGTCTAGCGCGCCCCAGGCCCGCCCATGGTGCGGGAAGGGCAAGGAGACCGGTCCACTCGGGCTTTTAGGGGGGGTGAAGGAAAAAACGCCGGTTTTTTCATGTGAATGTCCCTTTCCTGAAAAATTTTCTGGTTAAACTCATCCCGAAATTGTTGATTACCTGATATTATGCAAAAGTCTGGACCGCCTTTTGCAAAATAAAAATATTATAGGTCGTGATGGCAGACCGGGGGGATCATGCCGGGCTGCTGAGAGGCATATTTTTGCCGGGCGTGATTGACGGAGGCCCCTCACCGGTGCGCCGCTGGAGCGCCCGGCGGCGCCGCATATTTCATTCAAGGAGTGCTTCGTGACGTACCCGCGGGTTAGATTTTCCATCCGGATAGGTTTTCCCCTGCTGCTGACCGCCATGGTTGTGGCGTTTGTCCTGGCAGGCCTCATGAACGACGGGCCCGGCGGCCTGGAGGCGGCTGAGACCGCACAGACCGAACCCGCCGCCCCGACGGCTCCGGCAGCCCCTGCGGCCCCGACGGCCCCGGCCACCCCGCCGGTGGCGCCCGGCGAAGCCACCCCACCCGCGGCTCCGGGCACTCCGCCGCTGGCGGCCCCGGCGGCCCCGGAAACCCAGCCGGCGGCTCCGGCCAAGACCAAAAAAGCGGCTAAGGGCAAGAAGGCCGCCAAGCAGCCCAAATGGCAACAGGCCGCCCCGCCCGGGAAAATCGCGCCCCCGGGCAAATACAACGCCGGCGAGGACCCCGAGTTTGCCCAACAGCACGGCTGGCCGGTGAAAACCCCGCCGATTTTGCCGGGTTCGATCCTGCCGGGGAAGCGCATCGTGGCCTACTACGGCAACCCGCGCTCCAAGAAGATGGGGGTCCTGGGCGAGTACCCCAAGGACGAGATGCTGCGGCGGCTGAAGGGGGAAGTGGCCAAATGGGAGGCGGCGGACCCGTCGTTGCCGGTCCAGCCCGCCCTGCACCTGGTCGCGGTGGTGGCCCAAGGGGAGCCGGGTAAGTCCGGCAAGTACCGCATGATCCATCCGGACGCGTTGGTCAACGAGGTTTACGGCTGGGCCAAGGAGGTAAACGGCATCCTCTTCGTTGACATCCAAACCGGCCATTCCGACATCCGCACCATTCTGCCGCGCTTCGAATGGATCCTGAAGAATCCGGACGTGCATCTGGGGATGGACCCGGAGTTCAACTTGATCAAGAGCGGCAATATACCGTGCAAAAAGATCGGCACCTATGACGCCGCGGATATCAACTATGCCGCCGGTTACCTGCAGGAGCTGGTGAAAAAGTACAATCTCCCGCCCAAGGTGCTCATCGTGCACCGCTTCACGCGCAACATGGTCACCAATGCCGAAAAGGTCACGCTCCGCCCCGAGGTGCAGGTCGTCATGAACATGGACGGCTGGGGCGCCCCGTGGCTGAAGCGGGATTCCTACCGTGATTACATCGTGGCCCACCCGGTGGAGTACACCGGCTTCAAGCTCTTCTATTATAATGACACCAAGAAAGGGGACCCGCTGCTGACGCCGCAGGAGGTGCTGAAACTGAACCCGAAGCCGCTTTACATCCAGTACCAGTAAGAGCGGGGCGGAGGCAGGCGCCAAGGTGGAAAAGGGGGAGGCTGCCCGGCGGGGGCAGCCTGCCCTTTTTTTTAGCGAACCCGGGGTGGGGGCGGGATCAGGCCCGGTGGGCCTGGCCGGCCTTTGGGGCGGCGGCCGCTCCCGGATCTTACCCTTAGCGAAATGCCGCCACGCCGTCTCCTGCCAGCCCAGACACCCGGCCTGATTGATGGGCCGGGGGCACCCCATCTGGCGATTTTCCGGCTCAGCCCGGGAACCGGACCAACCGGGAAAACGGCCCACGGGCTCAAACTGAGACTCACTGCTTGCCAGCAGCGCATCCTGGGGGTATCATGCGGCGTATGGGGCGCATCTGGAAATGGCGGGAGGAAGACGCCGAAGCTTTCTGGGACGAGGCGCGGGCGGTCCTGGGGCGCCACGGCATCATGGCGGTGCCCACGGAGACTTTTTTCGGGCTGGCGGTGAACCCCTTTCAGGAGGAAGCCTTGGCCCGCCTCTTTGCCCTCAAAGGCCGGTCTCCGGAAAAACCGGTGCTGGTGATGGTGTCTGGACCGGAGATGCTCAATCAGGTAGCTCGGGAGGTCCCGGTCCTGGCCCGGCGGCTTATGGAAAAATTCTGGCCGGGCCCCCTGACCATCATTTTTCCGAGCCGGCCGCGTTTGCCCCGGTGGCTCACCGGGGGCACCGGGACCATCGGGGTGCGCCAGCCCCGCCAGAGTCTCACCTGCCGCCTGATCACCGCCTTGGGGCATCCCATCACCGGCACCAGCGCCAACCGCGCCGAAGGCCGGTCTCTGACCCGGGCGCGGGAAGTGGCCCGGGAATTCGGCGACGGCGTGGACCTGATCCTGGATGCGGGCCCCTGTCCGGGGGGATTGCCGTCCACCATAGTGGACGTAACCAGCGCACCGCCCCGCCTGGTCAGGGACGGGGCGATTCCACCGGCGGAGCTGGCGGAGATTATGCCGGAGCTGGGGCGAATTCCGGCAACGGGGGGCGCAGGGTGAAAGAAGCGGCGGTGGTGGGCATCGACTTGGGAGGCACCAATGTCCGCCTGGCTTTGGTGGACCTCCAGGGGAAGATTCTGTCCCGGTGGGAATGGGCCACGGCCTCGGCGCCCGATCAGGGGGCCCTGGTGGCGGCCCTGGCGGCTGACCTCACCAGGGCCGGCGAAGCCGCCCGGGAGAGCGGCTGGGAGATCAAGGGCGCGGGCATCGGGGTGCCCGGGCGGGTTCTACCCCGGGAAGGCCGGGTGGTCTTTTCTCCCAACGTGGCGGCTTTGGACGACTGCCGCCTGGTGGAGCGCCTGGCTCCGCTGGTAAACTGGCCGGTGTTCCTGGAAAACGACGCCAACCTCTTCGCCCTGGGGGAGCACTGGCTGGGGGCCGGGGTGGGCCACGATAATATGCTGGGGATCACCCTGGGCACCGGGGTGGGCGGCGGGCTGATCCTAAACGGCCGGTTGTGGTCCGGGGCCGAGGGCACCAGCGGGGAGATCGGCCACATGACCGTGGACCCGGAGGGGCGCAAGTGCCACTGCGGCAACCGGGGCTGCCTGGAGACCATGGCTTCGGCCTTCTGGACGGTGGCCTGGGTCAAGGAACAACTGGCCCAGAAGGCCCCCTCCTGGCTGGGGGAACTCTACGCCGCCGATCCCGAGGCCATTCAGGGGGAAACCCTGGTGGTGGCGGCCTTGCAAGCCGATCCTTTGGCCCGGCGGGCCTTTGACCGGGTAGGGCGCAGCCTGGGGCAGGCCATTGCCGCGGTGGTGCACCTGCTGGGACTTTCCCGGGTGGTCATCGGGGGCCGGTTTGCCCGGGCCTGGGAAGTGTTTCAGGCCCCCCTGCACGAGGAAATGCACCATCGCCTCACCCTGTTTCCCCCGGAGGCAGTGAGCGTCGTTCCGGCGCAACTGGGAGACGCCGCCGGCCTGGCGGGAGCCGCCCGCCTGGCCTGGCAGGAGATTGAAGAGAAATGAGTTGAGGGGAGGGCCAGGGGATTTTTCGTAAGCCGATTCCCCCGCCCTCCCCAAAACCTCCCTCCCAACCCGTGTACCATGAAGGCTGCGGCTTCTTCCGGGCCGAGTCCCGCATCGCTAATCCCAGCACGCCATTGACTTCCGTCCCCCCCCACCGAGACCAACCTGCTAAGAGTGCGTTCGTAAGTCTGCGGGGCGGCCCTCGGCCGCGGGCTAGTGGCGCGCCTGGCCGGCTGGCGGCGTGCGGCCGACGGCCCCTTGGGATGGCACCTGCAGCCGGCGCGGGGAGCCGCGCACAACTCTGTAAGATCGAGAATTCGGGGGAGATGGCCGGAGGTTTATAAAGGGATGCAGGGGCCCTCGGAAGGGGTTGCGACTTGGGGGAGGTGCAGTAATGGCAACAATAATGTAACCACGCATATATACACTATTGTCACTTTATGGGATAATTCTGTGAATTATTAGGGCACAAACCATCAATTATGTAAGTAAAAAACTGCCAATATTGCAGGATTGTAAACAGGCAAAAAGGCTTTAACAGATATCATGTTGAATTTATTGTAAATTGTCTTGGCACGGGATTTGCTTTACTCAGAGGTATAAATTCGCGTGCGAGGAGATCTGGTATTATGAATTCCGGAGATACTGCATTTATGTTAGTATCCGCAGCCCTGGTCATGCTTATGACCCCCGGGCTGGCTCTGTTTTATGGGGGCATGGTGCGGAGCAAAAACGTCCTGGGCACGATCATGCAAAATTTTATCCTTCTGGGGCTCATCAGCGTGCTGTGGGCTATTTACGGCTACAGCCTGGCCTTCGGCCCGGACGTCGGACACTTCATCGGCAACCTGAGTTGGGCGGGTCTGGCCGGGGTGGGTTTCGAGCCCTTTAAGGCCTATTCGGAGACCATTCCCCATCAGACCTTCATGATCTATCAGTGCATGTTTGCGATTATCACCCCGGCCCTGATCACCGGCGCCTTTGCCGAGCGCCTGAAGTTCAGCGCGTTTCTGGTGTTCATGGTCCTGTGGTTCACCCTGGTTTACTGTCCGGTGGCCCACTGGGTCTGGGGTGACGGCGGCTGGCTCAAGAACCTAGGGGCCCTGGATTTCGCCGGGGGCACGGTGGTCCACATCAACGCCGGGATCGCGGCCCTGGCCGCGGCCCTGGTGGTGGGCAAGCGGCAGGGTTACGGCAACCACACCACTTTCATCCCCCACAACCTGCCCATGACCATTCTGGGGGCGGGGCTCTTATGGTTCGGGTGGTTCGGGTTCAACGCCGGCAGCGCCCTGGCCGCGGGCGCCCTGGCGTCTTCGGCCTTCACGGCCACGCATCTGGCCACTGCCGCGGCCACCCTGTCCTGGGTGGGGGTGGAATGGATGGTACGGGGCAAAGCCACCACCCTGGGAGCGGCATCAGGCGCGGTGGCGGGGCTGGTAGCCATCACCCCGGCGGCGGGTTATGTGGGTCCCATGTCGGCGATTATTATCGGCCTGGTGGCTGGGATCATCTGTTATTTAGCGGTGTTGGCCAAACCGAGACTGGGCTATGACGACTCCCTGGACGTGGTGGGGGTGCACTGTGTCGGGGGGATTATCGGGGCCTTATGCACCGGGCTGTTCGCCAGCAAGCTGGTGAACCCGGCGGGCGGCGACGGCCTGTTCTTCGGCAACCCCGGGCAGTTCGTTATTCAGTTAGCCGCGGTGGGGGTAACCCTGGTCTTTTCCTTCGTGGTCAGCTACATCCTCTTTAAAATCCTTGACGCGACCATGGGCCTCAGGGTAACAACAGAAGATGAAGTGGCCGGTCTGGATATCAGTGAGCATCAAGAGACCGCGTACAATCTGTAATTTGGGAGGCAGAGGATGAAAAAGATCGAGGCGATTATCCAGCCCTTCAAGCTGGAGCCGGTAAAGGAGGCCCTCCACGCCATCAGTGTGGAAGGCATGACGGTTACGGAAGTCAAGGGGTTTGGACGGCAAAAGGGGATCAGGGAGGTCTACCGGGGCCTGGAGTACCAGGTGGATTTTCTGCCCAAGGTGAAAATCGAGATCGTGGCGCCGGATGACAAGGTGCAGGCCATCATTGACACCATTGTCGACAAAGCCCGCACCGGCCGGATCGGTGACGGCAAGATCTTTGTCTATCCGGTGGGCGAAGTCCTGCGGATTCGCACCGGGGAAACCGGCGAGAGCGCCGTTTAACCAGGATTACGCTGGTCGGGGGGAGCCACAAGCGCTCCCCTCGATTCCCCTCCCCAGATGCTCACCTGTACCTCTCTTGAGATCCATCTTTCCAAAAAATCCGCGGCGTTTTGACTAATATTCTTTTTCTATCAACATGTTAACCATGAGATAGTTAGTCACCGGCCCCGCTGACAATATTACAAAAATGAATAGTAAAATAAGAGTAACAAACATTATCGTAATATTAAGAAGAGGACCGAAAGAGCAACATATTGATATCATTAGTAAAAAAATTGGCATAACATTTGCTTAACATTCACCATGAGCGCTCTCATAAATCAAACCTAAAAGAGGGGATATCACGGTGAATCATAAAC
>JBKQVS010000163.1:0-2995 GCA_052139855.1 Desulfobaccales bacterium
GGTCCATTCCAACTTCCATGACCCCCAGCGCCTCACCGTGGGCGTCTGGTTCGCCGGGCGCGTCACGGGCGGCCTGCTTGCGGCCGGCGATGATCTGGACGCGGCAGAGTTTTTCCCCCTGGCCGCCCCGCCCCAACCCCCGGCCTTCCCCACCGACCTTCTCGTCCTGGAGGAACTGCGGGATGGTAAATCCTGGCTGGTTCCCGACTCGGTTTTCTAAATCTTGGCGTTCTTGGCGGCTTGGCGAGATATTTTTCCTGACGTTCTTTGACCCGGTGGGGGAAAAAGGGGGACAGTCTCTCATGAGCCTTTGACCCACCCGCAAATTATGAAAAGTTCCTGATGGGCATACTCCCAACTTTGAACCTTGAACTTTGAACTTTGAACTTTTAAAGACAGAGGGATAGTGTCGTTTTCAAACGAAATGATGGCGGGACGCCCGCCCCCCTGACCGCCCCTTAATCCGCCGGAAAAAGCTCTACCGATTCCAGATCCCGCAAATCTTTCAGGGAAACCATGGCCACCCGGGAACTGGCCAGGTCCAGGACCGCGAAGCTGAAGGTGGGATGCCGCTGCTCCTCCAGGGTGAAGGCCCCGGGCACGATGAGGTAGATGGTGTCCGGCGAAAGATCCAGGCAGGCCTGCCGCGCCTGAAATTCCTGGGGCCGCACCGCGTCGTTGGTGTAGAGCAGGCGGCTGAAGGGCGGCGTAAAGCGGGTGACGCAGGGTACGTGGGTGTGGCCGTGGCACGCCACTATCGGCTGGCGGTAACTGTGCGCCCCATGCCCGTAGGCCCGGATGCGCTCATTGTAGTGGGTCCAGATCAAGGCCCGGGTGTGGGCCAGGAAGATCCGCCCCTCCAGTTCCAGAGCGATGCCGCAGCCGGTGGCCTCGGGCAGCTGCGGCCCGAAGACGTCGTACACCCAATACAGCCGGTTGCCCGGGGCCATGGTCAGCCAGGGCCGGAAGGGCTCCGGCGGACAATCCCCCAGGCAGGCTAGGTGGCGCAGCCCCTGCTCCCTAAAGAAAGCCAATAACGCGGGAAGGCCGGCCTGGTAGGAATGGGTGTCCGCCACCAGCGCCAGCCTTTCCATAATCTGTCGGTCAGCCACTGAGAGTGGGTGAAGGTGCTTTACTGGGTTCTTTTGGGTCCGCAGACGTGGCTTTCGCTGCCTTTGAAGCGCTGCACCAGGCCGGCCAGAAACTTGACGGCCTCATCTTTGTCCTTATCGATGACGATGGCTTCTATCTGCTGCTGTTCCGCGGCCGAAAATACGATTTGTTTGTCTGCCATAGTTTTTCACCTTGCCTTGCATGAATGAAGCGCCGCCAGGCGGCGCCTGAAGCAGTGGTTGAGGAACCGGCCGGCCGTGGGGCCTTAGGCCCGTCTTCCCCCTCCTGTTTCAGTGTTGGATCACCGGGTGTGGTTATCGGGGTGCGGGTGCCGTAAACCGGCTGCTGCCGCCCCGTCGTCTCAACCCTGTCCCGGAGGGGTCTCCGCCACCTTGGGACCACAGGCGTGGCTCTCACGGGACTTAAATATCCCTACCAGATCACTCAGATACCGCAGGGCCTCTTCCCCGTCCTTGTCGATGACAATCGCCTCTATTTCCTGCAGTTGCTGGATCGAAAAGCTCACGACCATATCCGCCATATTGTCCTCCCCATGCATTTTCAGTGAACACAATGTAATCTCAAGGCGCCCGGGTGTCAATAGAGCACCGGGACATTTGCGTATTTAGAAAAATCAGTGATAATAAAAACGCGCCGGTTTGGTTTGCGGCCCGATTTTCAGGTCTTCCGCAGGTGGCCCATGGCCCGCCGGGTCCGGGGCGCCCCGGCCCCAGCCCCGGCCCCCGGTGGACTTAATCCGTTTTTGGTGAAAGGTGGTATATGCCGAAGCTCTTCCGTGACCGCACCTTGCCGGCCCAGTGCCCGTTTTGCCGCGCCGAGATCCCGCCGCCGG
Organism: Desulfobaccales bacterium; assembly: GCA_052139855.1. Classification (GTDB taxonomy): domain Bacteria; phylum Desulfobacterota; class Desulfobaccia; order Desulfobaccales; family 0-14-0-80-60-11; genus 0-14-0-80-60-11. Next base: position 1,967 of record JBKQVS010000163.1, read on the forward strand.
CCGAAGTGGAAGGCGGGCAATGGTACGATTTTACCGCCGGGTCCTGCACCTGCGGGGCTATTTTTGCCCATGACCCCACCGCCCGGAACGGCGGCGCCGTCTTTTTGCAGGCCCTGCTCATGGCCGCCGACGGCGACATGGACCGGGCCATGGGTCTGGCCGAAGGCGTAGATTATGACGTCGCCTACGTCCAAAAATACAACGGCGAACTCCACCGCCTGGAACCCAATTCCTTCGGGACCCTCTACTTTGTCCGCCTGCGGGCTTTGACCGGAGATTAACCGGCCCCGGTTGGACCCCAGGCCCCCTCCCCTTCCCGGCCAGAAAAGCGTTGACAACCCCAAAGGCCGCATCATACTATTAAGCCAGAGTTATGCCAGGCACGAGCCACCCAGACTCAACTGGGCGGCTTTTTTATTTTTGGGGACCGATGATGCGCCTGCTAATGATCGACAATTACGACTCCTTCACCTATAACCTGGTGCAGCTCTTCTCCGAATTCGACATAGAAGTCCTGGTCTTCCGCCACGACCAGATCGATCTTGCTGGCATCGCCGCGCTTGCCCCCCACTGGCTCTGCATTTCCCCGGGCCCCAAGGCCCCGGACCAGGCCGGCATCAGCAAAGCGGCCATCGCTCATTTCTATCAACAAATTCCCATCCTGGGAGTTTGCCTGGGACACCAGGCCTTAAACGAAGTCTTCGGCGGCGCCACCGTCAAGGCCCCCGTTCCGGTGCACGGCAAGCGCCACCAGGTTTTCCATACGGGGCAGGGCGTCTTCACAGGTCTGCCATCACCCTTCGGGGCCGCCCGCTACCATTCCCTCATGGCCAAGCTCCACTCCCCGGAACTGGAAGTCACCGCCTGGACCGAGGACGGCGTCATCATGGGCCTCCAACACCGCCAATTCCCCCTCCACGGGGTCCAGTTCCACCCGGAATCCTTTCTCACCAGCCACGGCCACGCCCTGGCCGCGAATTTCTTGGCGGAAAATGGTAGTTGGGGGAGGGGGCTAAGGGCAGCAAGCCC
>JBKQVS010000164.1:0-4322 GCA_052139855.1 Desulfobaccales bacterium
CTCATCATGTGCCACCGCTCCATCAATTACGTGGCGGAGATGATGGAAAAGAAATTCGGCATCCCCTGGCTCAAGGTCAACTTCACCGGGGCCGAGGCCACCGCCAAGGCCCTGCGCAAGATCGCCGCTTATTTCGAGGACCCGAAGCTGAGCCAACGGGTGGAAGAGGTCATCGCCCGGGAGATGCCCCGGGTGGAGGCGGTGCGGGCCGAAGTGAAGAGCCGGTGCCAGGGGAAACGCGCCATGCTATTCGTGGGCGGCTCCCGGGCCCACCATTACCAGGAGCTCTTCCGGGAGATCGGCATGGAAACCATCGCCGCGGGCTACGAATTCGCGCACCGGGACGACTACGAAGGCCGGCGGGTCCTGCCCGGCCTCAAGGTGGATGCCGATAGCCGCAACATCGAGGAACTCCACGTGGAGGCGGACCCCGAGCGCTACCGCCCCAGGCTGACCCCCGAGCAACTGGCCCGCCTGGAGGAGAATGGCATGAAGTTCGGCGAATACCAGGGCATGATGGCGGAGATGGAGAGCGGCGCCCTGGTAATCGACGACATCAGTCAGTTCGAAACGGAGCGGCTCATCGAGATTTACCGGCCGGACCTCATCTGCGCCGGCATCAAAGAGAAATACATCGTCCAGAAGAGCGGCGTGCCCATGAAACAACTGCACAGCTATGACTCCGGCGGCCCCTATGCCGGCTTTATCGGCGCCGTCAACTTCTACCAGGAGATCGACCGCATGGTCAATAGCAAGGTCTGGAAGTATCTGAAGGCCCCCTGGCAGGAGCATCCCGAACTGGCCGCCAAATACGCCTGGGAATGAACCGCCGGGCCGCCCGGATTTTTTGGTAAATGAATCGAGGATAACGTTATGCTGCTTAGACATACGCCCAAGGACATCCAAGAACGCAGCGCCCTGACCATCAACCCGGCCAAGACCTGCCAACCCATCGGGGCCATGTACGCGGCCCTGGGGATTCACCGGTGCTTGCCCCACAGCCACGGCTCGCAGGGGTGCTACGCCTACCATCGCAGCGCCCTGACCCGGCATTTCAAGGAGCCGGTGATCGCCGCGACCAGCGCCTTCACTGAAGGCGCCTCAGTCTTCGGCGGGCAGGCCAACCTGCTCCAGGCCATTAACAACATCTTCTCGGTTTACGAACCCGAAGTCATTGCGGTGCATACCACCTGTCTCTCTGAGACCATCGGGGACGATATCCCCCAGATCATCGCCAAGGCCAGGGACGAGGGCAAGATCCCCCCGGGCCGCCACGTGATCCACGCCAACACCCCCAGCTACGTGGGCTCCCACGTCACCGGCTTCGCCAACATGGTCCGGGGCATGGTGGATTATCTGGCCCAAGGCAACGCCCACAAGGAAAACCGGATTAACCTGATTCCCGGATACGTGGAGCCCAGCGATATGGAGGAAATCAAGCGGCTGGCCAGAGAACTGGGGGTCCCGTTCATCATGTTCCCCGACACCTCCAACGTCCTCAACGGCCCCCAAACCGGCCGTTATTCCCCCTTCCCCGCCGGCGGGGTCACGGTGGCGGAATTGGTCGCCACCGGCAGCAGCATGGGCACGGTGGCCCTGGGACCCCTGGCCTCCGGGCCGGCGGCCCGGGCCCTGGACACCAAGTGGAAGGTGCCTTGCGAAATCCTCAACCTGCCCATCGGGCTCATAGCCACCGACGTCTTCATCGACACCTTGCGGCGCATCGCCGGGGTGACCGTGCCCGAATCCATCAACATCGAGCGGGGCCGGCTGGTGGACGTGATTACCGATATGCACCAGTATTTCTTCGGCCGCAAGGTGGCCCTGGCGGGGGACCCGGATCAGCTCATTTCCCTCACCGAGTTCCTGGTGTCCCTGGACATGTGGCCCATCCACATCGTCAGCGGCACGCCGGGCAAGAAGTTCGAAGCCAAGATCAAGGAGATTACCAAGGATGTGCCCCATCCGGTAAACGTCAAGAGCGGCGGTGACCTGTTCCTGCTGCACCAGTGGCTGCGGAACGCCCCGGTGGATCTGCTCATGGGCAACACCTACCTCAAATACATCGCCCGTGATGAAGACCTCCCCCTGGTGCGCTTCGGCTTCCCCATCATGGATCGCATCGGCCACAGCTACTTCCCTACCGTGGGTTACCGGGGCGGGTTGCGCCTCCTGGAAAAGATCCTGGACGCCATGCTGGACCGCCAGGACCGGGACGCCCCGGAAGAAAGATTTGAACTGGTGATGTAAGTGAGTAGTGAGCAGTGAGCAGTGAGCAGTGAGCAGAAAAACCATCATAACTAGAGGGGCTGATAAGTCATGGAAAAACTGGATCATCATATCTTTGTCTGCATGAGCTTCCGGGGCCTGGAGCCCAAAGGCAAGTGCATCAAGAAAAATGCCCCGGACCTGTTGGGGTACCTGGAAAGCGAGCTGACCGATCGGGGTCTCACCAACGTGATGGTGTCCACTACCGGCTGCCTGAAACTCTGCGATAGCGGACCGGTGCTGCTGGTCTATCCCGAAGGCCACTGGTACGCCGGGGTGGACGGCGAAGAGGCCATCGACGCCATCCTGGACGCCCTGGAAGACGGCGGCCCGGCCAAGGACTATTTGGTGAGCTGAGGGGAGCACCGCCAAGCCCATAACCAGGCGGCCCCTCGGGGCGCCCCCGGGCGGGCAAATTAACGCAGCAAAAAACCTGAGAGAAGGCCATGAAGTCGGCGATCTTTGCAGAAAGACAAGACCAGATCCACCGCAAGGGCGAGGCGCCTTTCCGGATGGACTGCGACCGGGAGTCCCTGGCCGGGGCGGTGAGCCAGCGGGCCTGCGTCTTCTGCGGCTCCCGGGTAGTCCTCTATCCCATTGCCGACGCCCTGCATCTGGTGCACGGCCCCATCGGCTGCGCCGCCTACACCTGGGATATCCGGGGCGCCCTGTCCTCGGGCCCGGAGTTGCACCGCCTGAGCTTTTGCACCGACCTCCAGGAAATGGACGTCATCTTCGGGGCGGAGCACAAGCTTTATCGGGCCCTGGTGGAACTCATCGAGCGGCACCAACCCAAGGCCGCCTTCGTTTACTCCACCTGCATCGTGGGCCTCATCGGCGACGATTTGGAAGGGGTCTGCAAAAAGGTGGCCCGGGAGAAGGGCATCCCGGTACTGCCGGTGCAATCCGAGGGTTTCAAAGGCAACAAGCGGGCCGGTTACCAGGCCGCCTGCCAGGCCATGTTTCGGCTGGTGGGCACTGGCGACCTCGCCGGCATCAGCCCCGCCAGTGTCAATATCCTGGGCGATTTCAACCTGGCCGGGGAGATCTGGATCATCCGTGACTACCTGGCCCGCATGGGGGTCCAGGTGGTGGCCAATATCACCGGGGACGGCCGGGTGGACGATATCCGCCGGGCCCACGGGGCGGCCCTGAATCTGGTGCAATGCTCCGGCTCCACCATGGACCTGGCCGTCATGATGCAGGAAACTTACGGCATCCCCTATATCCGGGTCTCCTATTTCGGGGTGGAGGATATGGCCGAATCACTCTACGCGGTGGCCCGCTTCTTCAAAGACCCGGCCATGATGGAGCGCACCCGGGAACTGGTCCGGGAAGAACTGGCCATTCTCTATCCCAAGTTGCGGGAGTTCCAGCAGGCCCTGGCTGGCAAAAAGGCCGCCATCTATGTGGGGGGCGCCTTCAAGGCCTTCTCCCTGGTGAAGGCCTTTCGTCTGCTGGGGATGCAAGTGGTCCTGGTGGGCTCCCAGACCGGCACTAAGGAAGATTATCAGGAACTGCACGAGATCACTGACCCCGGGACCATCATCGTGGATGATTCCAATCCCCTGGAACTGTCCAGCTTCCTGAAGGAAAAGGAGGTGGACCTCTTCGTGGGCGGGGTCAAGGAACGCCCCATCGCCTACAAGCTGGGGGTGGGCTTTTGCGACCATAACCATGAACGCAAAGAGGCCCTGGAAGGATTCGTGGGGATGCTCAACTTCGGCGTTAAAACCACTTTTTATGAGTCTAAAGTATTATGGAGAAACCATAGAGGACGATATTTGGACGTTACTTTCTACTAAGAGTAAAATATATAATTTATATGCACTAGTAGAATTTGCATTATCGATCTATTTTATGATAGTTATTGGACCCTTTTTTGGCTCATGTGGGATTTACAATAATGACTACATAACGTGTGTTGCCTTAAAAATTATTGCTTTTATCGCATTTTTAGAATCCTGTTTTATAGCTCTTAATATTATTTTCGTTGCCATTACTCTTGGAATAACTTGTACTATGATTGCTAATCAATCAAAAAGTAATTATTT
>JBKQVS010000165.1:0-11262 GCA_052139855.1 Desulfobaccales bacterium
CAGTTCATCCGCGAAACTTTTGGCCGTTACACCAGCGACGACATCGTCGGAGTGCTTCTCGATATGCCCGAAGGCCTCAAGCTCGGGGGCGAGAAGCGCCAGGTTACCCTGCTGATGTCCGACCTGCGGGGCTTCACCGCCCTGGCCGAGCGCCTCGAGGCCACCGCCGTGGTCGCCCTGCTGAACCATTACCTCTCCGCCATGGTCGACCTTATTCACCGCACCGGCGGCACCATTGATGAGATCATCGGCGACGCCATCTTCGTGCTCTTCGGCGCCCCCCTAATGATGCCGGACGCCGCGAGCCGCGCCGTCCGCTGCGCCCTCGAGATGCAGCAGGCCATGCCCGGCGTCAACGCCCATAACCTCGAAATGGGCTGGCCCGAAATCGAGATGGGCATCGGCATCCATACCGGCGAAGTGGTGGTGGGCAACATCGGCTCCACCAAGCGCTCGAAGTACGGCGTCGTGGGGCGCACCGTCAACCTGACGGCCCGTATCGAAAGCTTCACTGTCGGTGGGCAGGTGCTCGTCTCCCCCACCGTGATCGACGCCGCCGGGCCATCCCTCATCCTCGGCGACCCCGTCAAAGTCCACGCCAAGGGCATGCGGGAGCCCCTCGCCTGTCGTGAGTTGCTGGGCCACGCCGACCACCCGGAACTCTTGCTCGAAGGGGGCGAAACCAGCTTCACGACCCTTGCTGACGCCTTACCCTTTCACTACATCGTCCTGGCCGACAAGCACCTCGGTGAGCAGATGCATCCGGCCAGGCTCGTCGGCCTTGCCCCCCGCCGGGCCGTCGTCGAGACCTCCGGCGATTTAACCCGGCACGCCAATATCATGCTCCAACTGGAGGTTGAGTCCCAGCCGGGCCAGCCCGAAGAGGTATATGCCAAGGTGGTCCAGCCTCTCGATGCGGCATCCAGGTGCTATGTTATCCATTTCACCTCGATTCCACCCGCAATCCGGGCCTGGTTCCACCGCCTGTTGAACCCCGGTTAAGCCCCCTGGGCCCGACCCTATCGGGCGACTCAGCCTCAGCATCCTGAAATCCACTGAGCAAAAAAAATTCATTATCCTGTCAACCAAATGCCTCCTCATGCGTTGAAGGAGATATCAGCCTGCATTACGCGGCAACTTGGCAGAGCGGTCCCCGAATCCGCTTTTGAACCATCCACAACCTGCCGCATAATTTCGGGTTGCGTAACTACAAAAAGGGAGGCATCAGATGAAGAGAATCGTATTAGGAATTGTGGCCTTGACCGTCATCTTGTGGGGAGCCCAGGCATTTGCCGGAGATATTCAGCAGGAAGGGAATGACCTCCGCCAGGACCGGCAAGACATCTGGAAAGACAAACAGGACATCCGGCACGACTGGCAGGACCAAAGGAACGACGTGCAGGATATCCGGCATGACCGCCAGGATATTGGGAGTGACCGGCAAAAACTGCGGCAGGACCTCCAGTCCGGCAATAAGGCCGGTGTGGCCGCCGATCGGCGCGACCTCTACCGGGATCATCATGACCTCAATAGAGACCGGCGGGACTTCCGGGCCGACCACCGGGACCTGCGCCGGGATGGTCGGGATCTGCGATGCGACCGGAGAGACAGACATGGGGACAGGGTTGATCGGCGCCGCGACGTGCGTAACCATGGGAGAAGGTTTGCCAAAAAGTAGCCAAAATCGAGACCGGCCGTCCCGGCGCCTGCCGGCGGCATTCACGGGGGGTTGAGCTAAGTCCCAACCCCCTGCGGAATGCTCAATTGCCGGGAAGTCCGGCGCCTCAAGAGGCTTCTCTTTACCCGTGATCAATCTGCTTAATTAATCGGGGCCGGTTCAAGCGCTAAGAAAAAATGGGAGTCGGGCAGGTAAGGTCTGGTATGATCTAACATCGGCTAAAACCAGATCCCCTGCGGCACAACTTGATCTATGGAGCAATTCCTCAAATCCGTCGAGCGGCGCGCCTTTCGCATGGCCCAGATCGCCACGGGAAGCAGAGATGATGCCCTCGATGTGCTCCAGGACGCCATGCTTGAATTTGTCCGGGCCTACGCTCATAAACCCATGGATCAGTGGAAGCCCCTGTTCTACCGCATCGTCCAGAATAAGATCAGGGACTGGCGCCGGCGTTCCAAAGTCAGGAATATTTTCGTGACCTTCCTCCCCGGCCGGCGCCAAGGCCAGGACCAGGAAGACGCAGATCCATTACAGACCCTGAGGGACCCGGAGGCGCCGGACCCTTATCGCGCCGCCAAGACGAGCGAGGCCATCCGGCGGCTGGAAGCCGTATTAAGGGATCTTCCCCCCAGGCAGCAGCAGGTCTTTCTGCTCCGTGCCTGGGAGGGTCTCTCCGTCGATGAGACTGCCACCGCCATGGGTTGCTCCCAGGGCAGCGTCAAGACTCATTACTCCCGGGCCATAACCACGCTACAGGAAAATCTTAGAGGTACCTGGCCATGAACCGAGACCAAGACCTGATCCATCAGATCAAACGCCACCTGGATGAGAGCGTCGAAGACCTTGACGCCCTTACCGCCACAAAGATTGCCGCGGCGCGAACTCAGGCGCTCCAGGCAGGCGCGCCTAAGCGCCTTCCCTGGCGCTGGCCTGCAATCGGCCTTGCCACCGCGGTGGCCGTGTTCCTGGCCCTGATGAGCACTTTCCGATCGGCCCCGCCCCCCCTCACGGCAGAACATCGAGAAGCGCTGGCCATCATCGCATCAGAAAAGAATCTGGAACTTCTTAAGAACTTGGAGTTTTACACCTGGCTGGAAAAGAACCGCGACGTCCTGAAAGGAGGATAGGTTGGCGGGCCGCCAGGGGGTAACCGGAAGCAATAAGAGAAACAAGAGACCACAGGACCGGGGCCAGACCATGCAACGAATGATCCAAGCCATCGCAGCCATGTTAGCCTGCCTCCTGCTGACGCTGGGCGCCGCAGCGGCCGCGCCCGGGCAGAACCCCGTGCCTGCTTGGCGCGAGTTATCCCCGGACCAGCAGCAACTCTTATCGCCTTTCAAGGATGAGTGGAACTCACTTCCTGCAGACCGCCGTGAGCTCCTGTCGAACAATTCACGGAAATGGCTGGACCTGTCTCCGGAAGAACAATCTCAGGTGCGTGAACAATTCAAGCAGTGGCAGCAGCTGCCCCCGGAGCAGCAGGATCGCATCCGGCACAGTTATGACTTGTACAAGGGTCTTCCCGAGGATCAGCGGCTGCAAATACAGGATTCGTGGCGGCGGTTTCGCAAGGTAACGCCGGAAAAACCCCGGGAAATTCCGCCGCCTCAAATCAGGAAGCCTGAAAAGCACCTGGAAATGGAAGCCCAACCCCAGAATCGGCCGCCGGAAACGCGGCAAGAGATGGGAAACCGGCATCAAGACAATTTGCCAAGGCGCCAGCTTGAAATGCGGGAGCGGCGTCAGAACTTGTCGCCGCAGCAGCGGCAGGAACTGCGTGACCGGTTCCGCAACCCGTCGCCGGAATTGCGGCAGGAAATGCGCAACCGGCGCCAAGACCGCGCCCCCAGAAGGCGGAAAAGAATGCTCTAAGCCACGGGGAGCTTACCCTTCGGGCCGCGCCACCATCTGGGTCTTCTCGAATCTTCGCTCCACGGAGCCCCTGGGGCGGGAAAGCCTGGCGTATCCCGCCTTTAGGCCTGACGTTCCCCCGCGGCCAGCCGCGCCTCGATGCGCCGGGCCAGGGGGATAAGCTGCTCCAGCCGCCGGCGGCGCTCCGCCCGGTCTTCCTCCGCCAGGTGCATGGCCTCGACCGCACCCTGCAGGCTCCCCAGGAGTGACCCCAGGGTATCCGCCAGGCCGGCTTCCTGCTCTTTCAGCCACTGGTCCACCAGGGGGAAGATGTACTGGAATTTTAAACCTTCCCGGTAATTGAGGAGCTGCGCGGTTATCTCTTCCCTGAGCCAGTCCTTGAGCGCCGCCAGGGCCCGCTCCAGGTCCCGCAGCAGTTGTTTCCGGGGCTCGGTTTCACTCCCCAGCTTCAGGCGGCGCTTCAGGGCCTCCCAGGTCCGGCCTAAAAACCCCATGCCCGAGGCCAACCACACCTCCCGGGCAAAACGCCAGTCGGGAACCACCTCCAGGTTCAGAAGCGGCACGTCCAGGCCCTGGGGGCGGGCCACCGCCGTGGCTTCCAGGGTAGGCGCTACGGCCGTCAGCCCCAGATCGGCGATCTCCCGGTAATACAGGGTCAGGGCTTCCTGGAGGCTCAGGAACAGGGGCTCCCACAGGCGAGCCAGCTCCTGCCGCAGCCATTCCTCCTGCGCCCGGATGAACTCCACCAGGGCTATATTGACCTCCGCGGTGACGTGGTGGGCCAGGGCCTTGGCAAATTCCTGAAACAGTTGATAAAGGACCGGACGGAACGCCGGCGTCACTGACGCCGGGGCCAGTTGATCCCAGTCCGGCGTAAAGTTCTGGATGAAGGCGTCCAGGTCTTTGCCCACCTGGCCGGCATGGCGGTCCAGGAGGCTGTCCACCCGGGAGCGCAGGGTCTTCTTCAGGCGGTTGCCCGCCCCTTCCAGGGTCTGGCTCACGGTGGCCATGGCGGCCTGCAAAGGCTGGCGCCGGGCCGCCAGGCGCTCTTCCAGGTCCTTAATGGCGCTCAGCCCCCGGGTCAGGAGGTCGCCGGTGAGTTCCAGATGCTCTCTCAGCCCCCGGGCCACCATCCGCACCTGGGCCAGGCTGCCGCCGGCCAGGTGGCGGTTGTGCAGATCCCCCAGCGCGGCTTTCAGGTCGTGCTCAAACCGGGCCGCTTCCGCATCGGAAAACGCCGCGGAGTCCGGGTCGGTGGCCCACACCTTGAGGACCGCAGCCTCCCGGGGGTCCAGGCTCTCGCCCCGGGCCTGCCGCCGGTCCAGGAGCAGCTTCAGGGCGGAAAAGGCATAGACCCGGGGGTCCGCCTGCCAGGAACCTAACTCCTGGGTCACCCGGTCCCTGATCTTCACCACCTCCGCATAGGAAGTGTGCTCCCCCAAATCCAGGTTGAGGAGGGCCAGGATATGGGGGATCAGCCCCATCCTTTTCAACTCCGCCAGAAACTGGAAATCCGCCTGGCGCAGTCCCACCCGGGAACTGACAACATAAAGGGCGGCGTCGCTCTTGATGAGATAGGCCAGGACCTGGGCCAGGTGCTGCGGGAAGGGCGAGTCACTCCCCTGGCAATCTCCCAGCTCCACGCCCGTGGCCAGCCAGGGAAAGGGGATGGTGAGCAGGACATCCTTGAGAAAGACCGCGGTGGCCTCCCGGGTGACCAGCGCCCGGTGGCGGGCCAGGTTCGGACCGGCGAGGGGCAGCACCCCGGTGGCGGGCATGAAACCCTGGAGCAGATCGTAGCCTTCCAGGTAGGATTTGAGCAGCAGGTAGTTCTGATCCAGGCTGCCGCCGCTCCAGAGGTCGGATTCCTTCGTCTCGGCCAGGACCTGGGCCAGGATCTCCCGGTCCGGGGGCGCCTGTAGGTCCAGGGGCGCGGCCCGGTCCACCAGGTGGGGATTGGGCAGGAGCCCCAGGGCCCGGCGGATTTCCCCGTTGATTTCGTCCCAGCTCTTGAACCGGAGCACCGCCCCGGATTCCGGGCCGGGCTGGACCCGGGTGATCATCGCCGTGAGGATGCCGGCGCCCCGCCGTAACAGGTCCTGGCCCAGCAGGGCGTTGATCATGGTGCTCTTGCCGGATTTCACCGCCCCCACCACCGCCAGGCGGCAGGTGTCCTCCGCCGCATGGGTCTTGACCTGGTCCAACACCTTCTGCCAGTGCTGGCCCTGGACCGCGGCCTGGGGAAAAAGTCCGGTCCACTCCCGGGCCAACTCCTCAAGGCGGACGATCTCCTCCATCAAGGCTTGATGGGCTTGAGGCTCAGGCATGTCAAGGTCCCGGGACGATGCGGGGAAGGTGCATCAAGGCTGGCTCAACCGCTCTTCTTGGGGGCGAACCCGGCGATATAGGGGCGGCCCATTTCGATGCGCACCTTGTCGGCGATTTCCACGTTGACGAGCTGATCGTCGATATTGACGATGGTGCCGATAATGCCGCCGCTGGTGATGATCCGATCGCCCTTTTTCAGGTTGTCCAGGAGCGCCTTGTGTTCCTTGGCTTTTTTCTGTTGCGGCCGGATCAGGAGAAAGTAAAAGATCACGACCATAAAGATCATGGGTACCACAAAACTCATCATCGGGCTCCCAGCTTCGGCGGCGCCCGCCGCACCCTGGGCATATGCCATATTAACCACCTTTACTACCTCCCTCGTGACGATTTTGATAGAAGTCTCGGCGAAACCCGGCAAAACGGTCTTCGGCCACGGCCTGCCGCAGGCTGGCCATTAACTTTAAATAATAATACAAATTGTGCAAAGTTAAAAGGCGATAAGCCAGAATTTCTCTGGCCATATAGAGATGCCTGAGATAGGCCCGGGAGTAATGGCGGCAGGTGTAGCAGCCGCAGGCCGCATCCAGGGGCCCCCCGTCGGACCCGTGCAGGGAGTTTTTAATCACCACCCTGCCGGTCCCGGTGAATGCCATGCCGTTCCGGGCGTTCCTCGTGGGCAGCACGCAGTCGAACATGTCCACCCCCCGGGCCACCGCCTCCACCAGGTCGGAGGGCGTACCCACCCCCATGAGGTACCGGGGCTTATCCTCCGGCAGCGCTGGGGTGGTGGCCTCCACCATGGCCAGCATCAGCTCCTTGGGCTCCCCCACGCTCAGGCCGCCGATGGCGTAGCCGTCGAAACCCAGCTCCGCCATGGCCTGGGCCTGTTCCCGGCGCAGCTCCGGGAGCATGCCCCCCTGAACCACGGGAAACAGCGCCGCTTGAGGCCGGGTCCGGGCCGCCAGCGACCGCCCCGCCCACCTGAGGGTCAGGGCCGCGGCGCTCCTGACCTCAGCCTCCGGCGCCGGATAGCCCGGACACTCATCCAGGCAGATCATGATGTCCACCCCCAACCCCTCCTGGAGGCCCACCACCGTCTCCGGGGTGAGAAAATGGCTGGAGCCGTCCAGATGCGACCGGAAGGTCACCCCTTCGTCCGTAATGGTGCGAAACGGCGCCAGGCTGAAGATCTGGTAGCCGCCGGAGTCGGTGAGGATAGGGCCGTCCCAATGCATGAAGCGGTGCAGCCCCCCCAGGCCCGCAATGGTTTCCACCCCGGGCCGCAGATACAGGTGGTAGGTGTTGCTTAAGACGATGGCCGCGCCGATTTCTTTCAGGTCCTCCGGGGTCAGGGTCTTCACCGTGGCATAGGTGCCCACCGGCATGAATACCGGGGTTTCGATCACCCCCCGGGCCGTGGCGATCTCCCCCAGCCGCGGCCCGGCCGGGCCCGCAGATTTAATGAGACGAAATTCGAACATAGGCAAATATATTCTGGGGAAGGGGGCCAGGGACGGAAGCCCCTGCCCCCTCCCCCTGTCCCCATCCCCCAACCCCTTAAGGTGAAGTAAATTTAGTAGGGCGGGCGTCCCCGCCCGCTTCCCTCGGCACTTATAAAATCAACATGCAATCCCCATAACTATAAAATCGATACTTCTCTCTCACTGCTTCTGCATATGCCCGCAAGATCAACTCGCGCCCCGCGAAGGCGCTCACCAGGAGCAGCAGCGTGGACTTGGGCAGGTGAAAGTTGGTGACCAAACGGTCCACCGCCTTAAATTCATACCCGGGATAGAGATAGAGATCGCACCAGCCCTGCTGGGCCTGAAACCCCTGAGGCGTGGCGCAGTGCTCCAAGACCCGGACGCTGGTGCTGCCCACCGCCACCAGGCGCTTCCCCGCCGCTTTGGCCGCGTTGAGACGGCTCACCGCGCCCTCCGATAACTCAAAATATTCCGGCAGCATCCGGTGCCGGGTATAATCCTCCACCCGCACCGGCATAAACGTCCCCGGCCCCACGTGCAGAGTGAGGCGCACGATCTCCACCCCCCGGCGGCCCAGTTCCTCCAACACCGGTTTGGTGAAGTGGAGCCCCGCGGTGGGGCAGGCCACCGCCCCGGCGGGCGCCGCAAAGACCGTCTGGTAGGTCCCCCGGTCACTCGCCTCCGCCGGACGATTAATATAGGGTGGCAGGGGAACTTCTCCCGCGGCCAGGACCGCACCCACCGCCTCGCCGCCGGCCGCGGTGAAGCGCACCTCCGCCACTCCCGGGGCGGGCCGGGCCAGGATTTCCGCCCTGAGATGCTCCCCAAAATTCAGGGTCTGCCCCACCCGCAGACTCCCCCGGTGCGTGGCCCGGGCCCGGGCGGCGTGGGGCACAGCCCCGTCGGCCTCCGCCGCCGGCAGGTGGTGGAGCAGCAGTTCTACTTTGCCGCCGCTGTCCTTGCGGCCCAAGAGGCGCGCCGGAAAGACCCGGGTGTCGTTGACCACCAGGACGTCGTTCTCGTCCAGCCAGTCGGGCAGGTCCCGGAAGCCCGCATGGCGCATCGCGCCGTCCCGCCGCAGCACCAGCAGCCGGGAGGCGTCCCGTTCCCCCAGCGGGTACTGGGCCACCAACTCCGGCGGCAGGAAGTAATCGTAAGCCTCGATTCGGGGCATGTCAGGTCCACCTGGAATTATTACCCGGAGCAGAAAATGGGTTGCACCAGGTTTTTATAACCTGAATGAAAATCCCTCTATATCTCCCTTTTTCAAAGGGGGATTTCTCAGCGATTCCGCAAAATCCCCCCGCTTGACAAAGGGGGGATAGGGGGGATTTGTTTTAGGGTTCCGGTCAAGAGAAGCAATCCATATGAATGCTCCGGTTAATCATCCCCAAGGCCGGGTCCGTCGTGGCGCCGCCTCAGGCCATGGACGCCGCCGGCGAGCGGCCCAATTGACGCCGACAAGCGCATTTGATAAGTTTAACCTAGCCAATTTTTCGTGCAAGGACCGACACCTACCGTGACCCGCAAAATTCTGTTGACCACCATGGCGTTGCTGGCCTGCCTCTGGCCCCTGACGGCCGTTGGGGAAACCACCCCAGAAGCCGTGATGACCCGGGTTCAGGCCCAATATGAAAAAGCCGGGGGGTTCCAGGCCCGCTTTCGCCAGGAATCCCGCGTGAAAGCGGCCGGCGCTTCCGATTCGGCCGTGGGCTGGATGTATTTCAAGAAACCCAGCCGCATGCGCTGGCAATACGAAACCCCGCCGGAACAGAAAAAGGAGATCGTCTCCGACGGCCGGCTGGTCTGGATGTACATGCCCGCCGACGGCCTGGTTATGGTCTATAAGATAGACCAGGTGCTGCGCTCCGACCTGGTGATGCGGTTTTTCTCGGGGATGGGCCAGTTCCAGAAGGATTTCACCATCTCCTGGCAACGCCCGCCCCAGGAGGGCGCCAGTTTTGTCATCGACCTGGTTCCCAAAAAGGACCAGCCGGAGCTCAAGCGCCTCTCCCTGACCATCAACCCCGCCACCTACCTGGTGGAGAAGCTGGAATTCACCAATGCCTTGGGCGAGGAGAGCCGCTTTACCTTTACCCAGGTGAAGCTGGAAGTGCCCTCCGCACCGAACTTCTTCACTTTTACGCCGCCGCCGGGCGTCCAGGTGGTCCGGGAGACCCCGGGCTCCTGAGAACTGTTGCCATAACTATATGGAATAGTTATTTAATTTAGCTAATAAGAAATTTGCTGATTGCCGGGGCGGGTTTAAAACCCGCCCCGGCAGCGCTCGATGCCCTTGCGACCCATCAAATGCTTGGGATCATGACTAGCCTCATTATCGTTTGAAGTCTATACTTCAAAGGCCAACCATGGAATTTACCGAGCCGCAACAAGAGGTGCGCCGCTGGCTGAAACGGCGCCGGGCGATTCTCCTGGCCCACAATTACCAGCCGGGAGAAATTCAGGATGTGGCCGATTTTGTGGGCGACTCCCTGGCCCTCTCCATGACCGCGGCCCGGACCCCGGCCGAAGTCATCGTCTTCTGCGGGGTCCATTTCATGGCCGAAACCGCCGCCATCCTCTGCCCGGACCAGACCGTCCTCCTGCCCCGGGAAGACGTTGGCTGCTACATGGCCGCCACCATCACCGCGGCGCAGCTTAAGGCCCGGAAAGCCCAACTCCCCGACGTGCCGGTGGTCGCCTACGTCAATTCCACCGCCGTGGTCAAGGCCGAGAGCCACATCTGCTGCACCTCCGCCAACGCCATCCAGGTTGTCAATTCTTTGACACCTCCCCGGGTCTTGATGGTCCCGGACCGCAATCTGGCCCTCTACACCGCCCGGCGCACTAAAAAAGAGGTCCTCTATTGGGAGGGCTGCTGCAACGTCCACGACGGCCTGAGCCCCGCCGAAGTTAAGTCCTGCCAGGCGGCCCATCCCCAGGCCGTCTTCATCGCCCATCCCGAGTGCCGCCCCGAAGTCCTGGACCTGGCTTTGGTAATCCGCAGCACCAGCGGCATGCTCGCGTACGTGCGCCAGTCTCCCGCCGCAGAATTCATCATCGGCACCGAGATGGGCATTCTCCATACCCTACGCGCCGAAAACCCCGAGAAGCGGTTTTACTCCCCCTCCCCCCGCCTCATCTGCCCGGATATGAAGCGCATCACCCTCACCGACGTCATCAATGCCCTCAAAAACAACCGCCACCAAATCACGGTGCCCGAGGCGGTTCGCCGGCCGGCCCTGCTGGCGGTGGAGCGCATGCTGGCCGTCCCTCGGGATTAGCCCTTATCCCCCCGGCCGCGGTCCGGCAGCCTCTCTTCCGGTCCCCAGGCGGGGCTTGGCTCGCCTCTTGGCGCAAATTTGGCCCGCTTCTTGCTCTTTCCCCCATGAAATAATGAGTTACGGGTGGGGAAGCCGCCATGCCAGAGCCAGAGGCGCAATTTTCGCTTTACTACGATAACCTGCGCCATTTCCTCCATGACCTGGCCCAGCCCCTCTCCACGGTCACCGGCCTCATCGACCTCATGCTCCTCGAATTAGATGAGCATGACAAGCTCTTCCAGGAAGTTCAGTTGATCAGCCAGCAATTGGAGAAAGTGATGGAGATCATCGGGGAAATTCGCCGCATGGCCCAGGAGGCCGCCGAACGCGAGCGGCAACCCCTGGAACCGGCTCGGGCCCCGCTGTCTTGATGCCCGCCCCTCCCCGCCCCAAACTTTCTCCGAGGTCTTGACCGCGTCTGGGCCAGCCTCCACGCCGCCGCCTTAACTCATTCCCCTCCGCTTAATTCCCCGGCCTCCGGCCCCATTGCCTTTGCCCCTTGCCAATCCCCCCAAAACCCCCTATCATGATGACCAAGGGATCACGGGCCCAGGTTTTTGGGTGAATGCGGGCT
>JBKQVS010000166.1:0-3317 GCA_052139855.1 Desulfobaccales bacterium
TCGGCCCCTGGCCCCCTCTCCCAAATTATGGCACAATATCCTTATGCTTACCTTCCGCATCATAACCTTCGGCTGCAAGGTGAACCAGTGTGACACGGCCGGGATGGCCCGGGAGCTAACCCTCCGGGGCTGGCGCGCCGCCGCGCCGGGCGAAATCCCGGACCTGGTGGTGGTGAACACCTGCACGGTCACGGCCCGGGCCGATCAGCAGGCCCGCCAGACGGTGCGCCGCCTGGCCCGGGAATATCCTGAAACGCCCCTCTGGGTCACCGGTTGTTATGCCCAGCGGGCCTCGGCGGAGGTGGCGGCCCTGCCCGGGGTGCAGGCCGTTTTCGGCAACCGGGAAAAAGGGCGCCTGACCCGGCTACTGAGTGATTATCACGGGCAGACGGCGCTCAAAGCCGATCCTCCCTCTCCCTTGATAGGGGTGGGTCGGGGTGGGGGTGAAGCCGGGGATTCCGTGCTCTCCGGGCCTGGCCCGCTTTCGGGGGAGCCGCAACGCTGGGTGGGGGATTTTATAGCTGATGAGCCTTTCCGGCCCTGGCCGGTCCACGCCGCTCCGGGCCACACCCGGGCCTGGCTCAAGATCCAGGAGGGTTGCAGCCACCACTGCCGCTACTGCATCGTGCCGCGGGTCCGGGGCCCCCGCCGCAGCCTGGACCCCGCCGCGGTGGTCGCGGCCTTTCAGGAGCTGGCCGGCCTGAGCTATCAGGAAGTGGTCCTCACCGGGGTGGACCTGGGCCAGTACGGGTTGGATCACACCCCTCCAAGTAGTCTGGCAGCCCTAGTGCAGCAACTTACAAAAAAGCCCTTCCGGGTGCGCCTTTCCTCCCTGGAGCCCCAGATGGTGACCCTGGAACTGCTGGACGCGCTGGCGGCCTGGCCAGACTTCTGCCCCCACTTCCATTTACCGCTCCAGAGCGGCGCCGCGCAGGTTTTGGCCGCCATGGGCCGGCCTTACGGGCCGGGGGAGTTTCGGGACCTGGTGGCAGAGATCAGCCGGCGCTTCCCCGGCGCCGGCCTGGGGCTGGACGTCCTGGTGGGCTTTCCCGGCGAGACCGCTGAGGATTTCCAAGCCACCCGGTCCCTGGTGGCAGCCCTGCCGGTGACCTACCTGCACGTCTTTCCCTATTCGCCCCGGCCCGGCACCCCCGCGGCCGATTTGCCGCCCTTGCCGGGCAACATTGTCCAGGAGCGGGCCAGGCTCATGCGGGAGCTGGGCCAGGCCAAAAAGACGGCATTCCTCGAGGCCCAACTGGGCCAGGTCCGGGAAGTGCTGGTGGAAGGACCGGCGACACGCCCCGGCTGGCTCCAAGGCCTCAGCGACCACTACCTCCGGGTGACCTTCCCCGGCCCGCCCGCGCTGCATAACCGCCGGGTGCTGGTGCGCTTTTGCTCTCGCCAGGGGGAATTGCTGGCGGGGGAAGTGGTGGGCGAGCCCTGATACCGATTCCTTCTGGTTCCCAAGCCGCGGGGCGGGGTGCGCTTCGCTTTCCCGCCCTGCGGGCTCCTTTCCTTGCTGCAGTTGAGTTGGCTAATCCGGGTTAACCCCTAGCTTCGACCTGCTGCGCACATATTGCGGATACCAATGGTTGAGCCCCAGGCCTAACCCGATCAAGCCCAAGGACACCGCCTGATAGCCCGTTCCTCCTGCCCACCAGCCATAGGTTTTCGCTACGCTCATCCCGGTGGCTATGAGAAATACCACCCCCCAGATCTCCGCGAGGGTCCGGCAGGTCCGGTAAAAGACCGGGGACGCCTGCCGCTCCGGGGGCACGGTCTCCCGGGCATATTGCAGGACAAAAGGCTTGCCCATGAAGATGGACAACCAGGCAATGGCCGCCAGGGTCCCTTTGGCCAGAATATCCAGGTTTTCAATCACCCACCGGTCTCTACACAGCACCACCATGACCAGGTTAACTCCGAAAAAGAGCAGTGAGCCCCAGGTCAGGATGAACCCTTTGGCCAGCTGTTTGCAGCCCATGACCAGCACCAGGGCCAGGGCGACGATGATGGCTGCGTTCAACCGCCACAGGGACGGCCCGGAAATAACCCCAAAAACGATCCAGGGCAAGAAGCCCAGCATGATGCTGAAAATCTCTTTCATGGTAATGACCGCCTGAAATGAGCCTGTAGTGCAAGTCTTTTGAGACGGCTGGCGGGGGACCCTCGACTCCCTCCGCCAATGCTCCCGGTCATCCCCCCTTCCCCGGCGGTTTGCCGGTCAGGCCGAACTTGGCCATGGTTTCGGTCCAGTAGCGGTTGGCTTCGTCCCTGAAGGCCTCCGGCCCGCCGGGAAAAAGGTCTTGTCGTAATCCCGCCTGCACCTCCGGCGTGATCCGTCCCTGGCGGATGAGCTGCTCCCCAGCCTGGCGCACCAAGTTATAATACCAGGCGAACGTCTCCTGATATTGTGCCTCGCTCAAGCTCTCAGCCGCGGGCCGCAGGATTTCCCCCAGGTAACGCCAGCCCAGCTTTTGGGCGAAAAACTGGAAATATTGCACCAGCGGCGTAAAATGGTCGAATTCCGGAAAGCCGCAGGGGGAGACCAGCAGCATGCTCCGGTCCCGGGGGTAGCGATCCGGGTGGCCGCTCTTACCCGGATGTTTGGGATCCTCCACCAGCCATGGTTCGAAAGAGGGCAGGGTGCGGTCAATGAAGTTCTTCATCAGACCGGACACGTTATAGTGGTAAAGCGGAGTTCCGAAGACCAGCATGTCGGCCTGTACAAACCTTTCCAAGACCGCGGCCATGTCATCCTGCTGCACGCATCTTCCGGGGGTCTTAATCCAGCACAGGAAGCAGCCCAGACAAGGTTTGATCTGCAAATGCCCCAGCTGCGCCAATTCAGTGGTGGCGCCGGCGGCGCGCATGCCTTCCAGCAGTGGGCCCAGGATATGATGGGTGCTGCTCCTTTCCTTGCGGGGTGAGCCATTAATGGCCATTACGTGCATGGAGATCTCCGAGGATCAGCTTAGATTTGCTGTCAGGATGCTCTTGTGGCGAACATGATAGCATAGATTTCTCTGAGTCAATAATGAGGGCCGCTTCCAAGCACCCCCCTGTAATGATGCGCCACCAGAAGATGCGAAGCTACTAGCACATGCCACTTCTGGGGAAAGGTAACTCGATGACGGTCGATATCTATCAGTGCTAAAGGCTATTCAAGATCAGCGTATTACTTGCCATGATCAACAATTATCGCCGGAACTCTAAACATTCAAGATATGTTATGGATCATCAGATGGCTGAAAGCTGACCGCTGATAGCTGAAAGCTTTTTCCCCACAAAAAAAGGGCAGGCCCCGTGGCCTGCCC
>JBKQVS010000167.1:0-21474 GCA_052139855.1 Desulfobaccales bacterium
CCCCAAACCCCCCACCCAACCCGCAGAAAGAGGGGGTGACCCGTTGGGTCGCCCCTTTCATAAGGGATTGGATATTGGGAGGTATCCCGTTCTCAGGTTTCGCTTAAGGACCAGATAAAATTGGCAAGCATTGCCAGAGACCATGGAACCGCCGGCTTTAGCCGGCGCTGACCGAGGAGACCACGCATGCGGTTACAGGACAAGGTCGCGATTATCACGGGCGCCGGCACCGGCATCGGCGAGGCCATCGCCCATAAGTTCGCCCGGGAAGGGGCCCGCCTGGTTTTGAACGGGCTGCCCGCCGATCCGGTGCGGGAGGTGGCGGAGGCCATCGTGGCCGGCGGCGGCCAGGCGGTGGCATATCTGGGGGATGTAGCCGAAGCAACCGCGGCCCGGGCCTGTGTGGATCTCGCCCTGGAACGCTTCGGTCGCCTCGATGTGCTGGTAAACAACGCCGGCATCTTCATCGCCAACGCCGAAACCGACGACTACCGGATTGAGGATTTCGACCGGACGGTGCGGCATAATCTCCGCACCGCCTTTCTCATGACCAAGTTCGCCCTGCCGTATCTCAAGAAAAGCCGCGGCAACATCATTTGCGCCGGCTCCGAGGCGGGAATCAACGGCTCGGCGGGATTCACGCCTTACGGCGGCAGCAAGGCTTTTCTGCACGCCTTTGTTAAGGGCGTGGCCTTGGAGCAGGCCAAATATGGAGTGCGGGCCAACTGCGTCTGCCCCGGGGCCATCGACACCGCCTGGACGCGCCCGGAAACCGGTCCCCTGGACGCGACCATGGCGAACGCCATTGATGCCGTGGTGCCCCTGGGCCGCCGCGGCACCCCGGAAGAAATGGCGAACATTTATGCCTTCCTGGCCTCCGATGAGGCCAGCTATGTGACGGGAGCGCTGTGGCTGGCCGACGGGGGAGTCACCCCCGCCAAAGGCACCATGGGAGCCGCGGTGCCGGAAGAACTGCGCCGGGCCCCGGCGGGGGTCTTGCCGCTCAGCCATTCCCATGACGGCGAGAAGGGCAAGGAAGTATATCGCGCCAAGAAATAGACCGCCGCCGTGCGGTTCGTGAGGGTTATTCAGCTTTTTTGGGGGGAGGGCCAGGAACTTTTTCGTAAGTGGTCCCTGCCCTCCCCCCAAGCCCCCCACCCAACCCGCGTACTGAGCCTGGGAAGTCGGAGGTCCGACTTCCCAGGCTTCCCTTAAGGGATTGGGGGAGGGGCTTTGGGGGAGGGGGTAAGGGCACTTACGAAAAAGCCCTTAGCCTCCTCCCCCAAAACACTTTTCAGGGAAAAATCACTATGTCTGTCATCTTGCAGTTAGCGTTGGATTTTGTGGATTTGCACCGGGCTGTGGGTGTGGCCGAGCGGGCCGTACCCGCGGGGGTGGATTGGGTGGAGGCCGGCACCCCGCTGATCAAGAGCGAGGGGTTGGATGCGGTGCGGGAGTTAAAGAGGCTTTTCCCCGGCAAGACCATCGTGGCCGACATGAAGATCATGGATGCGGGGCGCATCGAGGTGGAGTCCGCGGCCAAGGCAGGGGCGGGGATTATTGATGTGTTGGGGACGGCCACGGACGCCACCATCGAGGAGTGCATCCAGGCCGGCAAGAATTACGGCGCCAAGATTGCGGTGGACCTGATTGCGGTGGCCGATCCGGTGGCCCGGGCGCGGCAGGTGGAGGCCCTGGGGGCCGATTACATTTCGGTGCACGTGGCCATCGACGAGCAGATGCGGGGCCGGGACCCCTTTGCGGTTTTATCCGAAGTGAGCCAGGCGGTGCACGTACCCGTGGGGGTGGCCGGGGGGATTAACTCCGAGACTGCGGCCGCGGCGGTGGCCCACGGGGCCAGCTATGTCATTGTAGGCGGGGCCATCACCAAGGCCATGGACCCGGAGGTTGCGACCCAGGAGATTCGCCGGGCCCTGGATGAAGGTGCGGTGATTCCCACCGCGTTGTTTAAGCGGGGCGGCGCCGAGGAGATTCACCGGGTGCTGGAGATGGTGTCGGCCGCTAATCTTTCCGACGCCCTGCACCGGGGCGGGGTGCTGGAGGGCTTGCGGCCCCTGGCCCCGGGGATGCGGTTGGTGGGGCCGGCCCTGACGGTGCGCACCTACCCCGGGGATTGGGCCAAACCGGTGGAGGCCATCGACGTGGCGCAGCCCGGGGACGTGCTGGTTATCGACGCCGGGGGCGTGGGGCCGGCCATTTGGGGCGAGCTGGCCACCCATTCGGCCATCCAGCGCGGTCTCAACGGGGTGGTCATCGACGGGGCCATCCGGGACTCCGGGGACATTGTCAAGCTGGGTTTTGCCGCCTTCTCCCGCCTGGTGATGCCCAACGCCGGGGAACCCAAGGGGTTCGGGGAGATCGGCATTCCCATCCGCATCGGCAACCAGAAGGTGGAGCCGGGGGACTGGCTCCTGGGGGACGACGACGGGGTAACGGTCCTGCCGCAGAAGATCGCGGTGGAATACGCCAACCGGGCCATGGACGTCCTGGAGAAGGAGAACCGCATCCGGGCGGAGATCAAGGAGGGCCGGACCCTGGCCCAGGTGACGGATTTGCTGAGGTGGGAGAAGAAGGTGTAGATATCAATTAAAGGTATCACG
The DNA here is from genome assembly GCA_052139855.1 of Desulfobaccales bacterium. Classification (GTDB taxonomy): domain Bacteria; phylum Desulfobacterota; class Desulfobaccia; order Desulfobaccales; family 0-14-0-80-60-11; genus 0-14-0-80-60-11. The sequence goes on from JBKQVS010000167.1 coordinate 2,622, forward strand.
CGACAAATGGTGTCTACTGATCCATCATTCTTCATTTCGGGTGACTGCCACGACCGGTCGTACAAAAACCTCCGCGATAATCTCCTTACCATCAACAAGATTCTTTATCCTAACAGGCCAGAGCCTAGGCAGTTTGTTGAATCACTTTGGTCTCGTTATAGTGATTTAGCAGACCCACATTTTCGTGAGGATGCTCGGAATCACTTCCTTGAGCGATTCTGGGAAATGTACCTTGCGGTAACCCTCCGAGAACGAGAATTCCAATTGAAACGGGCAGGAAGTGAAGGACCTGAATTTTACTTCATGTCCAACAGATGCAAGATTTGGGTGGAGGCTGTTGTGCCTGGTCCTGGGGAAGGCATCGGCCGGGTTCCTGAAATTTGCTATGGGAAGGTCCAAAAAGTGCCAACGGAAAAGATTCTTCTTCGATTTACAAATTCCCTTGATGAAAAAAGAATAAAATATAAAGAAGCATTGGAGAAAAGGATCGTCAACCCCGATGATCTCTATCTACTTGCGATAAATTCACGGGGCATCCCACATGGCCCATTTGGGAATACCATGCCCTTCTTCGTCCAGGCATTTCTTCCTTTTGGAAACCTTGCGATGGATATAGACACTAAGACTAGAAAAGCTGTTGAAACTTATTATCAATACCGCGAGAATGTTATAAAAGCAAGCGGAGCAGCAGTATCAACCGCAGCGTTTCTGAATCCTGAGTTTTCTTTTGTTTCCGCGGTCCTTCATTCTGGAGTTGATTGTGTCAACCATCCCGATATCCTCGGTGAAGACTTCATGATCTTGCATAACCCCACTGCCTCGTACCCCCTTGACCCGTCAGTTTTTCATTGGTGCGAGCAAATGTTTTATCAAGAGGGCAGGCTGGAACGTAATCTTGGTCAGTAGGGTGCATCTCATGCACCATCACGGGTTGGCGGGGGAAAAAATGGTGCGTAAAACGCACCCTACTGTTGGAACGTAAGCCGGGTCAGAAAAAGTAGGGCGGGCATGGCCCGCTGTTTTATGCACCTTTGGCTCTCGGCTCGCACCGGCGGGACGCCTGTGGCACCGCTGCTTTGATCTTTAAACCTTTTCGCCTTTTTCCCTTTTCGCCTCTTCCCCCTCGTTTTCCTTACAGCGCTTCCTGGCCTCTTTGCGGCAGAGTTCCCAGATGACGCAGCCGGGGCGGAACTTGCAGTAGAGGCAGGGGTCGGTGCAGGCCTTACAGTTATCCAGGCACTCCTGGCAGTAGGCGACCTCCATTTTCTGGCAGAGGACACAGGCGTCCCGGTCCGGGTGATGGCGGCATTTGTCCATAAATTCCATAAAAATATTATAGCAAAAGTCTGAACGGTGAACCAAGGGGCGCCGGCGCTGCCATGATCTTTTGGCCCCCCACGCCTTTTTCTCCTTGCTTTCCGCCTCGATAAAATAAAAAATCTCCTTAGTATCAGTTTTCCATTTAAAAACGACAGACCGTAGGGTCGGACCCGCATGTCCGCCAGATTTGGGCGCACACCCGGGTGCGCCCCGACAAGAAAAAAGGAAAATTTGTCTTCAAACACGAGAATTTTGCCAGTTCGGTGCCTAACTTAACCAGTATGAGGAAAATTCTTTTGATCAGGAATACCTCGACTTGGCTAGATTGCGGCCGACCCCAGCGATCCCGGTGCAAAGGGGATGACCATGACTGAAGACCGCTACACCGCGGTGCGCCACCAGATGGTGGAGAGGCAGATCGCGGCCCGGGGGTTGTCCGACCTCCGGGTGTTGGCGGCCATGCAGAAAGTGCCCCGGCACCGCTTCATTCCGTCTTCCCTGTGGGATCAGGCCTACAGCGACTATCCCCTGCCCATCGGCGAGGACCAGACCATCTCCCAGCCCTACATCGTGGCCCTGATGACCGAGATCTTGGAGCTGAAGGAGACGGATAAGGTGCTGGAAATCGGCACCGGCTCGGGCTATCAGGCGGCCATCCTGGCGGAGCTGGCGGCCCAGGTCTTCACCATGGACCGGGTGGCGTCGCTCCTGGCCCAGGCGGAGCAGATTCTTAAGTCCCTGGGATACACCAACATCAGGACCCGGGTGGGGGACGGCACCCTGGGCTGGCCCGAGGAGATGCCGTTCGAGGCCATCATCGTCACCGCGGGCGCGCCCCAGGTGCCCCGGCCCCTGACGGAGCAGTTGGCCCTGGGGGGGCGGCTGGTGATTCCGGTGGGGGACCGGTGGTCCCAGACCCTGACCTGCGTCCGCAAGACCACTGAAGGGCTGAAGTTTGAGTACCACGGCGGCTGCCGCTTTGTGCGCCTCATCGGCGAACACGGCTGGCAGGAGGCGGGTTGGATATAAATCGGGGAGATGCGGGGCTGGCGGGTTTTTCTTAAGCGGGGCCATCCGGTCTGAGGGCACGGCACACCGTGCCCCTACGGGGGCTGGATGCAATAACTCATTAATATTTGCTTGGCATTGAAAAGATCCCAAGCGAAACTTGGGTTTTATTTGGGTTCTGCAGTTCAACGGGGAGACCAGAAAAACACTACCGATATAGCTTCTCCCGCTTTTAGTGCTTCATCCGTTTACCGACATACGCGAAATTCACTATCTGCTCGATCAAAAACGCCGGCGCTTCCTCGGGCACAAAATGTCCACTTGCTTCGGCAATGACACCCTTGAGATTGTCCGCCTTTGGCGTCATTGCCTTGAAGAGATTATCCGAAACTCCATATCGCCCGGCAACCGTAAGGACCGGCATGGCGAACTTACGGTCCGCATAAGCCGCGAGAAACTTGGCGTCGTCAAGCAAGGTGCGATAGTAATTAAACCCGGCGGTCATCCCGCCCGGACTGGCGTAATGCCTGGCATACTCATCGAGGGCATCCCGGGTTATGGCATCTTTCCGGTGCGACCACTGCGCCATTTGCGCGGCAAGGTATTCCCGTTCCCGATCTTTGGTCAGCATCTCCGGAAATTCCGCCGCCATATGAAATCCATAGTGCCACATGCCGCCTTTGGCAGGATCCATATTCTCAGTTCCGGGCGGCATGCAATCCACCAGTATGAGTTTCGTCACCAGTTCGGGGTGCAACAAACCGAGGACATAAGCAACTTTTCCGCCCATGTCGTGGCCCACGACAATTGCTGATCTTGCTCCCAAATGCTTAATGAGCGCGGCAACATCATTGGCGATAGTGCGCTTGTCATATCCAGTCTGCGTTTTCTCTGAAAGCCCCAAGCCGCGCAAGTCCGGAGCAACCACCGTAAATTGGCTCGCAAGGGCTGGCATAACTTTATGCCACTCATACCAAGTTTGCGGCCAGCCATGGAGAAGAATCAGTAAGGGGCCTTCTCCCATCTTGACGTAATGCAGGCGAATGCCATTCACCTGAGCGAACTGGCTCTGGGCGCCTTTGGGCAGATCGGCAGCCTGAGACGAAAGAGCCAGGCATGACAGAAGTAATGAAATCAATAATATCAGTGGCTTCATTTTACCTAGTCAGGTTGCGAGAATCTTGTGAGGCAAGGTTTTTTTGCGGAACAGCCGGCATCAGGAGCGTTACTCCATGCTTCCTTCAGGCCGCATTCTTAAAACCGCCATCACAACCCCCATAAGGTTTATTTGGCCTGGGCTACCTGGGGTTCGGCCAGGCCCGCGGCAATAACCCGCCGGGCCAGGGGGGCGGCGTCTTCGCCGCCGTGGCCGCCGTGTTCCACCAAGACCGCCACGGCCACGCGGGGGTCGTCGGCCGGGGCATAGGCCACGAACCAGGCGTGATCTTCCATCAGCCGCTCCCGCTTCTTTTTGGGATTATCCGGGTCCAGTGCGACCACCTGGGAGGTGCCGGTTTTGCCGGCCACCTGGATATTGGGCAGGCGGGCGACCTTGGCGGTGCCTTCGTTCACCACCCCCACCAGGGCCTGGCGCACCGCCTCCAAATTTTCGGGGCTGGCCCCCAGGCGGGACTGTACCTCGGGCTTGGCCTGGTAGAGAATTTCCCCGGCGGGGCTTTCCACCTTGGCCACGATGTAGGGTTTGTAGATGATGCCGCCGTTGGCAATGGCCGCCACCACCCGGGCCATCTGGAGGGGAGTGGTCAGATTGTAGCCCTGGCCGATGGCCACCGACAGGGTCTCACCTTCGTGCCAGGGCTGATGAAACCGGGCCTTTTTCCAGGCCTTGGAGGGCACCAGGCCCGCCATCTCCTTGTCCAGGTCGAGGCCGGTGGGGGCGCCCAGGCCGAAGCGCCGGCTCCACTCGGCGATGCGGTCAACCCCCAGGCGCCGGCCCACCTCGTAGAAATAGATGTCGCAGGAATGCACCATGGCCTTATAGAGGTTCATGGCGCCGTGGCCGCCCTTTTGCCAGCAGTGAAAGACGTGGTCGCCAAGGGTCAAGGAGCCGGTGCAGTCAATGATGGTGGCGGGGGTAATGACCTTCTCCTCCAGGCCGGCCACCGCCATGACGATTTTAAAAGTGGACCCCGGGGGATACTGGCCCCTCAGGGCGCGGTTTTCCAGGGGGTGGGTCTTATCCTGGTTGATTTTTTGCCACTCCTGATTGGTGAGTCCCCGTTCGAAGGCCTCCTGGGAAAAGGTGGGCGAGGAGGCCAGGGCCAGGACCCGGCCGGTTTTGGGGTCCAGGGCCACGATGGCCCCGGCCTGGCCTTCCAGGCAGGCCTCGGCTTCCCGTTGCATCCGGTTATCCAGGGTGAGGTAGATATTGGCTCCGGGAGTGGGAAAGACGCTGGTCAACTGGCCCAGTTCCCGTCCGTAGGCGTCCACTTCGATGCGGCGGGAGCCCCGCTGGCCCCGGAGGTACTTTTCCCAGGCCAGTTCCACGCCGCATTTGCCGAGGTAATCCCCCATCTTATAATTGGGAAATTTACCGCTTTTGAGCTGGACGTCGCTGATTTCCCCCTGATAGCCCAGGACGTGGGAGGCCATGCCCTGGTTGCGATATTCCCGCTTGGGCTGGACCTGGATCAGGACCCCGGGCAGCTCCGGCTGAAAGGTCTCCACCCGGGCCATCTCATCCCAGGCAAGGTCGGCGCGGACCCGCACCTGGTGCAGGCCGGCTTTCCGGCCATTTTGCAGCTGGGCCGTCAGTTGCTGGGGGTCCAGGCGCAGCAGGCGGGCCAGGCGCCCGGCCAGGAGAGGGATATTCCCCACATCCTCGAGGACCACTACCAGTTCATAGCTAGGCCGGTTGGCCACCAACACCTGGCCCTGGTAGTCCAGAATCATGCCGCGCCAGGGCGGCAGGTCTTGGAGGCGAATCCGGTTGTGTTCCGAACGCTGCTGCATCTCCTCCCCCTGCACCAGTTGCAGGAACCAGAGACGCAGGAAGAGGAGGCCGAAGAGGCACAGGAAGATCAGGGCGGTGCGGGCGAAGGTCCGGCGGAGGCGCTCCTGTTCTTCCGGGGGCATCACTCCCCCGAAGCTGGTTTCCAGGGGCTGGAAGCCGGAAAATTCTGGTTCATTCGGGCGCAACATGGCTGCTCTCACTCATCCGGGTCATTCATACGGGAAACGGGGCACGGGACAGGCCTAAGGCCTGGCTCTAATCGAGTTATGCCTGCCTTATTCTCCAAAAGGCTGATAGGGCATGGGTCCGGTTCTGGGCCGCCAGCCCAGACGGCGAAGAAAGTTTTCCACCCCCTGCACGAGAAGATGCATCAGGGGCCCCAGGGCCGCAGTGCCCAAGATCTCCATGGCGTGCACCTTAGTCAGGTCGTAAGGAAAAAGGGGCTGGTAGCCCAGCATGAAGGTGCCGAGCTGCAAGCTCACCTCTTGCAGAGCCAGGGCGGCCAGAGCGGCCAACGCCTGGGAGCCGAGTTGCTGGAGGGGCAGGCGGCCCCGGAAAAAGCGGGCCATGCCCACCAGCACCAGGGAGGCCCCCCAGTGGAGCCCCAAAGGGGTGGTGGCATAACTGTCCTGGAGGCAGCCCAGCACCAGGCTCAAGGCCAGGGTCAGCGCCAGGGACGGCCTCAGGCCCACATAGAACAGCAGCAGGGACAGCAGACGCAGGTGCACATAGGGAAAGAACACCAGGTTCTGCACGTAGAAGATGAGCAGGCCCACCAGGCTGAAGGTTATCAGAGGCGCGATCATGGTTCGGGAAAGGCCAGATTGGCCACTTTTACCACCAGGACTTCTTCCACGGTGGACAAATCGACGTTGGGGCTAACCTCGATCTCCTGAAAGACGCCGGGATTTTTTTTGTTGGCGGCGGTGACTTTCCCAAAGACCAGACCTTTGGGGTAGAGGCCCACCAACCCGGAGGCCAGCACCAGGTCGCCCACCTGCACGTCGGCGTTCTTGGGGACAAACTCCAGGGAGCAGCGGTTGCCGCCCTTGCCCTTGAGCATGCCCCGGACCCGGGTGCGCTGGACCATGGCATCGGCGCTGCTCTTGCGATCCACGATGAGCATCACTTTGGAGTACTCGGGGTAGACCCCCACGATGCGCCCAACAATGCCCTGGGGGGCCAGGACCGGCAGACCGTCCTTGACTCCCTGGGCCTTGCCCTGATCGATGATGGCGGAACGGGACCAGAGGGTGGGGTCGTAGGCGATGACCCGGGCCCCGATGACGGGGAGGGCTACCTGCCGCTTCAGGTCCAGGAGGGCTTCCAGGCGCGTCAGGGCCTCCTGGGCTTCCTGGAAGCGGACCTCCCGCTGCTTAAACTCTTCCAATTGCCGCTGCATCTCGGCGTTTTGCCGGCGCACGTCCACGAGAAAGAAATAACCCTGCCAAATTTGTTTGGCGCTGCGGGCCAGATGCTCCAGCCCCTCCAAACCGGGGGCGGTCATGGAGATGACCAGCCCCTGCACCTTGCTCAAGGCCGGCGAACGCTTGAGGCTCAGGGAGAGGACGGAGAAGACCAGCAGCAGAATCAGGACTATTAGGAGCGGGGTGCGGTAGCGACCTTGGTGGTGCACATCCAACCGCCTCAATCCACCATCACTTCCTTAAGGATGTTGAGATTATCCAGGGCCTTGCCACAGCCCATGACCACGGTGGACAGGGGATCATCGGCGATCTTGATGGGCAATCCGGTTTCCTGGTGCAGGAGGATATCCAGGTTCTTCAGGAGGGCGCCGCCGCCGGTCAAATAGATGCCCCGGTCCACGATGTCCGCGGCCAGCTCGGGCGGGGTTTGCTCCAGAGCGGTCTTGACTGCGGCCACGATGCTCTCGATCTGTTCCTGGATGGCCAGGCGGACCTCGTCGGAATTGATATTGATGATTTTCGGGATGCCGGTGACCAGGTCCCGGCCTTTGACGTCCATGGACTCCATCTCACTGCCGGGATAGGCGTTGCCGATGGTGGTTTTGATGATCTCGGAAGTGCGCTCCCCGATGAGCAGGTTGTAAGTCCGTTTGACATATTGCAAGATGGCCTCGTCCATCTTGTCGCCCCCCACCCGGACGGATTTGGAATAGACGATGCCGGCCAGGGAGATGACCGCCACTTCGGAGGTGCCGCCGCCGATGTCCACCACCATATTGCAGATGGGTTCGGTGATGGGCAGCCCGGCGCCGATGGCCGCGGCCATGGGTTCTTCAATGAGATAGACTTCCCGGGCCCCGGCTGACTCCGCCGACTCCCGGACGGCCCGTTTTTCCACCGGGGTGATGCCGGAGGGCACGCAGATGATGATGCGGGGGCGGATCAGGGAGCGCCGGTTGTGGACCTTGCGGATGAAGTGGCGCAGCATGGCCTCGGTGATTTCGAAGTCGGCGATGACCCCGTCCTTCATGGGGCGGATGGCCACGATGTTCCCCGGAGTGCGGCCCAGCATCATCTTGGCGTCCCGGCCCACGGCCAGTACCCGGGACCGGTCCCGGTCGTTCTTCCGGACCGCCACCACGGAGGGTTCGCTTAAGACGATGCCCTTGCCCTTAACGTAGACCAGGGTGTTGGCGGTGCCCAGATCAATGGCCAGGTCGTTGGAGAACCATCCTAAGATGGGATCAAGAAACATGGGTATAACTCCTTAGCATCATGGGAACACCACATCCGGTGGGGGTCACGCCGGCCGGAGGGCAAAAAAAGCGCCCGGTCCCCGAGCGCCATCGCCGCGTGACATGCCACTCACTTATCTATTTTGCCTACTTAGTGAAAAAATTCAACTTAAAAATCCTCACCCCACCCTGGCCCGGGGGGCAACCGGCGAAAATCTTGCCATCGGCGCAAGCTTCCAAAGGCGACCAATGCGGGTCCCGGGCGCAGATGGCGCCGAATATCCGAAAAACGGGGGAGAGCGGCGAGACGCGCCCGGGTTCGGGAAAAGCCAGCCAGACCGCGGCGAGTTGAGCGGCTCCAGGTGAATGATCGCCCTCCTCTGGAGGCCGGAGGCGGATTAATCATGGCAAGAGCTTGACAAAAAGCCCCCCACATGGTTTATATAATGGTTGGAAAAAGTTTCGGGAATAAGGAAGAGTTAATGTCAAAACGCACCTATCAACCCAGTAATTTGCGCCGGAACCGCACCCACGGGTTTTTGGAACGGATGAGCACCCGGGGCGGGCGCCGGGTGATCAAGCGGCGCCGGGCCAGAGGCCGTAAGCGTATCTCCGTCTGAGAGATGGGGAGCCTCTGCGCCTCATCCCTGATAGCAACCGCCGGTGCTCCGCCCCTGTCCTGAACCCAACCCCAAAGGGACCGCCCGCTTCACCAAGGCGGTGCGGCTCCGCCATCGCCATGACTTTCTGCGGGCGCAGGCCCAGGGCAAGCGGCTTCACACGCGCCATTTCGGCGTGGTCCTGGCTCCCATGGCCGAAGGTCATCCCCGGCTGGGGCTGGTGGTGACCAAGCGCCTGGGAAAAGCGGTTCAGCGCAACCGCGTGAAGCGTGTGCTCCGGGAATTTTTTCGCCGCCATCAAGCCGGATTACCCGCCTTTGACCTGGTGATCATGGCCAAGAAAGGGGCTCCGGCTTTAGAATATCATCAAGTCGAAGCAGAGTTGGGCCGGCTGCTGCTCTCCCGGACCCGGCAGAGAATTCATGACTAAAGTGGCCCTTCTGATAATCCGTGCCTATCAGGTGCTGATCTCACCTCTATTTCCCAGTTGCTGCCGGTTTGCGCCCACCTGTTCCCAGTATGCCACCGAGGCCCTGAGCCGACACGGCGTCTGGCGGGGTCTGGGGTTAAGCCTCCGGCGCCTGGTTCGCTGCCATCCCTTGCATCCCGGGGGGTGGGACCCGGTACCTTAGGAGTTTCTCATGGAAAGACGGGCCTTGATTGCCCTGGCCTTAAGTTTCGCGGTGTTCATGGCGTTCATCTATTACGGGGAAAAGAACAAAAGCCCCAAGGCGCCCGCACCCGCCACCCAAACCTCCCCGGCGTCACCGGCGGCTTCGGTCCCAGCCCCGGCCCCGCCTCCGGCCGCGCCGCCCGCCACCAAGCCGGCGTCTCCGGCGGCGAAGGCGCCAGCGACCCGTCCGGCCAAAGACGTGGTGGTGGACACGCCCTCGTTTAAGGCGGTGTTCACTGAGGCCGGGGGTCGGCTCAAGAGCTTCGAGTTGAAGAACTATAAAGACCGGATGCCCTTGAAGCCCGTCTATAATTTTAAATTGGGGCCGGTGGCCTTTGAGGTGGAGCGCTATCTCACCCCGGCCCAGGCCGGGATCAAAGACAAGGACCTGGTGCGGGAGGGCAGCGCCAATGAGTTGCCCCTGACCGTGAGCTGGGAAGGGAAGAGCCTCAACGTGCCCGGGCTGGAACTGAGCGAGGCCTCGACCTCGGCCCTGACCCTGAAGGCCGACGAAAAGGGCACCCTGAAGTTTACCTCGGTCAGCCCCGGGGGCCTGACTTTGGTGAAGACGTACACTTTCAAGGGCGACAGTTACGACTTCAACCTGGCGGTCCAGGTGACCAATCACACCGGCCAGCCCCTGGATGGGCAACTCAATCTGGACCTGAGCGAGAATTTCGCCGGCGAGGAAGCCAGCCGCTTTCATTTCCTGGGGTTCAACGGCTCCATCAATAATAAGCTGGAAGACATCAAGAGCGGCGGGCTCAAGGAGTCCAGGACCTTTACCGGCAAGGTGGAGTGGGCCGGGTTGGACGAAGGCTACTTCATGACCGCCATCATCCCCGAGTCCGCCAAGACCTGGGTCACCCTGAGCGAACCACCGAAGGCGTCCATGGTGGCCAGCGTCAGGACCCCGGTGGAGGCCCTGGGGCCGGGGCAGGCGGCCCAGTTTTCCTATGTCCTGTATTTCGGCCCGAAAAATTTGGACTATCTCAAGCCCCTGGGACTGGATCGCGCGGTCAACTTCGGCTGGTTTGACGTCCTGGGGAAACCGCTGCTGCACTTCTTGAACTGGCTGGACCGCTATTCCTTCAACTACGGCTGGGCCATTGTCATCCTGACCATCCTGCTGAGGATCGTCTTCTGGTATCCCAACCACAAGAGCTACAAGTCCATGAAGGACATGCAGAAACTCCAGCCCAAGGTGGCCAAGCTCCGGGAGAAATACAAAGACGACAAAGAGACCATGAACAAAGAACTCATGGCCCTGTACCGCACCTTCAAGGTCAACCCCATGGCCGGGTGCCTGCCCATGGTGCTGCAGTTGCCGGTGTTTATCGCCCTGTACAACGTGCTGGGATATGCCATCGAACTGCGCCATGCCTCCTTTATCCCCACCCTGCCGTTTTCCAACATCGTCTGGCTGGCGGACCTGTCCGCCAAGGACCCCCTGCTTATCACCCCCCTGGTGATGGGGGCCACGATGTTCCTCCAGCAAAAAATGACGCCATCCACCGGCGATCCCACCCAGGCCAAGATGATGATGTTTTTGCCCTTGATTTTTACGTTCATGTTTCTGAATTTCGCCTCCGGCCTGGTAGTCTACTGGCTGGTGAACAACGTTCTGTCAATCGCCCAGCAGTACTATACCAATAAGTACCTTACGTAGGTCTCAGGGGAAGTATTGATGGAGTTTCTGGAGTTTGAAGGCAAAACCACCGAAGAGGCCATTGAAAATGCCGGCGCCCATTTCCAGGTCCCTCCGGAGGAGTTGGAGATAGAAATTGTGTCGGTGGGATCTCCCGGAATATTTGGTCTGGGAGGCCGGAAAGCCAGGGTGCGCGCCGCGCTGTTGCAAGGGGAGGAGGATGATCTGCTGCCCCGGGCCCGGGAAATCCTGGAGCAGGTCCTGGAGAAGATGCAAGAGCCGGGCACGGTAACCGTCACGCAGGAAGAAGACCGGATCAACCTGCTCATTGAAACCTCCGACGCCGGCCTGCTCATCGGTAAGCAGGGCCAGACCCTGGACGCCCTGCAATATCTCGTCACCAAGATGCTGGCGAAGCAGACCCGGAAGAAGGTCAGGATCGCCATAGACGTGGAGGCCTACCGGGCCCGACACAATGAGGCCCTGGCCCTGCTGGCCCAAAAGTACGGCGAGAAGGTCAAGCGCAGCGGCCGGCCCATCACCCTGAACCCCATGAACCCCTATGATCGCCGCATCGTGCACATGGCGCTCCAGGGCGACAAGGATTTGAAGACCATCAGCCGGGGTGAAGGCCTCTATAAGAAGGTGGTCATTTCACCGGTCAAAAAGAAGGAAACCCAGGAGGATGCCGCTGGCCCGGCATGACTTCCCCTGGTGCGGCCGACACTATTGCGGCTATCAGCACCCCCCTGGGTGAGGCGGGGATCGGCATCGTCCGGCTGAGCGGCCCCGCGGCCGAAAGCATCACCCGTCGCCTCTTCCGCCCCCATCGCCCCCGCCCCACCTGGCAGTCCCACCGGCTCTCTCTGGGCCACATCGTCGATCCCCAGGGTGAAATCATCGATGAAGTCATGGTCAGCCTCATGCGGGCGCCTTACACCTATACCCGGGAAGACGTGGTGGAAATCAACTGCCATTCGGGCTATGGGGTCCTGCGGCGCATCCTGGACCTGGTCCTGGCCGCGGGGGCGCGTCTGGCCCGTCCGGGAGAATTTACCTTGCGGGCCTTTCTGGCCGGGCGTCTCGATCTGACCCAGGCGGAAGCGGTCCTGGAGGTCATCCGGGCCCGGACCGAAACGCACCTCCAGGTGGCGGCGGCGCACCTGCACGGCGGTTTGGGGCGGCGGCTGACCCGGGTGCGGCAAGATCTCCTGGACCTTTTGGCCCGGGTAGAGGCCGCCCTGGATTTTCCGGAAGAAGCCGGGGAGTTGCCCCCCGCCTCGATAAAGGCGGGTGTCGACCTGCATCTGGCATCGCTCAAGGCCCTGGCCGAGAGCTATGAGGCCGGGCGGCTGCTGCGGGAGGGACTGCTGGTGGTGATCGCCGGGCGTCCCAACGTGGGTAAATCCAGCCTGTTGAACCGGCTCCTGGACATGGAGCGGGCCATCGTCACCGAGATCCCCGGCACCACCCGCGACCTGGTGGAGGAGTCCATCACCCTGGGCGGGGTGGTGGTGCGCTTCAGCGATACCGCGGGCCTGCGCCCGGCCCGGGACCGGGTGGAGGAGTTGGGCATCGAGCGCACCCGGGAGAGGCTGCGGCAGGCGGATCTGGTCCTCTATCTGGTGGACGGGAGCGTCCCGGCCGCGCCGGAAGATCACGCCGCCCTGGCGGAACTGGCCGGGCAACCGGGGCTGGTGGTGATGAACAAGATCGATCTTTCGCCCCAGCTCTTTGAAGACGAATTATCGGGACGCACCACCTGGCCCCTTATAAAAATCTCGGCCAAGACCGGCCAGGGCATCGAGGCCCTGCGAGAGGAAATCGTGGCCCAGGCCCTGGGCGGCGGGCTCAGGGTGGAGGGCGAGGTCATCACCCAGGTCCGGCACCATGAGCACCTCAGGCATTGCCTGGCTTATCTGGACCAAGGCCGGGAGTTGCTGGCCGCTTATGAAGCTTATGAAGCTTATGAAAACCCCCCCTGGGAACTGGTGGCCCTGGAACTGGGGTCCGCCATCCAGGAACTGGGGGAGATCACCGGGGAGGAAGTGGGGGAGGCCATCCTGGACCGCATCTTCGGCCAGTTCTGTTTGGGGAAATGAACTGAGGGGGGTGATAGAAAAGATTCTCTACGACAGGGGAGAGCCCGGCCTTGTTTCTTCTCTTTCTTTGATAAGGCTGCTGGTTTTGATGTAGGGGCGGGTTTGAAACCCGCCCCTACAGGCAATAAATGCTGATTAAGGAATCTCCGTGCACGAACCCCCATCCTCCGACCCCCTGGCCCTTCTAGTAGAGGGCGCCGCGGCCCTGGGCCTGGAACTGGCTCCCGATGTTCTGGGGCACTTGCAGATCTATCTGGAAGAGCTCAAGCTCTGGAACGCCAAGACCAATCTGACCGGGCTGAAGACCGACCGGGACATCGTCATCAAGCATTTTCTGGACTCCCTGGCGGTGCTGCCGTGTCTGGACGCCGCCGCCTCCCTGGTGGACCTGGGCAGTGGCGCCGGCTTCCCCGGGCTGGTGCTGAAGCTGGCCCGGCCAAACCTGGCCCTTACCCTGGTGGAGGCCCGCCAGAGGAAGGCCGCGTTTTTAGAGTATCTGGTCTCCCGGTTCAGGTTGACCGGCGTCGAAGTGGTCCAGACGCATCTCACCCCCCACCTGGCCGAAAAATGGGAGCCCAAGGTGGCGGCGGTGGTCTCCCGGGCGGTCTTTATCCTGCCCCGCCTGATGGAGTTGGCCGCGCCGCTCCTGGCGGCGGGAGGCGTGGTGCTGGCCCTCAAGGGCATACATCTGGCCCTGGGCGAACTGGAAACGGCCGGGTCTGCTGGTCAGCTACTGGGACTGGGTCCCCTGGAAAAGCATAAATATAATCTCCCCATCAGCGGCGAACCCCGGCTCCTGGTCATGGCCCGGAAAGGGTGAGGGAGACCGGCCTCCCCTTCAGCAACAAAAATTCCCTTGCTTTCCTGGGGGTGGCTGTTTACCCTGAGGTTGAGTATAATAAAGCCCAGATGCACAGGGAAGAACCTCGGGTTCCCTGTCCCGGGTGGTTCGCGCCATTCTAAAAACCGGTAATTTCAATTATGAGGTGATGGTGCCCCAGTAATCCTCAGGGTAACTCCCATAGTTATCATACCGGACGCTTATGTCTTTCATTTCCTGGCAGTATTTCATTTTTCTTCCCATCATCATCATCGCATACTGGCTCCTGCCGGCAAGACGGCGGCTGCTGTTGCTGCTGGCGGGCAGCTACTTCTTCTACGGCTGTTGGGACGTCAGGTTCCTGGCGTTGGTGCTGGCCACCACGGTCATCGACTATAATTGCGGCCTGGCCATCGACGGCCGGAAAAACGGCTCCTGGCTGGTCCTGGGCCTGGCGCTGCTGCCCGCCGCCTGGTGCCTGGGGTGTTATGTCTTCCTGCCCGCGGCCGGCATCTCACCATCGCTTTTGCTGATCAGCGCCGCCATGGGGCTGGCGTTTTTCGGGGGCCATGAAGCCGTCGGGCTCCTGGCCCGGGACCGGCGCCCCAAATATTACCTGGTCTTGAGCGTGGTCTTTTGCCTGGCCATTTTGGGATTTTTCAAATACTTCAATTTTTTTGTCGGTTCATTTACGTCACTCCTGGGGACGGTGGGAGTCAATGCCAACTGGAGCATGCTGAACATCATTCTGCCCGTGGGCATCTCCTTTTATACCTTCCAATCGCTGGGCTACGTCATCGACGTGTATCGGGGCCAGAGCCCGGCGTGTGCGGATTTTCTCCTCTTCGCCACCTTCGACGCCTTTTTCCCCCAGATGGTGTCGGGGCCCATCGAACGGGGCAAACATCTTATCCCCCAGCTGGCCAACGGGGCCGATTTCCGGGATTCGCATATCCAGGACGGCCTGCGCCTGATGCTGGTGGGGTTCTTTAAAAAGGTGTTTGTGGCGGATAACTGCGCCATCCTGGCCAACTATGCCTTTGATCCCAAGACCAGCCTCAACGGCTATTGGGCGGTGATCGGGGTGGTGGCCTTCGCCTTCCAGATTTACGCCGATTTTTCCGGTTACACCGATATCGCCCGGGGGTCCGCCAAGCTGTTGGGGATCGACCTGATGGAGAATTTCCGGTTCCCCTATTTTTCCCGGACGCCGTCGGAATTTTGGGGCAGGTGGCATATTTCCCTGTCCACCTGGTTTCGGGATTACCTGTACATCCCTTTGGGCGGGAATCGCGGCACCCGGTGGGAGACCCTGCGGAATCTG
Organism: Desulfobaccales bacterium; assembly: GCA_052139855.1. GTDB lineage: Bacteria > Desulfobacterota > Desulfobaccia > Desulfobaccales > 0-14-0-80-60-11 > 0-14-0-80-60-11. Next base: position 17,773 of record JBKQVS010000167.1, read on the forward strand.
GCCATCGTCATGGTGCTGGCCGGCCTGTGGCATGGGGCCAACTGGGTCTTTGTCCTCTGGGGGGCTTATCACGGCGCCCTGCTCATTGTCTATCGGGTGGTGCCGCCGTTCAACCGCATCCGCGGCCAGGACGGGCCCTGGGACTGGCGGGACGTCGTGGCGGTGCCCCTGATGCTGGTCTTGACCCTGGTGGGCTGGGCCATTTTCCGCAGCCCCAGCGTCTCTCATCTGGGGGTCTGGTTCGCGGCCCTGGGCAACTGGAACCCGGCGTCGGGCCTCTCCTGGCAATCCTCCGCCCTCTGGCTGCTGATTCACATCCTTCCCTTAATTTTGCTTCAGGTCCTGGCCTGGAAATACCGGGATGAAGCCACCCTGGACCACGTCCCCTGGGTGGCCCGGGGCCTGGTTTACGCGGTGATGATCCTGTTGATCGTTTCTTCCGGGGAGCAGGATAAAGAGTTTATCTATTTTCAATTCTGATGAAACGACTGATCACTCCCGCCTGCCTTGTGGTTATCTGCCTGTTGGTCCTGGCAGAGGTGGTGGCCCGCGTCTTTTTTGCCCAGGATATTTCGGGGCGCTTTGACTATGGCTACAATCCCCAGGCGGGCTTCGCCGAGCACGCGGACGGCACGGTGGAACTCTTCCGGGCCGGGGGGCGGCGCTTCCACCCCCAGACCTTTCAGCGGCATCGGCCGCCGGGAACCTTCCGCATCTTTGTGGTGGGCGACTCCGTCCCCCGGGGACCCAGCTTTAAAACGGCCTACCCCTGGTTTCTGGGCGACGAATTGCGCCGGCAGGGTATTAAGGCGGAGTCCATCAATCTGGCCGTGCCCGGCTATGGGCCGCGACGCTGTCAGGTGGTGCTGAAAAAAATTCTGGAGTACGAACCCAGCCTCGTCGTCCTGCACATCAACGACACCAACAAGTGGGAGGATGAGCGGGAGTGGCGCCGCAGCCAGGAATTCCAGGGGTGGCACCCGCGGCACTGGCTGATGAAAGTCTTTATTTTCCGGCGGCTGTATGAGGCCAAGCTCGAGAAAGTGTTCTGGCCCCTGGTGCCCGAGGCGGTCCGCCTGAAATACGCGGCAAACGACGCCGACGCCCAGGTGGCCGCGGCCCAGGACCCACGGGAGATCGCGGCCCGCATCCGGCTGGCGGAGGAGACCGCGGCGGAAAATGTGGCCATGCTGCGCCAGAGGCGGATTCCCGTCATCCTGGTCACCCAGTGCCGGCTGGAAGAAGACCCCCGGCTTGGCCTTTACCTCAGCGATCACGGTCTGGACCCCCTGGGAGAAAGCCTGGTGGGTCCGGGAATTTACCACATCTCCATGAAGGGGGTCTTTTCCCGGATGGATTTCCGGCCGCTGTTCGCCAATTTCAGCGGCCATTTGCATAAGGAAGGGCATCAGGTCCTGGCGCACGCCATCTTCGAGAAAATCGAGCAGGAGCGGGCCGCTTTGGGACTCCCCGGGCCGAAGGTCTCGGTGGCCGGAGCGCCGCCTGCGCCCCATATGATGGCCCCGGACCCCCCACCGGTCGCACGGAAACCGTAGTCCCGGCGGCAGGGCGCCACGGTTTCAGGAAAGTGGTCCATAATTAAAAAGGCCTCAGAGGAGACACATGGAACAGGTCTTGGGAATGGTTTACGGTCTGGCCCTGGGGGATGCCCTGGGGGCGCCGGTGGAATTCTGGGAATTGAAGGGAATTCGGGAACGCTACGGTCCGAACGGCATCCAGGAGCTGCCCACGCCGGCTTTATTTACGGATGACACCCAGATGAGCCTGGCGGTGGCCGAGGCCCTGATCGCCGCGGGCCACCAGGACCTGGGAGGCATCATGGAGGCCATTTCCCAAGAGTTTGTCGCCTGGCTGCGCTCGCCGGAAAATGACCGCTCGCCGGGCGGCTCCTGTCTCTATGGGGCGCGCCAGCTGGAGGCGGGGGTCCCCTGGTGGAAGAGCGGCAAACCCAATTCCAAAGGCTGCGGGGCGGCCATGCGGGTGGCTCCCATCGGCTTTCTCTATCAGCATGACCTGGCAAAGTTGCGCCAGGTGGCGGCGGCTTCGGCCCTGGTCACCCACCATCATCCCGCGGCCCAGTTGGGCGCGGTGGCCGCGGCCTTTTTGGCAAAACTGGCCCTGGACCGCGTGCCGCCGGAGGAGATGCTCCCGGCCCTGGAATTGGAGACTCACGGCCAGGTTCGGGAATTCGACCAGACCCTGGCCCGCCTGGAGGAGGCCCTGGAAATGGCTTCTCCGGACGCGGCCCTGGCCTATATCGGCGAGGGCTGGGTGGCGGAGGAAGCGGTGACGCTGGCCCTCTATTGTTTCCTCAAATCCCCGGATGATTTTCTGACCACGATCCGCCGGGGGGCCAACACCCAGGGCGATTCGGACTCCATTGCCTGCATCGCCGGCGGCCTCAGCGGCGCCTACCTGGGCCTCGGGGGCCTGCCGGCGGCCTGGGTGGCGCGCCTGGAAAAGACCGAGTACCTGGCGGACGTGGCCCGCCGTCTGGCGGCGGTGCGAGGCCGCGCCTAAAGATGAGGCGGGATTGGCGAGGAGCATCTGCCAACCTAACGGGATGGAGGCGGGTTGTGCGGCTCCGGGATAAAATTTTCGTGGCGCTGCGGCTGAGATCAACCTGTCTGGCGCTCTTGGCCGGGGCCGTGATTCTGGCCGGCCTCGGGGCCGGCGCCGGCTCGGCCCCGGCCCTGGATAATTTCGAGGACGCCCGGCAGGTTATGGTGGCCCGGCAGCTCCAGCGCCGGGACATCACCGACCCCCGGGTGTTGATCGCCATGGGCACGGTGCCCCGGCACCGCTTCGTGCCCGGGGCCCTGGCCTCCCAGGCCTATGGCGACCACCCCCTGCCCATCGGGGGAGGGCAGACCATCTCCCAGCCCTATATTGTGGCCCTGATGACCCAGTGGGCCGAAGTGGCGCCGGGTGACAAGGTGCTGGAAGTGGGGACCGGTTCAGGATATCAGGCCGCGGTCCTGGCGGAACTCACCGAGAAGGTCTTCAGCATCGAAATCCGGCCGGAGTTGGCCCGCCGGGCCTCGGCCCTCCTTCAGGAGCTGGGCTATGGCCGGGTGCAGGTGAGAAGCGGCGACGGCTACCGGGGCTGGCCGGAGGAAGCCCCGTTTGACGCCATCCTGGTCACCGCGGCCGCGCCCCGGGTGCCCCCGGACCTGGCGGCGCAGCTTAAAGAGGGGGGCCGCCTGGTGATTCCCCTGGGGGGCCCCTCTGGGTCCCAAACCCTGGTGCGGTATCGCAAGGTGCAGGGGAAACTGGTGGAGGAGGCCTCCCTGGCAGTGCGCTTTGTGCCCCTGGTGCACCCCCCGTCGCTGGAGGCGGCGCCCGGAGCCGACCCGCCGGCGGCCCCGGGTCCCGGGGCGCCGGGGCGCTGAGGTTGGCTTGCCTCGTTCCCTGGTTTTCGGAATCTCTCCACCCCAAGCGCCCATTTCGTTATTCAGATCATAGCGTCAATTTTTCTGAGTCTGATGCTAAGGGCGTATAGTGGCAAGCTATGTGGAACTATCATGCCATGCATGGATTTACCGCGGGTTTCGGGCTACAAGGGGGTGATGTCCTCAGCTACCGAAGGATTTGTCTTTTCAGGAAAAGCCGTGCTATCATGCCTTAGATCTCCATCCTTTCTACCCAGCCTTCGGAGGCAATTTTATGGCCACGCAAGGT
>JBKQVS010000168.1:0-8449 GCA_052139855.1 Desulfobaccales bacterium
TCGGCAACCTGATCTCCGCGGCAGCCGGCTTTTTTCTTGCCTCCAAAGGGCGGGTCGATGGCCTGGCGCTCCCCGCCACGCTCCTCGGCATATCCCTGGTGGTCGCTTCCGGTTGCGTTTTCAACAACTGTGCCGACAGAGAAATAGACCGCAAAATGATCCGGACCCGCCACCGCGCCCTGGCCCGGGGGCTCATCTCACCCCAGATCGCCGTAATCTACGCCTCGATTTTGGGCCTGGCGGGCCTGGCCCTGCTCTGGGCGGCGGCCAACCTGCTGGCCGTGGTCATCGTGCTGGCGGGCCTGGTGATTTATGTGGGCCTCTACAGCCTCTACCTCAAGCGCCATTCCGTCTACGCCCCCTTAATCGGCAGCCTGGCGGGAGCCGCACCGCCCCTGGCGGGATATTGCGCCGTCACCGGTTGCTTCGACCTGGGAGCCGTGATCTTGCTCTCCATCTTCAGCCTCTGGCAGATGCCTCACTGCTACGCCATCGCAGTGTTTCACTCTGATGATTACACCGTTGCGGCCATCCCGATTCTGCCGGTCCAGCAGGGAACCGCCGCGGCCCAAAAGCATATGGTCGGTTATATCCTGGCCTTTATGGCCGCCACCCTGATGCTGACCCTGGGCGGCTACACCGGGTACACCACCTCTGCCGTGGCCGCCGTCTTGGGCCTCTCCTGGCTGTATATGGTCTGGTCGGGCTACAAGGCCAAAGAAGAGCGGCTCTGGGCCAAGCAGCTCTTTATCTTCTCCATCCTGACCATATTCATTCTCAGCCTCATGATGTCCATTGATTTCACCGCGCCGGTCCCGCCGGCAATGCTTCTGACCTATGCCCCCTAGTCCAAACCGCGCCATTGCGAACATGGTGACCGGTAACCGCGCCCTCGCAGCGCCGGGGATACCAGTCAGAGACCTCTGCGCCAGTCCCATGTAGGATAGCCGCCCTCGGCTGTCCACCCTGCATTTAGCCGCAGGCGAGGGTGCCTACGCCGCCTGCGACGAGTGAGCCAAGTGCCTCATACCAAGTTTCCTTCAAACAAGTAATTATCCCAATCGTAGGGGCGGTTCGCGAACCGCCCTTATAAGGGGTGCTATCATAAAGTCGGCATTATCTTTATGGCGCCAACTTGGTATCAGAAGAGGTGGGGGGCGTCCGCAGCCTTGCGTAATTTGAGCGCTTATAGTAGGGTCTTAACACTGAGAGTCTTGCAAAGATCATTTTGGGGGAAGGCGGGGACATTCCTAACGAATAATGCTCCCGCCCTCCCCCAAAAAATACCCCATACGGAGGAACCCTGATGCAACCCATTGCCCGGGCCTTGATGAGTGTCACTGATAAGAGCGGTCTGGCGGAATTCGCCCAATTCCTGGCCGGCTACCAGGTGGAAATCCTCTCCACCGGCGGCACCGCCAAGCTCCTGCGGGACCATGCCGTTCCCGTGGTTGAGGTCTCGGACTTCACCGGTTTCCCCGAAATGCTGGACGGCCGGGTCAAAACCCTGCACCCCAGGGTCCACGGCGGCATCCTCGGACGCCGCGACCTGATCAGCCATCAGGAGCAGATGGCCGCCCACGGCATCGTCCCCATCGACCTGGTGGTGGTCAACCTCTACCAGTTCGAAAAAGCCGTGGCCAAGCCCGGCTGCACCCTCGAGGACGCCATCGAGAACATCGACATCGGCGGCCCCACCCTGCTCCGGGCCGCGGCCAAGAACTACCAGGCCGTCACCGTGGTGGTGGACCCCGCCGACTATCCCCGCCTCATGGCCGAAATCAAGCAGAATAAAGGCGCCACCAACCTCGCCACCCGCTTTGCCCTGGCCCGCAAGGTCTTCAAGCTGACCCACGAATACGACGGCGCCATCTACCGTTACCTGGCGGACCAGGCCCCGGCCGGCTGAATGGGCCCTCCCCCCGCCGCTGTCACCATGAGCCGGGGCCGCCGGATCGACCTGAGCGGCCCCCAGTACTACCAGGACCTGCTCACCGGCATTGCCATGGAAATCTTAAACGAGCTCGCCGAGCTGGAAAAGCTCGACCTGGCCCCCCTGGGGGAGGACGCCTACGACCAGGTGGTGAGCATCACCCAGATCCGCCTGCTCAACGAGCTCTATTACGGCCTGGGGCAGCTCCGGGCCCAGGGGCTGGAGCCCGACGTCAAACGCGCTATACAAGACCTTAGGGACATCTGGAACCGCTACATCGACAGCACCAACCGCCCCGCCGCCCTGAAATTCCAGGTGGACCCCGAAGAGGGACAAATACAGTAGTCAGTGGTCAGTTGTCAGTTGCCAGAGGGTAGGGGTCAGGGGCCAGGGGTCAGGAAAAGCCCCTAACTGCCTGGCGAGCACTGCCCACCGTCCCGCACCCGCCATCATTTTGTCTAGTCTTCAGGTTTCCTGAGCTGCTAAAACCCGCGTTTTATCTATAATCTGATGTTTTAACTAGACAGTAAGATATATTTTGTCTAATGATTGACGCTGTTGCCCATTTGATTATCCATATCATATCTTGAATTTTTAGAGGTCCGACGATAATTGTCGAACCTGGCAAGTTATCAGCCATCCTGATCCCCCAGCTTCCTCGATAAAATAATTATTAGCTCGCCATACGAGTTCTATTGACATGCCGATCTGTAGCACCTAGCTTACGATCATTCTTCAATGCCCGCTTTTGCTGATTAATCAGATTTGTGCAAGAGAAAAGAGATCATCATGGCTGAAATACCAGGTTTGAAGGCGACGAACGTCGTTCTCGTTCACGGTGGCTTCGTGGATGGCTCTGGTTGGGAAGGCGTCTATAAAATCCTGACGAAGGATGGCTACACGGTCAGCGTCGTTCAGAATCCGACGATATCGCTGGCCGACGATGTCGCCGCAACCAAGCGCATAGTTGCCATGCAGAATGGCCCAGTGGTTCTCGTCGGCCACTCCTACGGCGGAGCAGTGATCAGCGAAGCCGGCAACGATCCAAAGGTAGCGGGGCTTGTCTATATCACCGCCTTTGCCCTGGACAAGGGCGAGTCGGTGTCCACGCTTATCAAGGATCCACCGCCGGGAGCGCCTGTGCCTCCGATACTGCCGCCACAGGACGGCTATTTATTCCTCGACAAGGCGAAGTTCCCCGCTTCATTTGCGGGTGACGTGGACAATGAAAGGGCCGCATTCATGGCAGACTCCCAAGTCCCATGGGGCGTGACCGCGCTCAACGGCACGATCAGTGAGCCGGCCTGGAAGACCAAGCCGAGCTGGTACTTGGTTACCACCGACGACAAGATGATCCCACCGGCGGCTCAGCGCTTCATGGCCAAGCGCGCGGGTTCGACTGTCGTCGAGGTCAAGGGCAGTCACGCGATCTACGTGTCGCAGCCGAATGCGGTGGCCGCGCTCATCGAAAAGGCCGCCAGGGAAGTGAAAGAGGTGGCGAATTAAGCCTGGCGACCGCGGGGAAGGCGACTTATCTGGTGACACGCGCATTAACCCCCGGCTGGTTGGAATACAGGGCCGTAGGGCGGGAAAGCGAAGCGCATCCCGCCTTTCCCATCATTCCATTTCCATTACGGCCTTCTTCCTTTTTTTACTGCCCCCTGCCCCCTGGCAACTGACAACTGACAACTGACAACTGACCACTGCCTTTCAGCGCCTCCGCCTTCTGATAATGCCCCCCGATATCCCGGCGCAGCGCCAGCCGGTTGCCCTTTTCGTCTTCCCGGGGAACCACCCTGATCTTACCGTTGTCGAAAGCGTTGAGCAGCTTCTGCCTTAGCGGCTCCGCCGCCTGCCCCAGGCTCTGCCCGGCCTTGACCGCGGCATTGGCCAGCACGTACGCCACCCGCGAACCGTCCGACTTGAACCCCCCCTCGGCATAATCCATGGCCGACGGGATCACCGTGATCCTCTTCTTGTCGAAATAGTCGAAGTCAATCTCCACCACTTCGCCCTTGGTCAGGGACCAGGGGTAGCCTTTCTGCTGCTGGGGGCCGCCGGGGCCGGTCACCAGGGCCATGCACAGGGAGACCTGGTCGGACCGCACTTCCGGCGCCACCTCGTTCAGCCGCCCCTCCGCCATGGCCATCACCAGCGCCCCCAGGTTGCGCAGCCGTTTCACCACCGGCTGGAACTCCGGCTCCCCCGGACGGATATTGATCTCGCACACCCGGATGGCCGTGGGCCTAAAATTCCCGTCGAAGGAGACGAAACAGCCCGGATAGACCACCGCCGGCCGCAGGGTGCCCTGCTCGGCCATCAGCCGGATCAGGGGCCGGGCGATGGTGGCATCGGCCAGTTCCAGCAGCGCCGCCGATTCCAGGGGGTGGGGCGAAATGGAGCCCATGCCCCCGGTGATGGGGTTGTCCAGCCCCGGCGGCCGCGCAAACCGCTCCGGATAGTCCATGGCGGTGGGCAGTATTTGATACTGCCCCTTTCTATCCACCAGGATGGTGAAACTGATCTCCACCCCGGACATGCGCGCCTCGATGAGCAGGGGCCAGGCCGCTTTTTTCCCGCAGCCCCGGCTGTAGGCGTCCTTGTAGTCTTTCATCAAGCCGTCGTAAACGTCTTTGACGTCCCAGGTGTTGAGCATGATCCGGGCGCCCTTGCCGCCGGCGCTGTAAGGGTATTTTAAGACCGCGCCGCCGAATTCGTGCAGAAAGGCCAGGCAGGTCTGCAAGACCGCCGGGTAATCCCGGGCCTCCACTTCCGCCCAGGCCGGGGCCACCGGCACCCCCGCTTGCTCGCAGGCCCGCTTGCCCGCGATCTTGTCGGCCTCGTACTCCACCCCCGCGGCAGTAAAACCGATAATCCGGTCCCCGAACCCGGCCTCGCTCACCCGGTCCACCAGGCCCTCGAACAGCAGGCCCTCCGGCATCACCAGGGCCACATCCAGCTCTCCGGCCCCAAAGGCCTGAACCAGGGCCGCGGCATAGGACGCGGCCGAGTTGTCCGGCACCCTTATAAAATCCACCGGCCAGCCCATTTTTTTCGCAAAGGGCTCCATGGCCCCGGTGCCTTTGACCACGACCCCGCGATACGCCCCGGGATAAAGCTCGCTCTTGGAGCGGCTGGTCTCCAGCGCCGCCAGCAGGGTCCTGCCGTCCGTCCCCACAAAACCGATTTTCTTCTCTGTCATAGTGCGGCTCTTACCTCAACTGCGGCAATTTCCCTGCATCATATATTATCTCCGGGCCGCAAATCCATCAAAAACCATCCGCCGCCCCCGGGCGGCGGCGATACCTTCCCCGGCCTGACTCCCTCAAGCGCTTGTGGTATGATGGATAATAAGTGCGGTTCTGAGAACCATTTTTGATAGCCCCAGGCTGTAGCGTGCAAAACGGCAAATCCCCCTAAATCCCCCTTTTCCCAAGGGGAACTTTGATACCCCCCTTTGAAAAGGCGATGGTTTACTTGACATAGCAGCACGGGGGTGATATAAATTTCATAGGCTTGGATTTTTCTCAAGCGATTCTGCCATCCTACTGTGGGGTTGGTCAGGGTGAAGACTGCCTTGACAAAATAGCTTCACCATGGGAGTGTGGAACACCTCGCCTATGGAGTTTATTGGATATGCTAAAATTCTATGCTTATAGGTATCTGAGAGCAATAACAGTATTAGACTATTTTACCAGTCTGGCAGGAAATGAAAAATATAATTTTAATGAACCCAGATGTAAGCCCGCACTTAAACACTTACTAAAAACAGCAGTAACCTTAGTTGATATTCTTACAGAAATGGACCTTAAGTTATCAAGAGCTAAAGCAGCAGAACTGTTAGATCATATTCAATATATGGAAACTGTTGATGAAGTTTATACACAGCATCTAAATGAATTGTATAGTAGACTTGATAATGAGCTTAAATCCAGAGTTTTTTTAGTCATTATGCCAGGCGGTAGAGAAAAATATTATAATCCAAAAGAATCTATCTTTGGAAATGATGTAGCAAATAAATTTCCAGAATTAGTCGAAGACATATCCGAAGCTAGTAATTGTTTTGCATTAGATAGATATACCGCTTGTGTTTTTCATTTAATGCGTGTTATGGAGAAAGGTGCTCAAAAATTTGCTGACAAAGTTGGGATTTCACCATCAATTACATATAATGAAGAATGGCAAACAATACTTAATGCTATTAGAGGACAAGTTAGCGTCTTATATCCTAAACATAATAATCCAGACAGAATAAGATATGAATCAATAATTGCTCATTTTGAAACCATTAAAATCGCCTGGAGAAACCCTACTATGCATCCAAAGGCTACTTATACTGAGGAAGAATCAAAGGCACTTTTGGATGCAGTAAGAATCTTTATCAAAGATTTAGTCAAGGTTTTATAATTATGAAAGATTCCGATATCAAAAAGCCTAAAGAGAAACAACCAGAAGTTGATTTTACTAACGTATCCCCGGATGATATTGCTAAACGGTTTTTAGAGACGCCGCCGAAACCGAAAACAAAGAAAGAAAAGGATAAGCCATGAGTGAAGACAAAGCTAAGCGCGAACTTCTCAGGGACAAGGTGGTTGACCTTGTAAAAGAATTTATCAAAACTGAGGGCGGAATAACAGGCTACGACCTACAAGCCTTGTTTGGGCCAATTTCTCTCTACAATGAGTTAGCCACCGCCATTGGCGAAATTCCGATTAAATTGGACGTTTAGCAACAAGTTTGCCGATATTGTTGTCCATGTTTTTCAGAGACATACGCATGTCTTGGAGAGTTTTAAGTGTTTCTTTGGACATTTCACGCATAGCTTCTAATGATTTTATGATTTCTTTTTCAGTTTGAGGGTCCATGGCTCCTAACCTCCAAAATATGGGATTTGCGCAAAATCACCATAGCACAAGCGGCGGTAAGGAGCCATGTAAATTATTTATCATCTTTATCGGACTTAGTGAGTCCGCCGATAGGTTAGACGCTTACCGGCAATGCCCTTGAGGGCTTGGGTAGCACGATCTGAATCATCGAAGCCGAGTTTCTCACGATAGTTATAACGGAAATCGAACTCAGCAGTATAGCGATGCAAGTGAGCAACACTGACATGCTGGTAAACGCCATAGATACCACGCTTAAAGATGCTGAAAAATCCTTCGACCGTATTGGTATGCACGTTGCCCCTGACATACTCGCTATTGCTATGAGCTACGACCTCATGGATAGCGAACTCTTCATGCATATATCTATACTGCCCCGCATCATCGGTCATAAGGTGGGCTTCGCCGGTAACGTGCTCCTTGAGGATAGGTCTCAAGGTGTCGGCGTTCACGTTAGGCACATGAAAGGAGCGGACCCCGCCGTTACGTTCCACCAGGGCAAAGACAGCGTTTTTGTGAGCATATCCACGGCGCTTTTTCATCCCAGGCTTTCTTCCCACAAAGGTTTCATCGGCTTCGACAGGTCCATTTGTTCCGAACATATTAACAGAAGTGGGTTTCATGGCTTCACGAATCCTGTGAGCCATAAACCAAGCCGACTTGTAGGTAATCCCCAATTCTCTGCCAAGCTGGTGAGCGCTTATCCCTTTCTTACTCGAAGCCATAAGGTGAAAGGCCAGAAGCCATTTATGCAACGGAATATGGGAACTCTCAAAAAGAGTTCCGACAGTCACCGTAAAATGCTGGCGACAAGCATTGCATTGATGAAGTCCCGCGCGGTGGCTTTCACCCTTAAGGTGCTTGATCTTCTCAGTCTCGCCGCAATGAGGGCAAAAGGGACCATTAGGCCAGCGCAAACTTTCAAGGTGCTTTCTGGCCTTGGCTTCATCAGTGAAAATTGGGTTTGTGAGGTCTGTGCTCATGGTTCCTAACTCCTTGATATATAAGATAGCACAGACTTTTAGCTATGTCAAGTATATAATCGCCTTTGAAAAAGGGGGGCAGGGGGGATTTTTCATTCTCGCGGGTGAAACGTTTGTGGTTCATGAACCTTTAGCCTGCACCGGCACAGGCGAAACGCTCGCCCCACCGGTTTGATTGCGACGTGAGACCTCTGCGAAAATACGCCATGCCATGATTTCAAATAAGGCTCATGCCGTAAAACCCATTTGAATTATTATGGTTTTTGTAGGGGCGCAATTCAGTGCGCCCTCAAAGACTTATCATCTGGCATCAGAGGGAAGCCCCATGGAAGAAAAAGTCGAAATCCCTGGGCCGGGAGTCACTCTGGAAGGCCGGTTATCGGTGAGCCCCGCACCCGGCGGCGCGGTCATCACCCACCCCCACCCCCTCTTTGGGGGCGATATGGCCAATAACGTGGTGCTGACTGCAGTTCGCGCCCTCACGGCCCGCCGCCTGTCCGCCCTCCGTTTCAACTTCCGGGGCGTGGGGCGCAGCACCGGGACCTACGGCGGCGGCCTCGACGAAGCCGATGACCTGGCCGCGGCCCTTGAACTCCTCAAGTCCCGGGTCTCCGGCCCTCACTACGTGGTGGGCTACTCCTTCGGGGCCG